>DAOUAI010000059.1:0-25128 GCA_034433775.1 Dehalococcoidia bacterium
CAGGGCACCGGCTTTCCGGCGAGCAAAAAGGTCACCCTGACCTTCGATGGTAAAGAGCTCGATTTGAATGTCAGCACCAACGATAAGGGCACTTTTATCACCGACTTCACCCTGCCACCGACCATCGCCGGCAGACACGAGTTCAAAGCCTCAGCGGAGACCATGCTTTACGGCAATGAGCTCGCTGCTGCACTTCAGGTGGTGCCTGGCGTCAGCCTTGCCCCGGAGCGCCCCGGCATCGGCGACAAGGTGACCTTGACCGGCTCGGGCTTCGCCGCCAATAGTCAGGTCACTGTAAAGTATGACGACATCCTGATAACCGAAGACGCCAAGACCGACATCAATGGTAGCTTCAGCCACGAGTTCCAGGTGCCCGAGACCAGGAACCCGCGGCACAAGGTAACCGCCACCGACAAAGCGGGCAACAGCGCCACATTCGAACTCCCCCTCGAGGGCGAGCCGCCGGAGGCACCCGTGCCTACCTACCCCACCAACCAGCGTTTCGGCTGGTTCGGCGCCCAGACGGTCACCTTCAAATGGGAGCCGGTGGAGGACCCCAGCGGCGTCAGCTACACCGTGGAGGTGGGCACCACCCCCCGCGTCTTCCCGCCGGTGGTCGCCAAAGAGGGGATCACCGCCAATACCTGGAGCGTCAAGCTGAAGCCCGGCACCTATTACTGGCGGGTGCGGGCGGTGGACGGCGCCGGCAACGCGAGCGAGTGGGAGTCCACCTACTACGCTTTCAAAGTGGGCTTCTTCTCCTCATGGATGCTGGTGATAGTGGCGCTCATCCTGCTGGTCATCTTCATCCTCGCCCTGCGCGCCTTCTTCCGCCGCTTAAGTGAGTACTTAAGGTAGTCCACCCTAACTCTTGTCCTCTCTCCCCCCTGCGGGAGAATCACCCTCACCTTAGTCCTCTCCCTCAAGGGAGAGGAGACAAAGGAAAAAACTCTCCCTCAAGGGAGTAGAGAGGGAAGAAGGGCTCGCCGTCGAGGGAGAGGGAATGTCCTCTCTCTCCCCCCCTCGCAGGAGAGAGTCACCCCTTTTGTCCTCTGTCCCCTTGCGGGAGAGAGCCACCCTTTTTGCCCTCCCTCCCCCACGGGAGAGAGTTAGAATGAGAGGGCATTTTTACCCTCACCTTTTTCCTCTCCCTCAAGAGAGAGGAAAAAAAGATTGCGGGAGAGGGCTACCTCTTTATCCTCTCCCCCCTGTGGGGGAGGGGTCAGGTGAGGGGGAGAAAAAAGAGGGCGGCTCAGTGAGCCGCCCTCTTGCTTATCTCAAGCAGGTTGCCTTACACCCGGCGGGTCTTGAAGATCAGCACCAGGGTGACGATGACCAAGATGGCACCGATGGCAATGACCACCCAGACCCACAGCGGTGTGGGCGCCGGTTTCTCTGGTGGTGGTGGCGCTGCCGGTTCAGGCTCAGTGCTGAACACGAACACCGGCGACCAGTCACCAGGAGCCGGCTCGACCGGTCTCACCTTCCAGAAGTAGTTGGTGCTGTACTTCAGCGTGCCATCATACTGGAAGGCGGTGCCGGAGACGGTGGCTTGCTTGACCACCTTGGTCATGGCGTAGTCCTCAGCCAGGATGAACTCGTACTTCGTGGTGTCGCCCATTGGCGCCCAGGAGAAGCCGGGGTTCTTCACCGCGATGTTGGTGGCACCATTAGCCGGTGCCAGCGCCTGGATGCCGGCGTACGGAGCCGATACCGGCACGCCAGCCTTCACGGAGAAGCTCCTGACCTCAGACCACGGGCTCCTGATCCACTGACCAGTGGCGCACTCGCGCACCTTCACCCGCCAGTAGTAGGTGTGACCGCACTCGAGGTTGCCGTAGAGCCCGATCGCCGAGCCTTCAGCCTGCGTGGTCACCAGCGTCTTCTTCTGCGGGTCGAATTCAACGGTCATCATGCCACCAGCAGTTTTACCACCAGCGGGGAAGAAGACGCACGGTTTGGTGACATCAGCCGGCATCACGCCGTGGCAGACGTTCTCATTGGCGATGTTGACCACCAGCAGGGTGAAGTCTTTGTCTTTGGCGATCTCGACGTCGTAGGCGTCAGCCACGCAGAGCTGCTCCCAGCAGAGGTTGACCTCACCAGCGCGCCCGGACACAGGGTCACAGCCGATAAGCGCCTTGTCCTCAGTGATCAGCTTGGGGCCCTTCTTCGCCATGCAGTCGGTGAATCTCCACGGCAGCCCCATCCTGGTTGCGGTGGAGAAGTAAGCATCGTTGTCGATGGCGTACAGCGTGCTGTCGCTGTCAGCAGTGCAGCAGCCGCAGATCCGCAGCGATGTCGGCTCGTTGGTGAAGCAGACACCATCCGCCGGCTTATTGATGAACACGTTCAGGCAGTCCCAAGCAACGCCCGGCTTGGGTAAGCCGGAGAGCGGACCGAACTTGCCCGTGCCGTCATCGATGGTGCGGTCGACAGCACAGTCTGTATCCTGGCTGCTGGTATGTGCCGAGTACAGCGCCTCGCCGGTGAAGGACAATACCAGACCATACTGACCGACTCTATGTGGCGCATCGCAGCCCACAGCGCCGTTGGCAGCGTCCATCATGTCAAGCTCCACCCAGCGCTTCTGCGCAGCCACATTGTTGCGGTACACCGAGCCGTAGGATCCGGTGTCGGCGATGAACACCGTCTTGTTGTCCTTGAAGTTGGGATGGAAGGCGACATGGACATCACCCCTGGAGTAGGTGTACAGCCCGGTGGTCATCAGCGTGAAGCTCGGGTTGTCGGTGTGGAAGTTGCTGCTGAAGGACGCGGCGTAGGCTGCGGCATGGTAAGCCGAGCCAGCACCGACGATCACCTGCCCCTCGGGGTAGGCGGCGATGGTGTGCGCCGAGGTTATCCAGCTATTGATGTCGGACAGCGTGGTCGCCCAGGCGGTGCCGGTGTAGGGCATCTTCTGCACCATGCCGGTGGGGCTGAGGAAGTAGAGCACCGTCTTGGACTCGAAGGTGAAGTCCTGAATGGCGTTGCGCGGCGTGATCGCCGCCCAGTAGTCACCATAGTCCGGTGACCAGAAGGCAGCGGTGGTGCCTTGCGCAGCCCAGGCAACTATCTGCCCGGTCTCGTCCTGGCAATAAGGCACCAGCCTCAAAAGCGCCACGTCGGTCTGTGTCTGCGTGCAATCGACAGCGGTTACATGGGTGAACACCCTCTCCCACCAGGTGGCTACCGGCAGCCCGCCGGGGAACGGTGCGTTGACCTCGGCATTGCTGCTGGTGCGCCACACGCTGTCAAAGGCGCAGGTGGTAGCGCATTCAGCATCGCAGCCAGGACAGCCGCAGCAATCGCAAGCGACGGTGAGATATAACTGTGTAGTCGTGTTGCAGGTCGCGCTGAGGGTGCCGCTGACGGTGGCTGTCTTGGGACAGGCTGGATTGCAAGCGCAGTTGTACGTCAGCGTGCCGTTTATATTGAAGGTACAGCCACACTTACCACTATCGTATGTACCTGTGAATGACGCGGGGGCAAGCGACACCGAGGTCACATTGCAACCTAAACCAGCTAGCCACATGGCAAGCGTTTTGGTGCCGTTGAAGGTGGCCGTGCAGCCATCACCATCGCAGTCCAGGTCGAAATAGACTGGCGCTGCGGACTTCCCCCTTGACCCCTGGTTCACTGAAGCCAGGTAGATAGTCTTGGAGTCAGCAGACGGCGCAATGTCGGTGAGCTTGCTTATCGTGGTGTCGATGAGGTTGATCTGGTTCCAGGTCTCACCGTTGTTGCGGCTGATGGAGAAGGCGGACTCGTCGTTGAACCTAGTCAGCATCTCCTCATTGTCGAAGTTGCTAAACCAGTCAGTAGCCGGTAACTGCAAAAGCTGTCCGGTGGCAGCAAAGGCGAGCTGACCATCTCCCCTCCAGCCGACCAGGGCACCGCCGGCACGCGTGCCATCAAGACAGGCAGCGCCGGTGGGGCACTTCAGACAGGGGTACCAGCAGGGGACGGGGCAGGTGGTGGGGGCATCGGTGAACCAGGTGGGCACAGTGCCCGCACAGGGGTCACCCAGCCTCTCGCCGACAAGCAGTTTGCCCGAGGCAAAGGTGCCGTAATAGGCGATGCTGTAGATCGCCTTGTTCTCCACATTGGTGGTGTCCATCAGGGTGTACACCGTGGTGTCATCGATGCGGAAGATGCCGTCCTCACAATCGTCTATAGCTTTAGAGTCCCAGGCATCCAGGCTGATGTATGCCCGCCTCAGGCTGGCAGCGGCGCCGGAGAAGTCAGACGGTAGCTCCAAGTCGGCGCGGTTGAGCTCGTCAAGTGCTGGCGAAGCCAGCGCTGGGGAACTTGTGTCTTTGACCTCCACCGGGGTGGTGAAGGCAAAGGCGCGGTGCGTGTTGCGGTCGAGATCGCGCAGCGAGATGTTATAGTAGGTGGCCTCATCATCGGCGTACACCAGCGCCAGCGCGGCATCGCTGGCATAACTCGGCGAGAACCTCCCGGCAAAGAAATCACCCAGCGGTATACCATCGAAGCCCTGCTTTATCCAGCCGGTAAAGCCGGTGGACTTGAGCACATAGACATCGCCCTCGCCACCTCCATCAACGGTGCCCACAGCGATATCGCGCTTCCCACCGTAGTCGACGGAGATGTCGATCCAGCGGATGTACTCACCCTCGTCCTCGAGGACGCCCGCCAGGTTGGTCACCTCCCACTTCCCGCCACCGTTGGTGGTGATCCACACCTCCCGTGGACCGTCGCCCGGGACTGCACCTTCAAGGGGCGGATCAGTAACGATGGCGATAATGCTGGGGTTGTCCGGCGCCAGCGCTACCAGGTAGATGTTCTCACCGTTCCACGCGTTGGTGGTGCCGAACAGCCGGTCCCACTCCAGCGTCCAGTTTGTCCACGCGCCCGTGCTCGTGGAGATGCCGCTGTTGGTGGTGATCGACAGGACGTTGGTGCTGTACGTCACAGTGCCCTTGGTGATGCCACTATAGTAGAGCTTAGCCCTGACCACAAACGCCACGGTGCTGCCGCTCACCGACATATCGATGGTGTCGGTGTACTTAAAGATGGGGTGCAGAGTGACTGGCGGCGACAGCGTGTCCCAGGCACCTACCGCCGGGTCGGCTTCCACAGAGGAGGGGGTGACCAGGTTTGACGGTACGATGAAGCTGGCGACTAACAGTAAAGCCGCCAAAACTCCAAACATACTAGGGTATTTTTTCATTTTACCTCCTGTGTTTTTGAACTCCGAAAATCACCTTCGACTTTTCCGCTTTCGCGGTCGGTCTCCAGCCCTCTTCGGAGACCTTCGGCGGAGCTCGACCTTTCTCTTAGAGGAGAGAAGTGTATTTTTTAAACTCCGCCTCCAGTTTTGGAGAAACCCTTTCGGGGAAAGTTTTCACTTTTTTGCTCGGGTATTTCTATAGCCCGCCCCCGGGCTGCTCCCCAGGAATCAACGTAGACCCTATGTCCCGGAGCCAGGACGATATCTACCTTGCCGCGGCACCTATATGCCCCGGCACTTTTGCCATGGCATCACCTCCTTTCACAGACACTCCAAAGGACGGGCTTTTCTTGCCCGTCTGGTACTATTTTACCACGGCTGTCAAGACCCCCGTACCCCCTCCCCTGGCTTCTCCACCATTCCTCTTCCCTCTCCCTTGAGAGAAAGGACTAAGGTGAGGGTGAGAGGACTTTCTTGAACCTTCTCCAGCGCGGTGGTAAAATCAGCCAGAACCGTAGGTTACAGGAGGAGGAAATGGCACTGAACGACCCGATAAAGACCGATTCTGGACTCGTCTCCGGCGTGGTGCTGGGGGAGCCGGGGAAGGAGGTCCATGTCTACCGCAGCATCCCTTATGCCGCCCCGCCCATCGGCGAGCTGCGCTGGAAGCCGCCGCAGCCGGTGGCGCCGCGGACGCGCATCCGCGATTGCACCCAGCCATCGAAGCCCTGCCCGCAGGTGGAGCGACCCTTCTGTCCCGGTCCCTACAGCGAGGACTGTCTCTACCTGGTGGTGATGACGCCGGCGAGGAAGGCGAACGAAAAGCTGCCGGTGATGGTGTGGTTCCACGGCGGCGGCTACAGCATCGGCAGCGGCGGCATGGCACCCTGGGGCACCTCGCTGGCGCTGGCACAGCGCGGCGTGGTGCTGGTCAGCGTCACCCACCGCCTCAGCCCCATCGGCTGTCTGGCACTGCCGGCGCTTACCAGAGAATCGCCCCACGGCACCTCGGGGAACTACCTGTTCCTCGACCTCATCGCCGCCCTGCAGTGGGTACAGCGCAATATCGCCGCCTTCGGCGGTAACCCGGACTGCGTCACCATCTTCGGCGAGTCAGGCGGCGCCGGCAAGTGCGATGCACTGATGGCGTCCCCGCTGGCGAAGGGCTTGTTCCACCGCGTCGTCCTGCAGAGCGGCGCCAACACCGGCGTCACCGGTCCCGGCAGGCTGGTCACCAGCCTTAAGGACGCCGAGGAACTCGGCGAAAGACTCGTCTCCCAGTACCTGAAGAAAGACCCCGGCGACCTGGCGGCGCTGCGCGCCCTGCCCGCCGAAGATATCATCAAGGCGGCACTCAGGATGACCGAGGACATGAGGGCAGAACGCCCTGAAGGCGTGGTGGTGACCGATACGCTGAAGGTGGACGGCTACTTCATGCCCGACTTCCCCGACAACATCTTCCGTGCCGGGAAGCAGAACAATGTCCCGCTGATAACCTGCGCCAACCTCGGTGAACTCATCGCCGAGAAGACGCTGATCAAGATGCCCGGCGTCATCAAGGGTTATGCCCTGAGGCTGGAGAGCGTCCACAAGCTGGGCAACAAGGGCTACGGCTGCATCTTCAGCCATGTGCCCAGCAAATGGCGCCAGGAGGGCGTGATGGCGTACCACGGCATCGAGATAATGTACCTGTTCGGCGCCTATAAGGTCATCGGCAACCCGGCACACTTCATCGGCTTCGCCCAGCCTTCAGGCGCCTCCTCACCCGATGCCGGCATCACCGAGGAGGACAGGCTGGTCTCTGAAGCCATGATGTCACTGTGGGTGCAGTTCGCCAGGACGGGCGACGCCAACGTCAAGGGGCTGGTGAAGTGGCCCACCTGGGAGCCCCAGACCGACCAGTACCTGGACATCGCCTGGCCACTGCAGGTGAAATCGGGCTACTATAAAGTCGCCGGCTGATGAAAGTGGCGTCCACCGCGGAGCAAAAACAGGGCGCAGGTGCTCTGGCTGGTGCAGACGGCGGTGGTTTTGACGCTGTGAAGTAGCTGAGCTAGGATGTTCCAAGAAAAGCGGATGAAACGGCATATTTGTGCACTGTTGGGGCTGGTGCTGTCTGTGCTGGTGATGGTCAGCCCCGGCTGCGCAGCGGCGGTGGCGACCCAGCCGCCAGCGCCAGCCACCGATGGCACTGATGCCAGCACGCCTGCTGTCGCTGCAGCAGCGCAGTCCGAGGCGGTTGATGAAGGTAGCCAGACCGTCGGCAAGGACCCGGTCTCGGGCAGGAACCAGCAGGTGGACTTCGGCTGGGAGCAGTACTGTTATTCCAGTGAGTACCAGCTCCAGATAGCCAAAGACCCTGAGTTCACCCTGATTGTGCTGGACACCGGCGCCTTTGCCCCAGCCTCTGCTATGTCGCCCCGGGCTTACTTCCCCGCCGGAGGGCGGGCAGCCTCTCCATCATCGCTCACCGGCTGGGCACAACTGGAGGCGGGGCACACCTATTACTGGCGGGTGAGAGTGCGCCAGGCGGCTAGCGGGCAGTACATCCGCAGCCCATGGTCTGAGGTGAAGAGCTTCACCATCGAGCCATGATGAGGAAGGACTCCCCCTCACCTTACCTCTCCCCCAGAGGGGGAGAGGGTTAGAGAAGTAGTCCTCTCTCCCGCAAGGAGAGAGGACAAAATAAGGGTGAGTCCCTCCCTTCCTCCTTACCTCTCCCTTGAGGGAGAGGATAAAGGTGAGGGTGACTTGACAAATTCCCAATGAGATACTTATAATAAAAAAAACTGCCACCTGCACCTTTAAGTCCCGTGTTTCAGGTTTTATCCCGCAATAGAAAGCGACCGGCTATACCTGCAGTCATAGCTGACTCCAGGGAGTTAATATTTCCCGCAAGATGAGCAAGTACATCTTCGTCACCGGCGGCGTGGTCAGTTCCGTAGGCAAGGGGGTCAGCGTCGCCTCTATAGGCAGAATACTTAAAAGCCGCGGCATCTCCGTTTCCGTGCAGAAGCTCGACCCTTACCTTAATGTTGACCCCGGTACCATGTCGCCCTACCAGCACGGTGAGGTGTTCGTCACCCAGGACGGCGCCGAGACCGACCTCGACCTGGGACATTACGAGCGGTTCATCGACGTCGACCTCACCGCCGCCTCCAATGTGACCTCGGGGCAGATATACTCGGCGGTCATCGCCGGGGAGAGGCGCGGCGACTACCTCGGCGGCACCATACAGGTGGTGCCCCACGTGACCAATGAGATAAAGCGGCGCATCAGAGAGGTGGCGGAGGCATCCGGCGCCGAGGTGGTCATCGTGGAGGTCGGCGGCACCGTGGGCGATATCGAAGGACAGCCCTTTCTAGAAGCCATCCGCCAGATGAGAAACGAGGAGGGCAGGGACAACGTGCTCTATGTGCACGTCACCTTCCTCCCCTACATCGCCACCACCAAGGAGCTCAAGACCAAGCCCACACAGCACAGCGTTAACGAACTGCGGCGCATCGGCATCCAGCCCGATATCATCCTCTGCCGCTCCGACCACGAAATACCGCCCAGCCTCAAGGACAAGCTCTCTCTGTTCTGTGATGTGCCCAGAGAGGCGGTCACTCCGCTGGTGACTGCCGAGACCATCTACGAGGTGCCGCTGGTGCTGGAGGAGGCGGGGCTGGGCGACCTCGTCATCCAGCGGCTGGGGCTTACGGCGAGGAGCGCCGACCTCAGCGAGTGGCGGGAGATGGTCGCCCGCCTCAAAGCACCCAAGGAGCCGGTGAACATCGCCCTGGTGGGGAAATATGTGGAACTTCAGGACGCCTATTATTCGGTGCGTGAAGCCCTGTGCCACGCCGGTCTGTACCACAACCGGCAGGTGAACATAGTCTGGGTGCATTCTGAAGCGCTTGAGGGCGACGGCAACCTGGGGCTGTTGAAATCAGCCCAGGGCATAATCGTCCCCGGCGGCTTCGGCTACCGCGGGATCGAGGGGATGATTGTTGCCGCCAGATATGCCCGCTTGAACCACATCCCCTATCTGGGGCTGTGCCTGGGCATGCAGGTGATGGTCATCGAGTTCGGGCGCTATGCCCTGCGCTCGAACGAGGTCAATTCCACCGAGTTCGACCCCAAGACCCCTTATCCGGTCATCTGCCTGCTGCCGGAGCAGCAGGCAGTCACCAGCCTCGGCGGCACCATGCGCCTCGGCGCCTACCCCTGTCATCTGGTGCCGGGGACGCAGGCATACCGTGCTTACGGGCAGTCGGTGGTCCATGAGCGGCACCGTCACCGTTTCGAGTTCAACAACCATTTCCGCGAGCCCTTCGAGGCGAAGGGGCTTATCGCCAGCGGGCTTTCCCCCGACAGGCGGCTGGTGGAGATAGTGGAACTTAAAGACCACCCCTGGATGGTCGCCTGTCAGTTCCACCCCGAGTTCCGCTCCCGCCCCAACAGACCGCACCCGCTGTTCGTCAGCTTTGTCGCCGCCGCCAAAGAAACGCTGGTCGAAGGAGCGCAGGTCTCCCTGCCGCTACCACAGGAATATACTACGTGATGAAGGAGTCGAAACATGCGCCTGTTTCTGGACACGGCTAACATCGAGCATATCAGACATGGCGTCAGACTGGGAGTAATCACCGGCGTGACCACCAACCCCAGCCTGGTGTCCAAAGAGGGCAAGGTGGACTATAAGAGGCTGGTCAAGGAGATCTGCAGCATCGTTCCGGGACCGGTGTCCACCGAGGTATTGAGCCAGGACGTCAGCGGTATGGTGGCTGAAGCCAGGGAGATAGCGTCCTGGGCGGAGAATGTGGCGGTAAAGATACCGGCGACCATTCAGGGGGTGGAAGCCACCGCCGTACTTGCCCGGGAGGGGATAAAGGTGAACTTCACCCTCTGTTTTTCGCTAAACCAAGCGCTGCTGGCAGCGGCTGCCGGGGCAGCATTCGTCAGCCCCTTCGTGGGCAGGCTGGACGATATCGGCGAGGACGGCATGGGGCTGGTGCGGGAGATAGTGCAGGTATACCACAACTACCCCGAGAACATAAAGACCGAGGTCATCGCCGCCAGCATCCGCCACCCGCGCCACTGCGTCGAGGCAGCTAAAGCCGGCGCCCATATCGCCACCGTCCCCTATTCCGTCCTTATGCAGATGGTGCAGCACCCGCTGACCGACATCGGCGTGCGCCGCTTTCTCGAGGACTGGGAGAAGGTTATGGGTAAACGGGGTTAAAAATCTATACTCAGGAGAGATGACATGGTAGTAGAGGAAAGGCAACCACAGATAAGCATCGCCGAGCTGGAAGCGAAGACCCGCGATGAACTGCTGGATATAGCCCGCCAGCAGGGCATCGATGGCATCACCGCACTGAAGAAGCAGGAACTCATCATGCGCATCGTCCAGGCATACACCGAGCAGCAGGGCTTCCTGTTCGTCAGCGGCGTCCTGGACATCACCAACGAGGGCTACGGATTTCTGCGACAGGAGAGCCTGCTCCCCGGTCCCAACGATGTCTACATCTCCCAGTCCCAGATCCGCCGCTTCGGCTTGAGACCGGGCGATATCGTCTCCGGTCAGGGAAGACCGCCGAAAGAAGGTGAGAAATACTGCAGTCTGGTGAGGGTGGAGGCGATAAACGGGGTCGACCCCGAGCAGTCAAAGAGCCGTCCGCACTTCAACTCGCTGACGCCCACCTTCCCCAACAAGATGTTCAACCTGGAGACCAGTCCCGGCAACCTGTCCACCAGGCTGATAAACCTCATCGCCCCCATAGGCAGGGGGCAGAGGGGGCTGATTGTGTCTCCGCCCAAGGCGGGAAAGACCATGCTTTTGAAAAACATCGCCAACGCCGTCGCCGCCAACTACAGCGAGCCCCACCTCATGGTATGCCTTATCGGCGAAAGACCGGAGGAGGTGACCGATATGAAGCGCTCGGTGAAGGCAGAGGTGGTGGCAGCCACCTTCGATGAGCCGGTGGACAACCAGACAAGGGTAGCTGAGCTGGCTCTGGAGCGGGCGAAGCGGCTGGTGGAGATGGGAAAGGACGTGGTGATACTGCTCGACGGCATCACCCGGCTCACCAGGGCCTATAACCTGGCGATGCCGCCCAGCGGGCGCACCCTTTCCGGCGGCATAGACTCGGTAGCCCTGTACCCGCCGAAGCGCTTCTTCGGCGCCGCCAGAAATACCGAAGAAGGCGGCAGCCTGACCATCATCGCCACCTGCCTGGTGGACACCGGCAGCAGGATGGACGACCTCATATATGAGGAGTTCAAGGGCACAGGGAATATGGAGCTCCACCTCGACCGCCGGCTGGCGGAGAAGCGCGTCTTCCCGGCGATAGATATCCTGCGCAGCGGCACCCGCCGTGAAGAATTGTTACTCGACGAGAACACTCTGAAGCAGGTATGGCTGCTGCGGCGCATCGTGGGCATGATCGCCGAGGACTCCTCCAATCCCACCGAGGCTACGGAGAGGCTGCTCGACCGCCTGGCGAAGACGCGGACCAACGCCGAGTTTCTGGCGACGCTATCAAAGGAGATTTAAGATGGCTGTCCTTTATTAAGCCCCAAACCCCTTTCTGGACAGCCCGATATGTGCTAAAATAGCTTAAAAGATGAATAATAATGTAAGAGCCTTTGCGGTAGCCGCCCTGCTCCTCTTCCTGCTGGTCCTACCCCTCGTACCATCCCCCATCCTGGCTAACAACAGCCTCACGGTATCCCCGACACAGGGACCGGTGGGCGCACAGGTATCGATACCCGGCACCTGCGGCTATGGCTCCGGCACCTATCAGCTCATCTGGGACGATACTCAAATCATCTCCGAAGGTCAAATCGCGCAGGGCTGCGTCTCGGTGAACTTCCTTGTGCCCGAAGCCCCCAGGGGGAAGCACAAGCTGACCCTGAAGGTGGCGGACAAGGTGTTAAGCGGTGAATTTACCGTGACGGCATCCATAAGCCTGACGCCGAACAAAGGCACGGTGGGGTCGGAGGTCACGGTGACCGGCAAAGGCTTTAACAGCAACGAGTCCGGCATACAGGTGCTCTACGACGGCACGGCGGTAAAAAGCGGCATTACCGCCAGCGGTAAGGGGAGCTGGGAGACCACCTTCAAGGTGCCCGCCAGCGTCCGCGGCAACCATGAGGTCACCGTCCAGGGCACCACGCCGGCTGAAGAGGCAGGAAAGCTCACCTTCGCCGTCGCCCCCAGTATCGCCATCAACCCCACCTCAGGAAATGTGGGCACTGTGGTGAGCATCGCCGGCAGCGGCTTCACCAGCGGGGAGACCAACATCAAGGTGACCTATGACGGGCTAACCGTTAACTCGGGCATCCCCGCCGATGCCAAAGGCTCATGGCAGTCCAGCTTTTCGGTGCCGGCATCAGCCAGAGGCAGCCATGAGGTCGGGGCGGCGGGAGGGGTCACCCCGGAGGAAGAGGTCAGTAAACTCAGCTTCACCGTGTCGCCGGTGATAAAAGTGGAGCCGGCATCCGGCTACCTCGGCGACGCCATTTATGTCGGCGATAGCCTGTGGGTCAACGGCATCGGATTCGAGTCCAAAGAGAGTGATATCAAGATAACCTTCGACGGCACCATGGTAGCCAGTAACATCGTCGCCGATGCCAAGGGCTCGTGGTCAACTAAGATTGCGGTGCCGCCAACGCCTCAGGGCAAACACCTTATCGGCGCCTCTGGTAGTGTCAATAAACCGGGCGAAATACCCGAGGTCGCGGTAATCGTGTCACCGAGGATAGAATTAAACCCCGCCTCCGGCTCCATCGGCGATGAGGTCACTTTAAGCGGCACCGGCTTCGCCGCCGGTCAGCCAGTAATCATCAGCTACGATGGCAATCAGGTGGCGACATCTGCCGCCACCGACACGAAGGGCAACTTCGCCGCCAGGTTCAAGGTGCCGCTGTCAAAGGCTGGCGACCACACCGTGACCGTCACCGCCGCCACTTCTGTGTCCTCGGTGAAGTTCACCGTGGAGTCGACACCGCCGCCGACGCCGAAACTGCTCTCACCAGAGGCTGGCGCCAGGTTCGGCTTGATCGGCAAGACCGCGGTCACCTTTGACTGGGAAGAGGTCACCGACCCCAGCGGCGTGTACTACACGCTGGAGATAAGCCCCGGCACCGACTTCTCCGGCAGTGTGCTGCGCAAGGAAGGGCTGACCGCTTCAGAGTATACGCTGACCAAAAAGGAGGCACTGCCACGGGGTAAATACTACTGGAGGGTGAAGGCGGTGGACGGCGCTGGAAATGGGGGGGAATGGACCACCGGTCAGCTACTGGAAATCGGTGCTTTACAGTGGTGGCTCATCGCCATCATCGCCCTCGGCGCCTGTGTGCTGGCGATTGTCATCTGGCGCATCGTACACGTCGTCCGCAGCGGTGACCTGGGGGACTGACTAAAACTTGACAATATAGCCATTATGGCTTAATATGGAGAAAACTGAATACGATACTACAATCGTACAGAAAGTGAGGATGCGATATGAGATTAATGATTATCGGGTTGGGACAATGCGGGTCGCGTGTTGCTGACCAGTTTGTCCGGCTGAATAAAAAAGCGCAGTCACAATGGGGCATCAACATCGTCACCGGCGTTTATGCTGTGAACACCGACCAGACAGACCTCACCGGGCTGTCTTATATCAACTCCGACTATATGCACCGCATACTTATCGGCGGGCGGAAGACCTGGGGGCACGGTGTGGGTAAGATAAACGAGATGGGTGCTGAGCTAGCTAGAGAGGACGGGGACAAGGTGATCGACGCCGTGCGTTCAGCCCCCAATTTCTACCAGTCGCACGCCTTCCTGCTCATCGCCGGCGCCGCCGGCGGCACCGGCTCCGGGGCAATCTCCGTCATCGCCCAGATGCTCAAGGAGCGGTATGTGGGCAAGCCGGTGTATGCACTCGTCGTCCTTCCCTTCGAACACGAGGAGATGACCGAGCTGCGCAGCGTCTATAACACCGCTACCTGTCTCAAGTCCATCCACTCCGTAGCCGATGGTGTGTTCCTGGCTGATAACCAGCGCTATGTGAGAAAAGACGCCAGCCTGGCAATGAACCTGAACCGGATAAATGCCCAGATAGTGGAGCCGTTCTACGACCTGATGTGCGCCGGCGAGGTGATCAAGTATAAGCATGTGGGCGCCAAGGTGCTAGATGCCGGCGATATCATGCAGTCCATCGATGGCTGGACAGCCATCGGCATAGGAAGCGCCGAAATACCCCGCGGTTTCCGCTTCCCCTGGCAACTGGCTAAGGTGAGCTATAAAGAGAAGAGCGACGAGACCTTGAGGGCGATGCAGGCTATGGACGCCGCCATCAGCGAACTCTCCATAGGCTGCAGCCCGGAGGACGCCGGCAGGGCACTATACCTGCTGGCTGCCCCGGCAAGGGACATGTCTATGGATATAGCCAAGGGGCTCGGTGACTATCTCCGCGAGCTGGCGGAGAACGCCGTCATCAGGGCAGGCGACTTCCCCAGAGAGGGCTCCATGGTGAATGTCACCATAATGTTCTCCCAGCTCGCCTTTGTGCAGAAGATACGCGATTACTACGATAGGGCTACCGCCTTCGCCCAGACGCAGAAGGAACGCATCAGGGAGACCAGCACCCGCCTCCGCGATATGGAGGAAGCCGCCAAGGGTCTGCCCAGCCTTATCTAGACTTAACAGTCCAGCGGGATCAGCTAGCCGCGCAGGCTACCCTGTGCCCTCCTCGGTGTGCACTTCTTTGCCGCCTGTACTGTGAGCGCCAGGCTCATCAGATAGTCATCATGCCCGCTAGCCGCATCGACGAAGAAGTCCAGCGTCTGGTTGGGGCGATAGACCTGCTTCGCCTGCCATAGCTGCGACATCAGTTCACCGTACTCCGCCGAACCGTCCTGGCGGTAGACCTTCAGCTTGCCCGAGTTCACCATAGCCAGCAGGTCGAAGGCAAGCTCAGATTTCGTCTTCTGGGTGAACTTGAAGGGCACCACCCGGCTGCCCAGAGCACTCCTCAGCAGGCTGGCAAGCGGCTCGCCCACACCGGTGGCATCGCACACCACACACTTCGGTCGCCACACATCTCTAAACAGTCCCACCAGTTCGGCGAGCAGGTCGGCGTGCTTTCTGCCCACCCAGGCATAGTGCTCCACCACCAGGAGTAGCGGCTGCTGCAAGCGGTCACCGGCAGGCGCCAGCACCACCTCAGCCACGGTCACCACCGCGGCATCCCTGCTGCGCCGCAGCAAGACCTCCGACTCAAGCTGTTCAGCTTCGCCGGCGAAGTCGATCCCCGCCACATATACCTTCCCCTCTTCCGGTAAGCGCAGCCTTGAATGCTCACCGCGCAGGGCTGCCAGTTGCGCCGGGCTGAAAAACCCTCCACCGCCCCGTATCGGCAATAAAGCATACTGGGTGCGAAAAAGGGGGTGGTCCTCTCCCAGCCTCTGCCTCTCCATCTCCACAAATTTCCGGTATGCCGGGTTATATTTAGCCACCTCCTGCCAGTCATACCGGAAATGCCGCCTGATGCCATCCCTCTTCTCCAGCTCCAAGTTCGCCTGCTTTATCTCTTCCAGCAGCGTGGCATCGTCCCAAGTCGTCCCGTAGAGCACAGTGGTGGTATTGTGCGCCGATGCCATCGGTCTGAACTCCTTGGTGTACTTGTCCCTGGAGACGTCCTGGGCTTCGTCCACCTCCAGAAGTATATCGGCGGTATGCCCCACCACCGAGCTGGTCTCCTCCGCCGAGAGGAACACCCAGCGGGCATTGCCCAGCTTGACCATATAGCCAGCTTCAGTCTGCCAGATGCCACCATAGCCGTACTCGTCCAGCCTGTCCTTCAGCCGTCCCATGGAGATGAGCGTCTGCGGTTTGAATGTGGGGCTGCACTTGATGCCGCTGCCACCCCTGGAGAGGAACATGGTCAGCAGCAGCACCTCAAGGTGGGCGGAGAGTTCGTTCTTGCCGCCCTGCCGGGCGATTTCCACGGTCAGGGTCAGACCCAGATTGCCCTCGATGCTGGCAACCACCGCACGGGCTACCTCCTGCTGGTAAGGTCTCAGCTCCATTTCGATTACTTGACCAGCGCCTTCACACCCAGCGGGATGGCGATCTCGGTGAGCACTTTGGTGATAGCCTGCTTCAGCGACTTTTTCTGGTCTCTGGAGATGCTGTAGCGGGTGCGCACCAGTCGGGCTATGGTATTGGCAGTGTCCAACGCCAGCCGGACATTCTCCGGATGGCTCTCGATAAGCGAACGCAGCTTGAGGCGCAACAGGGCGATCTCCTCGTCCAGCCCCTCCATCCCCCTCACCTCCTCAAACTCCAGCCTCTCCGCCTCGTCCAGCGCCCGACTGTAAAAGCTAGGCTTTCGCTTGCTTACCTTGCCTGCTGCTCCGTTTTCTATCACCATGCCCTTGCTCCAGCCGCGCCTTCACCAGCCCGTACACCAGCACATGCGCCGCTACATCATACCGACGCCTCTGTAACGCTAACACCAGTAGCTTGGCCATTCTGCAAAGTATTATAGTACATTTGTTCTACTGATGCAAGGTAGACCTGTCGCCGCTCCCTTTATGTGGGCTGAGGTGAGGATGAAAAAATTAGTCACCCTCACCTTTATCCTCTCCCTTGAGGGAGAGGAAAGAAAGGGGGTTCTCCCGTCAAGGCGGCTGGAAGAGGGCTCTCCTATCAAGGGAGAGGCGAGAAGAGAGACTCTCCCGTCAGGAGAGAGAAAAAGTCCTCTCTCCCGTGGGGAATCGCATTTCACCCTCACCTTAGTCCTCTACCCTTGCGAGGGAGAGTCACCTTTTGTCCTCTCTCTCCCTGCGGGATAGACCCACCCACATACACTCTCTACCTTGGGGGAGAGTGCCTTTCTGTCCTCTCTACCCCTTGGGGGAGAGAGTTAGAGTGAGGGGGTAACACCGGTCCACCGGGCGATTACACTAATTTCCGTTATGTTTAAGTATGTGGTATACTTGGCTACTAAATAACCGTGTTCTGACACTGAAATGGAGGGTGATGTGAAAAATAAGACTGGCTTCTTTGCCCTTTGCCTTCTGATTTTGCTGTTAGCCTGCCTCCTGCCGGCGTGCGCCCGGGATACAGAGCCCTCGGGCGACAAAGAGGCTGACTTTGAACAGCACATCAAACAGGGGACTATCTACGCTTCCGAGGAGAAGTGGGATGATGCCATAAACGAGTTCACCGCAGCCATCGGGGTCAACCCCAAAGCAGCCACCGCCTATAACAACCGCGGCTGGGCTTATGCCAATAAGGGCAATACCGACCTTGCCATCGCCGACTTTTCCAAAGCGATTGAACTTGACCCCAAGCTGGTGGAGGCTTACTACAACCGCGGGCTGGTATACCGCTTTCTGGGTGACCCTGAAAATGCGATCGCCGATTTTACTAAATGTCTCCAGCTTGACCCTGATAATTTCACCGTTTACAATGACCGCGGCTCCGCCTATACCGATATCAACCAGCTCGATTCGGCGCTAGCCGACTTCAATAAGGCGATATACCTCAAGCCGGACTATGCCATCGCCTATTACAACCGCAGCCTGGTGTACCGCGTGCAGGGGGAATGGGCACTAGCCATCGCCGACCTGCAGAAGATAATAGAGCTCGACCCCGAATCGGCACCCCAGCTCAAAAAGGAGATGGCACTGATTTACAACCAGAGGGGCATCCAGTACGGTTCTAAAGGGGAGATGGAAGCTGCCCTCACCGACTTCACCAAAGCCATTGAATTCGACCCCGAACTCGTCGAAGCCTATTACAACCGCGGCACCGTCTACAATGCCCAGGAGCAATGGGACAAGGGCATTGCCGACCTCACTAAAGCTATAGAGCTCAAGCCCGATTTCGCCAAAGCCTACAACAACCGCGGCTCGGCTTACCACCGCAAAGGGCAGAACGAACTCGCCCTCGCCGATTTTAACAAAGCCATTGAGCTTGACCCCAAATATGCGCTGGCTTATTTCAACCGTGGCAATATCTACGACCAGATGGGGGACAAAACTCGGGCTATCGCCGATTTCAACAAAGTGCTCGAGCTATCTCAGGATGACTCGCTGGTAAGTGCCGCCAGGCAGCGCCTGTCAGAATTGCAGAAGTAACGGGTAACCACATCTAGCCAATATGGCGGTGGAGGAAATCAGCCACAGTGGCTGCCACCGTCCCCTCATCTCCCCACCAGAAATGGTCGGCACCGGGGATAACCCTGACCTCTTTAGGCTCGCGCACCACCTCTGCCAGGCGTTGCACCGCACCCAGCGGCACCACAAAGTCATCGTCGCCGCAGACCAGCAGCTTGGGTATACCGCAGGTGCTGAGCAATGCCTGCGATTGCTCCACCTGCGCGTCGTCCATCAGCGGCAGGGAGACCAGCGCCACTGCCTTCACCCGTTGCTCACCACAGGCGACCGGCAGGGCAACGGCAGCGCCAAAGGAATAGCCTGCCAGCCCTATCCTGCGGGCATCGACATCGTCCCGGGAGCACAGCCAGTCCAGCGCTGACCTGACATCGTCCTGCTCCCCTCTGCCGCCATCGAAGCTTCCCTGGCTACCACCGACGCCACGAAAATTGAACACCAGCGCCGCCATGCCGCGCTCCACCAGCGCCTGACTTATCGCCCGCACCACATTGTTGTCCATAGAGCCACCGTAGAGCGGGTGCGGATGACATACCACGGCAGCGGGGAAATGTCCATCGCCATCTGGCAGATAGTACTCTCCCTCCAGCTTCAGTTCCCCGCAGCGGAACGATACCTTTCTTCGCTTCATCCTTGCTCTTTCTTTTCCGGTTTCCTACCCCACCACCGTTCCAGCCGCTCAGCTATCTCCTTCTCATATCCCAGCTCGCCCGGGATATAGTACCGCCTCCCCTGAAGTCCGGCAGGCAGGTTCTGCTGCTTGACGAAGTGTCCCGGATAATCGTGGGCATATTTGTAGTCCTTACCGTAGCCCAGCCTCCGCATCAGACCGGTAACCGGGTTGCGCAGGTGCAGCGGCACGGGCTCATTGCGTGTCCGCTCCACATCTTCCTGCACCCTGGAATAGCCCTCGTACAGCGAATTGCTCTTGGGGGCTGTTGCCAAGTACACTGCCGCCTGTGCCAGCGCCAGGTTGCATTCGGGCATGCCCACGAAGTGCACCGCCTGTTGCGCTGCCACCGCCACCACCAGTGCCTGCGGGTCAGCCATGCCCACATCCTCGGAGGCGAAGCGCACCAGCCTCCTGGCGATGTACAGCGGGTCCTCCCCCGCCTCCAGCATCCGCCCCAGCCAGTAAAGCGCAGCATCCGGGTCGGAGCCGCGCAGCGACTTGTGCAGCGCTGATATCAAATCATAATGCTGGTCGCCGCTCTTATCATACAGCAGCGCCCGGTGCTGCAATGCCTCCTCTATCAGGGGCAGCGTGATATGCCGCTTGCCCTCGGCGTCGGGCGCAGTCGCCCTGGTAGCCATCTCCAGCGCATTCAATGCTACCCTGGCATCGCCATTAGCCACCGTCACCAGATGTCTCAGAGCATCTGATTCCAGCTCCACGTTCAGCTTCCCCAGACCCCGCCCCTCGTCCTTGAGTGCCCGCTCCACGATAAGACGCACCTCGTCATCGGAAAGCGAGTTTAGAGTGAACACGCGACAGCGAGAGAGCAGTGCCGAGATGACCTCAAACGACGGGTTCTCAGTGGTGGCGCCGATGAGTGTCACCACGCCGTTCTCCACAAAGGGCAGAATGGCATCCTGCTGTAGCTTATTGAAGCGGTGTATCTCGTCGATAAACAATATCGTCCGCTGCCCGGTCTTCCGCCGCTGCCTCGCCTCCTCCACCACACGACGCAAATCGGAGACACCGGCGCTGACCGCACTCATCGGGCTGAAATGTGACCTGGTGACGCTGGCAATGACAAAAGCCAAGGTGGTCTTGCCGCTGCCCGGCGGTCCCCAGAAAATCATCGAGGGCAACTCATCTGCCTCGATGCACTTCCGCAGCACCCGCCCTTCCCCCACCAGATGCTCCTGCCCCACAAACTCGGCAAAGCTGCGAGGTCTCATTCTGGCTGCCAGAGGCATCTCGGAGGACGGAGCCGGCTCACCCTTCGTCCCCTCCTCCTGTGGCTCCAGCTTATCGAGGTCAAACAGCGTCATCTTGCTCCGCTGGCGTATCTGCCTTCACCGCACCGCTCAACCGCGCCGCCCTCTCATAGAGCGTTTTCACCCTGTCCAGATAAATGAGCTCAGATACCACCACGGTGACCTGGACGAAATTTTTCGCCCCGAAGAAGTTGCCATCCCTCAGCTCGGCATTGGGTGCCAGCTCCCTTATCCGGTTGCCCAGCACCTTTATCATGTCCACGTTAGCCTGTTTAGGCGGTGCTGAGAGCAGAAACAACGCCTTGCCAGCATCTTCAAGTTTGCAGTCAACGGAGAGGTGCATCAGCGCCATGTTCATTGCCTCAATAGCCCGCAGCGTCTCCGAGCCCTTCTCATCGAAAGACTCCGTCCTCTTCCACGGCAGCAGCGACGACCCCAGCGGTGCCTTCCCCGTACCTATAGATGTCCAACCGGCAAATGTCTGTATAATATCACCGGCGTCGAGCACCTTGCCACCGGCATACTTCGGTCCCATCATCTCACCGGCACAGAGCAGGTCATAGAACTGGTAGACAATCTCCCGGTTCGCCTTCTCCATATCCTCAACCGGTACCACCGTGGTCTCAGTCCCCAACCCCCCGTTGTCCACCAGTATCACCGCATCAGCAGCCCTGCTTATAGACTTAACGCAGATGGCGCTGTTCTGCACGATCCTCTGGTCGTCCAGCTCGGTATCGAATGGTAAAACAATAAGTGCATATACCGGCTTACCGGCACGGCGCTCCTTGAGCAACTGCGCCAGCACCGATACCCCGCCGGAGCCCAGGCTCCCTCCGGCGGCAGCCACCAGCATGAAGGCGTCGGTCTCCACGAAGGCGCCCAGCCTCAGTGCCAGCATCACCCGCTCGCTCTCCTGCCGCATCACATTGGCACCTGCCTCGTTCGACCTGTCCATTGCCGTCGAGCCGCGCACCGGCACCGGCTTGAATAACTCAGGCGCCGACTTGCCACCCAATGCCTCCAACATTGCTTCATCATTGTTTATCCCATAAGCGCAGGTGATTATATCCACATGCCGCTCCGCCTTCGCCACCCGGTTCATCTCGGCAAATTCCTTGGCGATGCGACAGCCACAATCACCGATACCGATAACCAGCAACTTCATTTTTCTTTCCTCTCCTTACCTGAATACCCTCAGGTTGTTTCTCTAACTCCAGAGTCCCATAATTCGTCCATTATGTCAACTTCTATTTCCCGGTCTGGCTGTACCTTTCCACCTGAAAGCGGTATAGCTTCACCGGTTCGTCCGGAGCGATGCCTGCCTTAGCCCGGCAGATCTGTATCTGCTCTTCGACGGTGTCCACGCCCTCGAGGTCAGGCAGCAACAGCCCACGACGGTAACCGCACTCCACGATGACCCCGTATTTCTTCGGGTCGAGTTCGCTGACGCTCTTCACCGGCTCCGGCTCAGAGAGCACGTCCACGCTGTACTCCAGTTCCCCGAGTTCATCTGGCGTCACTGGAAGGAACCGCGGGTCATGTACAGCCGAACTGATGGCGTTGGCTACTATCTCCTCGGCGATGTTCTCCCTGGTGGGCAAGAAGGTACCGATGCAACCCCGCAGTTGCCCGCGTTTCTTCAAAGAGACGAACACGCCGGCGCGCTTTTTCATCTCAGGCGTCAGCTCGGTCGGCTTTATCACTTTGCCGTGGCGCACATAGTTCTCCACGGTCTCCTTAGCCAGTTTCACCAGCGGGTGCAGTCCCACCATAGTACCAACTTCGCTCTCTTTACCTTATATTTATTTTACTATTATTCCCGCGTAACCTACCACACTTGAATAGTCGCCGGAGGTGTCGCCGCTGGTCTGGTACTTAACCAGTTCAGCCGTCTTCGCCCCCAGTTGTTTGCAGGCAACGATGAGACACGCCACCGGTGCATAGCCGCACATCGAGATATCCATCTCTGTGACCCGGCGCATCAGCTCCTCCTCGTCCAGCTTCAAAATAGCATCGATAGCCTGTCTGTCCTTCTTTCTGGCAGAATCGTGGGGCTCATAGTGCGTCATATCGCTGCTTGCCATTAGCACCACTTTGTTGCCATACCCCTTTATCGCCTCAGCCAGTGCCCTGCCTATCTCACGATAGATAGCCAGTTGCGACTGGGACAGCACTATGGGCACTATGCGTACATCTGGTTTGAAATATTGCAAAAATGGCACCTGCACCTCTATGGAATGCTCGAATCGGTGGGCTGTCTCGTCCCTCTCTATGTGACTGGAGGCTGCGAGGATCATCTTCGCCAGCCCGGAGTCTATCTCCACCTCCCCCAGAGGCGTCCGCCAGCTTCCCTCGGACATGATGGCAAAAGCCCTTCCCATGCCGGTATGGTTCGGTCCCATGATCACAAACACATCTCCGAGTCTTATCCTCGATATCACCGCCCCGGCAACATAGCCTGAATAAATATAGCCGGCGTGCGGCGATACCACACCCAGCGCCTCCTCCCGCTCCACCCCCTCGTCCACCAGCTTTTTTATCATCGTCCGCAAGCCATCTCTTGTGCCGGGATAGAACTGCCCGGCAACTACCGGTTGTCTCACCATATCTCTCCCCTCCTTGGACTAACTAAAACGGCGTTTCCAGCCCTCGGTCTTGATGTTGAGTTCTGCTCGACAGTACTTGCACTTCGAGCCGTTCAGCCCCACAGCGTGGGTATCATAGCCAGCCCTCCGTACCACCACCCTGCCGCAGGAATAGCACACCGTGTTCTCGGCGCTGTGCCCGGGCACATTGCCCAGGTAGACGAAGCGCAGCCCCACCCCCATGCCAATATCGTAAGCCCTTTCCAGCGTGGCTACCGGCGTCGGCGGCAGATGTCCCAGCTTGTAGTGGGGATAAAAGCGCGTCACATGCCACGGCGTCAGCTCGCCCAGCTCGTCCCGTATCCAGGTGGCGATGGACTCAAGCTGCTCGTTATCATCGTTCATGGTGGGTATGATATTGGTCACCACCTCCACATGCATCCCCCACTTCTGCTGTGCCCGCTTCGCCATCTCCAGTATGCTCTGCCATCTGGTTATCTTCGCCAGCTCACGGTACAGCTTGTCGGAAAAGCCCTTAATGTCCACCCGCCAGGCATCCAGGTAGGGACCGATGGCATCCAGCGCCTCGGGGGTGATATACCCGTTGGTCACGTAACCGGTATACAGACCGTTTTCCTTAGCCAGCTTAGCTGAGTCCAGCGTGTACTCAAACCAGATGGTCGGCTCGTTATATGTCCAAGTGATGCTGATGCAGTCGCGCTGCTTTGCCAGTTGCACCGCCGCCTGTGGCGACACCTTCCTCGATTCCCCGACCATCCCCGCCGGCTCCTCCACGCAGGATATCTGCCAGTTCTGGCAGTGCTTGCAGTGGAAGTTGCATCCCCAGGTGCCCAGGGAGAGGGCGTAGCTACCAGGGAAGAAATGGAACAGTGGCTTCTTCTCGATGGGGTCCACCGCCACCGAAGAGGCAAGTCCGTAATTAAGCACCTCCAGCACACCGCGATTGTTCCGCCTCACCCCGCACACGCCGAATTTCCCCTCACCGATGACACAGCGCCACTGGCACACATTGCAACGCACTCTATCTCCGGGGAGTTTCTCATAGAGTTGAGCTTCCACCATCGTCATCCCACCTACACAATTATAGCATTTCCCCCTCACTATATCTCTCCCCCAAAGGGGGAGAGATAAAACGAATACCCTCTCCCTTGAGGGAGAGGACTAGGATGAGGGTGACAACTGGACATACTCATCCCCTATCGTATACAATTGCCGCAGGACATCTGGCAGAGAGCCATGTTTTTGGAACTTACTGAAGAGCAGAAGATACTGCAGAAGAACGCCCGCGACTTCATGGAAAAAGAAGTCATTCCCATTGCCGATGAGTATGACCGTAAATACCATCCCCTCCCCCGCGATGTCGCCACAGACCTCATGCGCAAGCTGGCGCCGCTGGGCTACATCGGTGCCACCCTGCCCCCGGAATACGGTGGTCACAACCTCGACCTCGTCTCCTACGCCGTCCTTGGCGAAGAACTTGCCCGTGCCTATCTCAGCCTGGCGATGGTGGTCATGATACAGGACGGCAGCGTGCTTCCTGTCCTTGCCCAGCATGGCACTCCGGAACAGAAAAAATACATCCCGCGGATACTGGCGCTGGAAAAAATCACCTGCTTTTGCCTCACCGAACCGGATGTTGGCTCCGGCGCTCGTGACATCGCCACCACCGCCACTTTCCAGGGCAACTCCTACATACTCAATGGCACCAAGACCTGGATAACCAATGGTGGCATCGCCGACCTTGCCGTGGTCTTCGCCACCACTGACCGCAGCCTGGGGATGAGGGGCATCACCTGCTTCCTGGTGGACAAAGCCGAGTCGCCGTTCACTACCAGAGAGCTGCCCAAGCTCGGCTGCCGTTCCTGTCCCACCTCCGAACTCAACTTTCAGGAATGCCCTGTGCCCTCCAGAAATATAGTTGGCAGGGAGGGTGGTGGCTATGCGGTGGCGCTCGTTGAGCTGGCGAAGCTCAGGGTAGCTGTGGGCATCGGGGCTGTGGGGGTCGCCCAGGCAGCCCTTGATGCCGCAGTGAAGTATGCCAGAGAACGAAAACAGTTCGGTCGCCCCATCGCCAGCTTCCAGCTCATCCAGGAGATGGTCGCCGATATGGCAATCATGACCGATGCCGCCCGCTTCCTCTGCTACCGCGCCATGTACCTCATCGGCAAAGGCGAGGTCCCGTTCAAGGAGACCTCCATGGCAAAAGCCTTCAGCACCGAGATG
>DAOUAI010000060.1:0-3731 GCA_034433775.1 Dehalococcoidia bacterium
GGCAATTTTAAGTTCTCCGTACCACGCGGGCGCAAAGCCACCTTGCCACCTATCCGGACAACATACTCACTGCGGAAATCGCCAGCTACCTCATGCGCATCGGCTGAAACCTCCGGATTGAAGACCACCTGCACTATACCGTCCCTATCCCTCAGGTCAATAAATATCAGACCGCCGTGGTCACGCCGCCGATGTACCCAACCAGCAAGAGTTACTTCCTGACCAACATGCTCTTTCCTTAACTCACCACAACTATGACTTTTGAGCAACCACAAACCTCCTTAGCTGGGAAATTATAGCCCAGATAGCCTGTCAGTTCAATTTGGCTGCAGATTAGCCTGGTTTTTGTAACTTCTCTTCAACTCGAGCGCAGCGAGATCCTGAGCAAAGGACCTTCAGCAAGTCATCAGCCTAATCTGAGTCATTGCAAACACCACGGTCTGAACTCAGCCATTTGCGCTTCTGCGTTATCCTCGCCACTTCATCAGTGACCTTGTACCTGGCTAAAAACTCCGCCTTAAAGACTTCAAACGTCCCGTCTTTAATAGCCTCCCTTACCTTCGCCACCAGCCTGACTATAAATCGTAAATTATGTATGGTAGCCAGCCGGTATGCCAGCAACTCATCACACCGGAACAGATGATGGATATAAGCTGCAGAAAAAGTGCGGCAGGTATAACAATCACACTCTGCATCGATGGGTGACTCCGACTCCTTGAAGATGGCTTTGCGTATGTTCTGCCTGCCGTATGGGGTAAAAAGCGCACCGTTGCGGGCTACCCTGGTGGGTAAGGCACTATCAAAAAGGTCAATCCCATAGCTTACTCCTTCGACTATGTCTTCCGGCGAACCCACCCCCATGAGGTATCTCGGCTTGTCTGGCGGCAACAACGAGACGGTCTCACCTACTATTGACCACATTACCTCCTTCGGCTCACCCAGGCTAAGCCCTCCGATGGCATAACCGTCAAAATCGAGAGACACAATCTCCCTCGCCGACTGTTGTCGCAATTGGGGGTAAAGACCGCCCTGAACGATACCGAAAAGCAATTGCCCCGGTCTCTTACGACATACCCGTGACCTCTCAGCCCAGCGGGAAGTCCTCTGCACTGCCTCGGCAACCTTCTCCATATCGGCGTTGGAAGGAGGACACTCGTCCAGCGGCATTATGATGTCAGCACCAAGCCTTTCCTGGAGCCCGATTACAGCTTCAGGAGTAAACCTGTGCTCACTGCCATCAACATGTGAACGAAAGACCACGGCATCATCGTTTATCCGACACAGCCTTGCCAGACTGAAGACCTGATAGCCACCGCTATCCGTAAGTATCGGACCATCCCATGCCATGAATTTGTGCAACCCGCCAGTTCGCTCAATAGCATCTACCCCCGGTCTCAAATAGAGATGATAAGTATTAGCCAGCACTATACCTACCCCGATCTCCCTCAGGTCATCAGGTGTTAAGGTCTTCACTGTACCCCGACTGCCCACAGGCAGAAACACAGGTGTCACCACTACACCATGGGCTGTGGTGAGTTCCCCGAGTCGTACTTCGCTAGCTTTGCAGGTCTTGGTTACTCTAAAGTGTGCCAATTCTCTCAGAACAACCATGCATCCAGGGACATGGCAAGGAAAATTATCCCCAGGTAAGGATAGGCAGAAAGCTTATAAAGGCGCCAGGCAGACTCGGGTGTTGTCGAGAACAACAGGTTAGCACTGGCAATGACCATTACTATGCCGAAAACCGTCGCCATTACCAGGTAGAGGATATGAAGACCGGCAATCAGAAAAAGGAGAACAGAAATGAGGGTCAGCAACAATGACAGGATGAAGAGGGTTTTCACAATATTCCTGACCGACCAGCTCAAAGGGAAATAATTTAACCCCGCATTAAGATAGTCCTCCCGGTTAGCAATCATCACACTCCACACATGTATTGGAACCCATACCGCTACCAGAAGACAGAGAAGCAGAATTTGAAAATCAAACACCGGTCTTACAGCAAACCACCCGATGAGAACCGGGCTACAACTGGCAACAATACCTAGGAAAGTGCACGAGACCGTCTTCCGCCATACCGCTGAAGCAACTACACCTATAGCCCCAGCTAAAAAACACAACGGGTGTAAAAACCAAGCTAATACCAGCCCAGCGGCAATAAGCCCTGAGACCAGAAAAAGCACTTTCTGAGGTGGCTTTATGCGCCCTGAAGGCAGAACACGGTGTTTTGTCCTGAGCATCCGCGCATCGACCTCACGATCGAGATAATTGGTGAGCCCATTACAGCCGGCGCTACCCAAGGCCACGGTCAACAGAATCAACCCCAGCATACCCGCCGAGACCTCCCCACCGGCAGCCACCACAGCAGCACACCCCCCGATAAAAGTCAGGAGAAAGGTGGCACCGGGCTTCAGCACTTCCACGTAGTCCACGATTCCCCACGGATAAGTTAAGCTGCTCCTCATACTTTAATCACCTCACGAAGAGAACTCAGCACTACGCTGTTTGGGACATCACTCCGCACCACCACCTTGCCTACATCCTCAAGCAGCACCCAGCGAATAGCCTTACTGCGTACCTTCTTGTCCAGTTCCATCGCTGTGATAACATCAGCCTTGGAGACACCGGAACACTGCGTTGGCAGTCCATATCTCTCCAGTACTCTCCTTTGACGCTCAACTACCCCCTCCGCCAGAAGCTTAAGCTTGGCACTGATATCAGCCGCAGCCATCATCCCGATAGCCACTGCCTCTCCATGGAGAAAGCGTTCATATCCTGTAGCAGCTTCCAAGGCATGACCTACTGTGTGCCCGTAGTTGAGTATTACCCGCCTCCCCGTCTCTCTCTCATCTTCACTAACGACCTGGGCTTTAACACAGGCACTCCGGGCAACTGCTTCGCAGATTTCCGACTCCTCCAGACCTAGAAGTCTATCAGCCTTCTCCTCCAAAAACATTAGAAGCCCAGCATCGACAATCATGCCGTGCTTGATTACCTCCGCCCACCCGGATATCAACTCCCGCCTGGGCAATGTGGTCAATGTCTTCACATCAGCCAGCACCAGACTGGGTTGGTGAAAAGCACCTATCAAGTTCTTACCTGCCGGATGGTTCACCGCCACCTTACCCCCGATACTGGCATCAACCATCGCCATCAAAGTGGTAGGCACTTGCACCCAAGGTAGTCCTCTTAGATAGGTAGCGGCTACAAAACCCGCCAGGTCACCAGCCATACCACCGCCCAGAGCCACTATAATATCATTTCTTTCAATATAGTTCTCTATCAAAAAATCATAGATTCTTACAGCCTGCCCGATATTTTTAGTGGTCTCACCTGGAGGGACTGTAAACCATCTGACGGTGAAGCCAGACTCTTCCAAGCCTTGTTTCACCTGAGCCCCGTAAAGAGCGAAAACAGGTTCATCACCGATGATAACCGCAGTGCCCGCTAGACCCACCTGTTTCATTCTCCTCCCCAGCCCCGCCAGTATCCCCCAGCCCACAAATATCGGATAGCGCGCCGTCCCTGTGATCACCACGCATGCAAGCCCATCCCTCTCAACATTGACAGGCTTGCCCTGACCACGCACCACAGACTGCCACCCGTTTATCACTTCGAGGCTGACCTCAGTGACGCTAAGCTTATCAGTATATACAGTCCGGTCGGCAATGCCGTAGTAGAAAGACTGTCTCGATTCTTTAAGCTGCTTAATACGTTCCAGCGGGTTGCTG
>DAOUAI010000061.1:0-8496 GCA_034433775.1 Dehalococcoidia bacterium
CCCCTGACAGTCTGGCTCCATAAGACGCTCCGAGATTAGCTGTATCGTCACCTCGTCTGGCACCAGCATCCCCTTCTCCATATAACCTTTGACCTTTTCTCCGAGTTTAGTGCCCTTCTCCACCGCCTCCCGGAACAGGTCACCAGAAGCCAGGTGGGCTAGTGACAACCTTTTGGAGATAATAGCAGCCTGGGTCCCTTTGCCGGCTCCTGGAGCACCGAGAAAGACGAGGAACATGTGTTTACCTACCTCAAAAAGCCCTCATAACGGCGCATTGTAAGCTGGGCTTCTATTTGCTTCATCGTGTCCAGAGCGACGCCCACGACGATGAGCAGTCCGGTACTGGATATAGTGAGCACAGCAACATCGGTGACGCTACGGATAAAGAAAGGCAACACCGCTACCGTAGCCAGAAACAGAGCACCACCCCAGGTTATGCGGGTGATCACATTGTTGAGATATTCGGTAGTTGGCTTCCCGGGACGGACACCGGGGATAAAGCCGCCCTGGCGCTGCAGCGTCCGTGCCAGGTCCATCTGCTCAAATATCACCATGGTGTAGAAAAAGGCAAAGGCTACCACCATCACAAAGTACAGCACCCAGTAAAATAAACCCCGGGGGAGAGGAGCATTGGGGTTAAACCAGTCCACGATGGTATTGGCAAAATTGGGCTCGGCACCGGTGGGGCTGGCAAAATAGCTAGCTATGGTCCCAGGGAAGATCATCAGCGAGATGGCAAAGATAAGCGGTATCATTCCTGCGGAATTCACCCGCAGCGGGATATGGGTGGAACCGGTCTGTCGGTACATCCGGGCACCGCGAAAGGCGGTCCGGGCATACTGGACCGGAATACGACGGTGTGCCTCAGTAAAAACAACTATGAAAGCTATGGTAGCCAACCCCAGAAGAAGGAAGGCAACAAGCCCCATAATATTTTCCCTAACTATTAGACCGCGTCCCACCATCTCAGGAAGTCTGGCTACGATGCCTCCGAAGATGATGATAGAAACGCCGTTGCCGATGCCTCGCTCTGTGATCAGCTCGCCCAACCAGACAAGGAACACTGTACCGACGGTCAGCGATATCACCATGGCGAAGGTAGCCAGCGCTGTCGCTTCGCTTACCACACCCTGGCTCCTGAGCAAGTTTATCTGTGCGTAGCCCTGAAGGGCAGCCAGAGGAACGGTAAGCCAGTGGGTGATCTGGTTAATCCTTTGCCTGCCAGCCTCACCCTCCTGGGACAGAGCGCGCAGCGCAGGTATAACCGGAACAAGTAACTGCATGACGATTGAAGCAGTTATATAAGGGTATACCCCCATCGCCGCAACGCTGAAATTCCGCATGGCGCCCCCGGTGAACAGGTCAAGCATGCCCAGGAGCTGGTTCCGCTCAAATAGATCGCGCATCGCCCCGACATCCAGCCCAGGCATGGGGATGTGGGCTATAAAGCGGAAGACCACAAGCATGGCAAAGGTGAAGATAAGCCGACGCCTCAAATCAGGCAGAGAGAAGGCATCGATCATTGCCTGGATAAGGCGCGGTCTTGTCCCTACCTGTTGCATGGTCAGACACTCTCCACTTTACCGCCAACAGCCAGTATCTTCTTCTCTGCGGAAGCAGAGAACTTGCTTGCTTTCACCACCAGAGGGCGATCGATATCACCGTCGCCCAGGACCTTGACCGGTCGTCCTTTGTGCTTTACCAGTCCGGCATCAAAAAGGACCTGTGGGGTCACCTCTGTATTGGGAGGGAATGTCCTCAACTGCCCCACGTTGACTATCTCATATTCAGTCCTAAAAATATTGGTGAAACCGCGCTTATGCGGGAGACGCTTAATCAGTGGCAACTGCCCACCTTCAAAACCAAGGCGTACGCCACCACCTGAGCGCGATTTCTGCCCCTTACAGCCACGCCCTGAGTAGCTACCGTGACCGCTACCGTCGCCGCGCCCGACACGCTTTCTCTTATGCCTGGCACCAGCAGGTGGTCTTAACTCATGCTGCATCATTTTCGATCACTTCCATTTTAACTAAATGCTGGACTTTCGCCACCATACCTCTTATAGAAGACGAATCAGTATGCTCCACCGTCTCATGAAGTCGGTGAAATCCAAGAGCCTTCAGTGTACGCCTCTGGTCTTTTTTGTAACCGATGTCACTTTTTACCCATGTAAGCCTTAGCTTAGCCACTCGACTTCGTCCCCTTTGTTGCAGTTTCTCCCTTACGCTGGACCACAACTTCTTCAGGATATCTGAGGTTTGCCAGAGCCACAATCGTAGCCCTGACCATATTTATAGGGTTGGAGCAGCCCAGTGATTTGCTCAAAACATCTTTTACACCTGCGGCTTCGAGCACCGCACGCACCCCACCACCAGCAATCACACCGGTACCGGGTACCGCCGGCTTAAGTAGTACCTCCGCTGCTCCGTACTTAGCCCGGATCTCGTGTGGTATTGTAGTACCTGCCATAACCACCTTCATCAATTCTTTCCTGGCTGCAGCTCCGGCTTTACGCACAGCTTCAGGGACCTCTCTGGCTTTCCCGATACCAGCTCCCACATGACCTTTGCCATCCCCGACCACCACCAGAGCACGGAAATGAAGACGCTTGCCCCCTTTGACCACTTTAGTAACGCGATTCAGCGCCACCAGCTTTTCAGTCAACTCGAGTTCAGTGGTGTCAACTTTACCTCTATTTTCAGGTATTTTGGTCACTGCCTTCATAAGGTCAACCTCAAAAACTTATTCCAGCCTTCCGAGCGGCTTCTGCCAGGGCTTTCACCCTCCCGTGATACTTGTAACCACCGCGGTCAAAAGCTACCTGCTTGATACCGCTGTTAAGCGCCCTCCGGGCTAATAATGCACCCACCATCTCGGCTACTTCAGTCTTCTTCTTTCCCGCCACCATGTCCCGTATCTCCGGATCGAGACTGCTGGCCGAGGCTAGAGTATGCCCGATAGAATCATCAATAACCTGGGCATAAATATGGTTTAAACTCCTGAAAACACACAACCTCGGTCTAGATTGTGTACCGCTCAACCTCGACCTGATACGGGCATGGCGCCTTTTGCGTGCCAGTCTAAGACTCAATCCAGCCATTGCATTATCCTACGCTTTCGCCGCTGCCTTGCCAGCCTTACCAGGCTTGAGACGGACTCTTTCACCCAGATACCTAATACCCTTCCCTTTATAAGCATCAGGCGGTCTAATAGCCCTGAGTTCAGCCGCAGTCCTCCCTACCAGCTCCTTATCAGTCCCGATAACGCGGATCCGGTTTGTTCCCTCGACCATAAGCTCTATCCCCGGCGGTGGTACAAACTCCACCGGATGGCTGAACCCCACCTGAAGGGATAGTTTATTTCCAACCTTCTGTGCTCGATAGCCAACACCGCTCAACTCCAGAGTCTTCTCAAAGCCCTTGGTCACCCCTTCCACCATGTTAGCCAGCAATGTACGGGTCAACCCGTGCAGCGCCCGATGGTTTCTATTATCGCTTGGTCTGCTCACCACCAGCTTGCCATCTTCCAGAGCAATGGATATATCAGGGTGAAAGGTGCGGGACAGCTTGCCCTTGCTACCTTCAACCGTCACCTCATTACCCTTAATTGTGACTTTGACATCTTTGGGTACCGGAATCGGCATCCTACCTATGCGTGACACAGTGCTCCTCCCCAGTATTTACCACACATAACATAGCAACTCTCCTCCCAATTTTCGACGCCAGGCTTCCTGTCCGGTCATCAACCCCTTAGACGTGGACAGGATGGCAACGCCCAGACCTCCGTATACGCGGGGAATCTCACCCCGCCCCACATACACCCTGAGCCCGGGCTTGCTTACTCGTTCCAAACCCATAATAGCTGGCTGCCCATCTATATATTTCAAAGTGATTTTTATCATCCTCTGCGGCTTGCCCCTCAAGATAGCATAGTCGGCTACAAAACCTTCTTCCTTTAAAACTTTAGCTATGGACAGCTTCATCTTTGAGGCTGGAATGAGTACACTATCATGCCGTGCAATGAGGGCATTCCGTATCCGTGTTAACATATCAGCAATCGGGTCATTGACCATAAATATGCGCCTCCGCTGTTCCTATCACCAGCTTGACTTCCTCACCCCCGGGATCTCGCCTTTCAAAGCCAACTGCCTGAAACAGATGCGACACAAGCCGAACTGTCGTATAAAGGCACGCGGTCGACCACACAGTTGGCACCGGTTACGGTGCTGCACCCTGTACTTCGGTGGTCGCTTGGATTTGAGAACCTTCGACAATTTCGCCATTTTTAAATGAACCTCATTCCTTTCTAAAAGGCATACCCAGACATTCAAGCAGGTACCTGCCCTCTTCTCGGCTGGTCGCAGTGGTGACGATGCTTATCTCCAGACCTCTCAGTTTGTCAACCTTATCATACTCGATCTCAGGGAAAACGATCTGCTCTTTGAGCCCCAGCGTATAGTTACCAGCCCCGTCGAACGAGTCGCGCGGGACTCCCTGAAAGTCACGCACCCGCGGCAGGACCACGCTGACCAGCTTATCGAAGAAATCATACATCCTCTTACCACGCAGGGTCACCATCATCCCGACGGGCACACCTGCCCTGATCTTAAAAGCAGCAATCGACCTCTTGGCACGCGTTATCACCGGGTGCTGTCCAGAAATCGTTGCCAGATCCTTCTCAGCAGCCTCCAGGGCTTTCGGGTTTTGCACCGCCTCTCCCAAGCCAATATTCAACACGATCTTGCTGAGCCGCGGTACCTGCATCACATTCTCATAGCCAAACTTTTCCATCAGTTTGGGCACTACCTCAGTTACATACTTTTCTTTCAAACGAGACATCTCTCAGATATACCGTTCAATCGATCACTTCGTCGCAAGCGCGACAGAATCGCACCTTCCTGCCATCGCTAAGAAAGCGAAAGCCAACCCGAGTTGGCTTATTACACTTACTGCAAATCAGCATGACATTGGAAACATGGATTGGCGCCTCCAGCTCGATAATGCCAGCCTGTCTGGCTACTCCACGAGCCCGGGAATGGCGCTTTATCATGTTCACACCCTCGACTATCACCTTCCGGTCCTTGGGCATAGCTTTTCTTATCTTGCCCTTCTTCCCTCTATCCTTGCCGGCAATTACCAGCACCGTGTCATTCTTTCTAATCTTCATGTTCACAAGACCTCTGGGGCCAGAGAAATTATCTTAACGAAATTTCTGTCCCGCAACTCTCTGGCTACCGGACCAAAAATACGGGTACCCCGCGGGTTATTCCTGTCATCCAGGATAACCGCAGCATTTTCATCAAATCTGACATATGACCCGTCCCGACGATGGTACTGTCTAGCAACACGGACAACCACAGCTCTGACTACATCTCCCTTCTTGACCACCCCACCGGGAATGGCGCGCTTCACTGTAGCCACGATAACATCGCCAACGGTGGCATACCTCCGTCGTGTGCCACCGGGGACATTGATACACATGATCTGCCTGGCACCTGTATTATCAGCTACTTTCAGTCTGGTATAAGGTTGAATCATCTCTCAGTTTTTATAAGATAACGCTCAAGTGACTTTTATAAGATAACGCTCAAGTGACCTCTTTAGGCTCTACATCGACCGCTTCCCTGTGCTGGACTATTTCCACCACACGCCACCGCTTTTCCTTGGAAAGCGGACGCGTTTCCATTATCTTGACCACATCTCCAATTCGGCACTTCTCGCCTTCGTCGTGTGCCTTGAACCTGGCCCGACGCTTTATCACCTTTTTATATAAAGGATGACGCACCAGACTCTCCACCTGCACCACCACCGTCTTGTCCATCTTATCGCTTACAACCGTACCTATTCTTACCTTCCGCTTGCCTGCCATAACTATCCTATACTTAGCTCCCTTTCTCTCAGTATAGTTTTAATCCTGGCTATCCTTTTCTTCACCTTTACCAGCTCACGGTGGTTGGCCAACTGTCGCGTTGCCAGACGAAACCTCAAGTTGAAGAGCTCCTGATGGGCTTCCTCAAGCTTCTTGACCAACTCTTCACTGCTCAAAGCACGGATCTCCTGAATTTTCATCCTATACCTCTTGCTTAGCACCCTCTTTAACTACAAACCTGGTAGCGATGGGTAACTTGTAAGACGCCAGGTGTAGTGCTTCACGAGCCATATCTTCTTTGATGCCACTGACCTCAAACAACATTCGCCCCGGCTTGACTACAGCCACCCAGTGGTCTGGGGCGCCCTTGCCACTACCCATTCGTGTCTCAGCTGGCTTTTTGGTCACAGGCTTATCGGGAAAAACACATATCCACATGCGACCACCACGACGCAAGTAGCGCACTATAACACGGCGAGCAGCTTCAATCTGCCTCGCTGTCACCCAAGCACCTTCGACTGCCTGAAGTCCAAACTCGCCGAAGACAATGGTGTTCCCGGCTTGTGCCTTACCTCTTAAATGCCCTCTCTGGGCTTTACGATACTTCACTCGTTTCGGCTGCAACAAGTTCTCTACTTACCTCCGGTGTAATATCGCCTTTATATATCCAGACCTTTATCCCTATGTTGCCCAAGGTCGTCTTAGCCTCAGCAAAACCGTAATCAATATCAGCACAAAGTTTATGCAATGGCAACTGCCCCTGAAGGGTGGTCTCGCGACGAGCGATTTCCACACCCCCCAACCTGCCGGCACAGCTAATTTTTATGCCTTTGGCTCCAGCCTGCATCGTGCGAAAAGCCGCTTGCTTCATAGCCCTCCGAAATGCCATCCGTCGCTCAATTTGGTCGGCTATAGCCCTTGCCACCAATACAGCTTCCAGCTCAGGCTGCTCTGTTTCCTTAATAGACAGCCGCACCCTTTTGCCGGATATTTCCTCAAGGTGCGCCTTCAATTCCTCAGCACGCTGTCCTCCTCTACCGATAACAATACCTGGGCGGGCAGAATACAAAGTCACCATTATTTCATTTCCAGGGCGTTCGATCTCCACCCGGGCAACACCGCCATCGGCACACCTCTCTGCTATTGCCTGGCGGAGCTTCAAGTCCTCCTGCAAAGATTCAGTATAGTATTTTTCGGTATACCACTTGGCATGCCACCCGCGGATGATGCCGATCCTGAAACCATAAGGATGTACTTTATGTCCCACTTTCCTCCTCCTCAACAAAAACTCTGATATGCGTTGACCGCTTCAAAATAGGGCTCACCCGCCCCCTGGCTTGAGGACGGAACCTTTTTAGCCTGTGTCCTTCGTTGGCAAAAACCTCAGTAATTCTAAGCACTGACGGTTCCATCTGAAAGTTGTTTTCTGCGTTTGCCGCCGCTGACTTGATCACCCTGGCCACAGCCCGCGCCGCGGGTGTGGGCAAAAATCTGAGGATTGCCAGCGCCTCATTCACCTTCTTGCCGCGCACTATGTCTACAACCCGCCTCACCTTTTGCGGCGAAATGCGCACATCTTTAGCTTCAGCTTTTACCTTCATGACTGTAACCCGTCAATACTTCTTCTTAGCTTGTACTGTCACCTGGGCTTTGGCAGTGTGACCACGAAATGTCCTGGTCAGCGCAAACTCCCCTAGCTTATGTCCCACCATATTCTCCGTAATGAATATGGGCACATGTCGCCGTCCATCATACACAGCGAGCGTGTGACCTATCATCTCCGGCAATATAGTAGAACCCCGTGACCATGTCTTTATCACCGCTTTTCCGCCGGAGCGGTTAAGCGCCTCTATTTTCTTGAGCAATTTGGGGTCACAATATGGACCTTTCTTCGATGAACGTGACATCTGTCCTTTAACACCTCAAAGCCTAATCTTACTACTTTCGCCGTTTCACAATCAACCTGTCGGAAGCCTTCTTCGGGCGTGTCTTCTGCCCCAGCGCTGGCTTGCCCCAGGGTGTCTTCGGCGCCATCCCTCTGGGCGCCCGTCCCTCACCACCGCCATGGGGATGGTCACGCGGTGTCATCGCTGTGCCACGCACCTCAGGGCGCCTGCCCAACCATCTGGTGCGCCCTGCCTTTCCCAGCTTTATACCCCTGTGCTCGATATTGCCCACCTGCCCTATAGTTGCCATGCAGGTAGACAGAAAACGACGTATCTCACCAGATGGCAAGCGGACAAGGGTGTACTTGTCTTCCTTACCCAGGACCTGGGCGGCGGCACCAGCACTGCGTACTATTTGACCGCCCTTCCCAGGTTCGAATTCAAGGTTATGTATCAAAGTGCCATCTGGCATAGAGCCCAGCGGCAGAGCATTCCCTGGCTTGATTTCGGCACCCTCACCCGCCATTACTGTATCACCCACAGCTAGCCCTAGCGGGGCAAGGATATACCTCTTATCGCCATCAGCGTAATGAATTAAAGCAATACGTGCTGAGCGGTTAGGGTCATATTCAATGGCGACTACTTTCCCCGGGACACCAAGTTTGTCCCTCTTAAAATCGATAATGCGCAGGCGGCGCTTAGCACCACCACCTCGATGGCGCACAGTAATTACACCACGGTT
>DAOUAI010000062.1:0-22718 GCA_034433775.1 Dehalococcoidia bacterium
GTCAGCGATCACCTGGTCTATACCCAACTCATACAAAGCCCCCCAACCACCAGAAGCACTTCCTCTATATTTACTTACAGGCAGTAGGCTCAAAAGGTTAGGTATACTAAAGCAAGCATTATCACCCACTAGTTTAAAAGGGGCTATGCTTATTAGATAGTCACTGGAAAGCACAACATTTGGCACCCAGAAAGTAGTGACAGCAAAGGGGTGCGGTAAAGGGTTTTCCACTTCAACCCAGATACAATCCCTGACATCTAACATCAGTACTCTAGGAAAATCATAGCCCAATGCCTGATAAATCGGATATATAGACTCACCATTGGGATTCCCTTCCATTATTATAATGTCAGCATCGCTAACTTTTTTAATACTTTCAATCACCTGTCCCAAAACTTCCCGACTGGTACTAACAGGATAAGGCATCGCCAAACCTGCATCGGGTTTGATCAGGACCCGCCTTGCCCGTGATATTACAGGCGGTGGTATAAAAACAAACTCTGAAGCCTCTCTGATCACGAACTAATACCTCAAATGCTACTTAATTCTAGAACAAAACACTTGCAAATTATATGTTGTCCCAGCTGAGTACCATAACTTCAACTCTGTCACCTGCCTTCACTTCACGTACTGTTTCTGGCACTATAGCTATACCGTTAGCACTAGCCATTGAAGTCAATATTCCAGAACCTTGTGGCCCAGTAAGCCGGGCAAAATACTTGCCATCCCGTCTACTAACTATGACCCTGGCAAAAATACGGCGAGAATCTTTATTTATTACTCCGTCTTCCATTACAGCTACTATTCTTGGACGCGCCAACTCATGCGCACCCATCATCTTAAGAATAGCAGGACGAGCAAAGACCTCAAATGTTATCATTGAACTTACTGGATTGCCAGGCAATCCAAGGTGGGGTACTTTTCCCCCGTTCCTCCCTCGGAGTACCCCGAAAGCCAACGGTTTGCCCGGCTTCATGCGCACAGTCCAGAAAGAAACCTCCCCTGCTGTAGCCAACACTTGCTTAACTACATCGTAATCCCCCACAGAAACACCACCAGAAGTTATCAGTAGATCACATTCGAGACCACTACTAATAGCTGCAGAAAGCTGATCAACATCGTCTGAGGCAATGCCTAGAAGTCTTGGAATACCCCCGCACTCCATCACTTGAGCGGCCAAGCTATAGCTATTACTATTATAAATCTTGCCTGGTGATAAAGGTGAGCCAGGATCGGTCAACTCATCGCCTGTAGCCAGTATTCCTACTATCGGCTGGCGAATAACCAAGACTGTTTTCTTCCCTAGCGAGGCTAAGACCCCGATATGGGCTGGACGAAGTAAAGTGCCTTGACTAATAATGACCTTGCCTTTTGCGATATCCTCGCCCCTACGTCTGACATTTGATCCCGCAGGTAAACTAGTAAGAATACCAATCTCACCATCATATAACAAATTTGCCTTGCGCTTCAGTTCATCTGTGTCCTCGAAAGGAACCACTGTGTCAGCCCCTTCTGGTAATAGAGCACCAGTCATTATCCTTACTGCTGTTCCCCGATCAACCCTTAGCTTGGAAACCTGCCCTGCAGCCACTTCACCTATAACTCGTAAATTTTTCGGTGATTCGTAAGCTGCACCTAAGATACTGTCTGCCCGAACCGCATACCCATCCATGGCTGAGTTATCACAAGGAGGAACATCAAACGGAGCACGAACATCCTCCGCAAGCGCCTGTCCCAAACACTCTAAGATAGGCTTCTCCTCATGATCGAGCACATGCACAAAACTAAGAACCTTGCTAAGAGCCTCTTCAACGCTTATCATCTTCCAACTTGCTCCTCCGCTAGTGCCGACCGCCCTTCCATTAGCCTTCTAGCTAGTTCTAGGTCATGCGAAGTATTTATATTGAAGAAACTCAAGCGTTGTGGGTCGTATTTGATTATCTCCTTGTCCTCCACATATCTTGTACTGACTAAATCAAATAAATCCGAGACTTTCAGCTTGTTTTGTTCGATCAGCTCCGCTATGAAAGGTAAGCAGCGCCTAGAATAGACTGCATGCAGTGGTTCATACATCCCCCCAGACCTAGGAACAACGATATCAAACCCTGGAGCCAAATCAACCAGATAACGGAGCAATGCCGCATTAAGAAAGGGCATGTCACAGCCTACAGCTAAGCTATACTCTGTACTAGTATTTACTAGACCGGTGTAAAGACCTCCGAGCACTCCCCCTCCTCGATACAGGTCTACTACCACCTTGACATCAAACTGTCCCACATCTACAAGATCAAAAGTGGACTCGCTAAAAACCACTAATATCGACCGAGTAATGGGGAAAAGACTCTCTATGACCAGTTCAAGTAAGGTCTGAGCACCTATCTTTTCTGTAGCCTTAATGCGTCCGAGACGAGAACTCTTGCCCCCTGCCAAAACTATAGCTGATACCCGTATGTCCGAACTTCGATCTTCTACCGTTTCTCCGCCTCTTCTTATATTTTATCACCACAGTCAACTAGCTGAAGAGTCCGTTAACCTCTAAAATCTAACAACTGGATAGTGGAAGGAAGAGAAATTGCCATATCGAAAGTTATCAATTAGGTCTTAATATACTATCGACCTAGGAGTTAAAACTCCTTAGAAAGGAGGTGATCCAGCCGCACGTTCCCGTACGGCTACCTTGTTACGACTTCGTCCCAGTCACCGGTCCCGCCTTCGGCAACTGCCTCCCTTTCGGGTTAGCCCATCGACTTCAGGCGTTACCGGCTCCCATGACGTGACGGGCGGTGTGTACAAGGCCCGAGAACGTATTCACCGCAGTGTGCTGACCTGCGGTTACTAGCAACTCCGACTTCATGCAGGCGAGTTTCAGCCTGCAATCCGAACTGAGGATGCTTTTTTGGGATTGGCTCCGGATCGCTCCTTCGCTGCCCTTTGTAGCATCCATTGTAGCGTGTGTGTCGCCCAGGGCATAAGGGCCATGCTGACTTGACGTCATCCTCTCCTTCCTCCACGTTTTACGGGCAGTCTCGCTAGAGAGAGTAACTAGCGACGAGGGTTGCGCTCGTTGCGGGACTTAACCCAACACCTCACGGCACGAGCTGACGACAGCCATGCAGCACCTGTGCTGGCTCCTGACTGGATACAGGTCGTCCCCCTTTCGGGTTCCTACTTCCAGCATGTCAAGCCCTGGTAAGGTTCTTCGCGTTGCATCGAATTAAACCACACGCTCCGCTGCTTGTGCGGGCCCCCGTCAATTCCTTTGAGTTTTAGCCTTGCGGCCGTAGTCCCCAGGCGGGACACTTAAAGCGTTAGCTTCGGCACGGAGAGGGTCGATACTCCCCATACCTAGTGTCCAACGTTTAGGGCGTGGACTACACGGGTATCTAATCCGTTTCGCTCCCCACGCTTTCGAGTCTCAACGTCAGGTGCAGCCCAGAAGGTCGCCTTCGCCACTGGTGTTCCTCCCGATATCTACGCATTTCACCGCTACACCGGGAATTCCACCTTCCTCTACTGCCCTCAAGCTCTCCAGTATCAAGCGACCCCTCCTGATTGAGTCAGGAGATTTCACGCCTGACTTAGAAAGCCGTCTACACTCGCTTTACGCCCAGTGAATCCGGATAACGCTCGCCTCCTACGTATTACCGCGGCTGCTGGCACGTAGTTAGCCGAGACTTATTCCCCGGGTACCGTCATTATTCTTCCCCGGGAAAAGGGGTTTACAACCCGAAGGCCTTCATCCCCCACGCGGCGTTGCTGGGTCAGGCTTTCGCCCATTGCCCAAGATTCCTTGCTGCTGCCTCCCGTAGGAGTCGGGGCCGTGTCTCAGTCCCCGTCTGGCTGGTCGTCCTCTCAGACCAGCTACCCATCATCGGCTTGGTAGGCCATTACCCTACCAACTACCTAATAGGACGCAAGCCCCTCTTCAAGCACCTTACGGCTTTAGTGGTACAGACATCTGTCCTACCACCACATGCGGTATTAGCTCGCCTTTCGACAAGTTATCCCCCACTTGAAGATAGGTTACTTACGCGTTACTCAGCCGTTCGCCACTCCCTGATAGTCCTTGCGAACCAACAGGGCGTACGACTTGCATGCATCAGGCACGCCGCTAGCGTTCATCCTGAGCCAGGATCAAACTCTCAATACAAACTCTTCCTTCCACTATCCAGTTGTTAAGGTGCCAAAATCGAAAGCAAATTTTATATTAACATACCTAAAGAACTGTGTCAATATCCACACGGACTAAAATTTGAAGCATACAAGATGACATCCGTCAGCTTTTATATTCAACACACCCCCAACAAAAATTAAACAGCAAGAACACTAAACCGAATAGACATTAACCTGAATTGTAGAAGGTTATCTAGATGGATAAGTTCAGCCTCTGCGCATATTCTTTGCTCTGGCAAGAAACTCATCTAGCCTTTTGCGTATAGCTATTTTGTCATATTTACCTACACTGGTCTTAGGAATATCATCACAAAAAGCGATATAGTCTGGTAGCATCCATTTGGCAATCTTGCCCTTGGCAACCCCTTCCTCCTCAAGGAACCTGTATATATCTTCTTCGCTTATTTGTGAACCGGGCAACGGCTTAACCAAAGCCATAGGGCGTTCACCCCACTTTTCATCTGGAACCCCGACGTAAGTCGCCTCAAGGACATAATCAGACGTGGCAGTCAGATTCTCAAGCAAAACTGTAGGGATCATCTCAGCTCCACTCCTGATCACGTCAGTTATCCTGTCAGCAATTATTATGTACCCATCTTGATCTATTTTAGCCATATCACCAGTATGGAACCAACCATCACGCCAGGCAGCTGCAGTTCTCTTGGGATCCTTATAATACTGCCCCATGATCCACGGCCCTCGCAGCAAAATCTCCCCCAACGTTTCATTATCATGGGGCACTGGGTTTCCATTTTCATCCACTACTTGAACCTCAATCCCTGCCACAGGGACACCAGTCTTAACTCTCACTTGGTCAAGCTTTTCCTTGGGCCAATCTACCATATCACGACTAATCGCTGCTGTAATAACAGTGGCTGCGGTCTCGGTCATCCCGTAACCAGAAGACACAGTAAAGTATGGGAACAACCTCTCCGCTTTAGCCTTTAAACCTAAAGGCAACGCACCACCGCCAACACCGATATTAACAAGACTGCTGAGATCATAGTCTTTCAATGCTTCATATTCCAATAGCATAGCTAACATTGTTGGCACTAGAGACGTAGTAGTCACCCTCTCAGACTGGACTAGCTCACAAAAGCTTTGTGGAGTGAACCTTCCTGGAAGGACTATTTTGCTAGCGCAAAAAACATAGTACCATGGTGCTCCCCAGGCATGGATATGGAATAGCGGCACGTTGATTAATGGTACGGCAATCCTAGGGTCTTGACCTATATATTTAGGATCGCTCGGCAGCCTAGGAGCCATATAATTGCTGGTAAGCACATGAAGGATCTGAATATATAATTGGCGATGAGTGAACATAACCCCTTTGGGCAAGCCAGTTGTGCCAGTAGTGTAATAAAGCACAGCATACGTATCCTCACTCATATATGGCCAGTTAAACTCCTTGGGCTGCCCTTGAATTAACTCCTCGTACTCATAAAGTGGCCTTATTTTGGTTCGCGGTTTCTCACCTCGATCCGACATGTATACAAAAGCCTTAACCACGGGCTTTATCCGGTCATAGATGGATTCAAGCAAGGATATAAAGGTATCATCAACAAATATAACTTTATCCTCAGCGTGGTTTATTGTATGTGTCATATGATCCAGCGAGAGCCGCATATTGATGGGATGCGCTATCGCACCTATGCCAACAGGAGCATAGCAAAGCTCAAGATGCCGATGGTGGTTCAACGCCATGGTAGCAACTCGGTCACCCGGCTTTCCAGGCTTCCCTGGCTTTATTCCAAGCTCCTTAAGTGCATGAGCAAGTTGGCATGTCCGCTCGTACCATTGGCGCCAGGTGAACCTTAAATACTGCCCCGTCTCATTTCTGTAGACCACACCAATATCGTTCGGATACCTGCTGAGAGGTCTTTTCATTAAGTTAGTCAACAACAATGGATAACGCGTGTTAAACTCAGGATACATAATCACTGAACCTCCTCTTACGCGTTATTATCGAAATGAGTACCTCGAGTAATAGGCCTGCCCACTAAAGCATTGAAAGGCAAAGCGATAACCGAGACAATATGAGCTAATGTTAATACACGGACTTTGCCTTGTCAATACACTCCGCTTACAGCATTCTCGATAAGCTCGAGCCGTTTTACTTTACCCCGCCGGTCTACCTCCACAGCAATAAGGTCAATCCGCCACGACTCGGGCACATCTTCATGGCTAGTAAGATAAGTAAGTGCCGTATTAACAAGTCTCTCCTTCTTAGCAATAGTAACCGATTCTTCTGGCTTACCGAACACTAGACTCATTTTAGTGCGCACTTCAACAAAAACTAAATGGTCATTTTTCTCAGCCACAATATCTATCTCGCCGGCACGACAACGAAAGTTTGTTTCTCGAATACGGTAGCCTTTCTTTTTAAGAAAGCCTACAGCTATTTTTTCTCCAATGTTGCCCAGTTCACCGCGCTTCATGGCAGGATAATGAACTCCTTTACGGGAGCAAAAGAGCAGCGATGGATAGGTGAAGGGCCCAGACGACGTAGTTGAGCTAGATGCTGCCCCGTGCCATACCCCTTGTGATCGGCTAATCCGTACCCAGGATAACATTGATCAAGTTCAATCATAATGCGGTCACGGGTAACTTTTGCGACAATCGAAGCACAGGCAATCGATACAGACAGTTTATCACCCTTGATTATCGACTTTTGGGCAACAGTGAGCTGTGGTAAAGTAACACAATCTATCAATAAAAAGTCTGGGCGGCAGACGAGTTGATCCACAGCCCGGCACATAGCAAGCTTGGTAGCAGCCAAAATGCCAATCGTGTCAATAGTCTCTGAATCTACAATACCTACGCCTACAGCCACAGCATCCCGAACAATGATGTCAAAAAGAAGATAACGCTTCGACGGAGAAAGCTCTTTGCTGTCCCGGACTAAAGACGACCACACCATACTTCCAATGGATGGTGGCAAAATTACAGCCCCGGCAACCACGGGACCAGCGATAGCTCCTCTACCAGCCTCGTCTACCCCAGCGATAAACCGATACCCTTGGCAGACGAGCTCCAACTCCTCAGCCAAAGTTGGCAACTGCTGGTCCTGTCCGCGCTGTTTAGCCATCGATGGTTCCACCACCAATAACTTCGTCACCGCAATAAAAAACAACAGCCTGTCCGGGAGTAATCGCACGCTGTGCATTGCGGAATACCACTTCAGCCATCTCCCAACCTGGATACAAAACAGCAGGTTCCTCAGGGGACTTATACCGTATCTTAGCGAAAACCTCCACAGGCTCTTTCGGAGCTTCACCTGACACCCAGTTCACATCCGTTACCGTAAATCTAGACCCGTACAACTCCTTCTCACACCCAACCACAATTGTATTGTTAGCAGCATCAATTTTAACAACATAGACAGGCTCTCCGGTCGCGAGCCCTAGCTTATGCCTCTGGCCGACCGTATAAAACATAACCCCCTCGTGCTCACCCACAACTTCCCCGCAAGAATCAATTATCATCCCTCGAGTAGGTTGCAGGTAACGCCTGAGAAAACTTCTATAATCAGAGGTGATAAAGCAAAGATCCTGACTGGCTGGTTTGTCAGCATTGGGCAACCTGTACTGCTTTGCCAAACTTCGTACTTCAGCTTTAGAATATTCTCCCAAAGGGAAAAGTATGTGCTTGAGTTTATTCTGTCCCAATGTATATAGCATGTATGACTGGTCTTTATTCTTATCAATCCCCTTAAGTAGATAATAAGCCTCATTGCACTTCTTTACTCTTGCGTAGTGACCGGTAGCCACATAATCAAAGCCTGAGGAAATAGTGTAATCCAGAAGAAAACCAAATTTTATATTTTTGTTGCAAGCAACACATGGATTAGGCGTCCGCCCCTTCATATATTCTTGGCAAAAATAGTCAATAACGTGACGCTTAAACTCCTTCTCAACATCAATGACGCACATCTGTATATCAAGCATATGGCAAACCTGCTCCACGAGAGTAACATTGCTAGCTACCACTTCATCAGACCATAGAAGCATAGTCAAGCCAACGACCTCATACCCCGCCTCTTTTAAAATCAAGGCAGCTACAGATGAATCAACACCGCCACTTAGAGCGACCATTACGCGTTTCTTAGCCACCGGAAGCCTCACTCTTTGTAACGAGTAGATACTTGACCCTGCGCCAAACTATTTCACTAATCTCGCTCTCAGGTAAATTAGCATCAATAACCAGCCAGCGTTCAGGTTCTCGAGTAGCTAATTTAAGGTAACCATCTCGCACTTTATTATGAAAAACAATGTCCTCGGATTCAAAGCGGTCAGCCACATCCCCAGATTTGCGTACTAGCCCTCTTCCCACCGGTAAATCAAGCAATATGGTCAAATCTGGCTTAATGCCGCCAGTAGCAAGCCCGTTTAAATACTCTATCATCTTCAAATCGAGACCACGACCGTAGCCTTGATAGGCCAATGTGGAATCTGCAAACCTATCACAAACAACTACTTTCCCTTGTTCCAGTCCGGGGCGTATCACCTTGTCTACCAGCTCGGCACGACAGACAATAAACAACATCAGTTCACTCAAAGGTACTAAGCTTTCGTCGGTCTTTTGCTTCAACAGCCGCCTCAGTTTATCACCAAGAGGTGTACCACCAGGTTCGTAGGTCAATTCCGCAGGTATACCAGCATCTAGGAGCCTTCGCCACAGGGTCCTTGCCTGCGTGCTTTTACCACACCCCTCACTGCCCTCGAAAGTAACAAAAAGGCTCAAGATTGCTCCAAATTTACCCTTGTTTAAATAACCTTAACTCGTCTTGTTGGCTCCTTGCCCACACTGTACGAGGTAAGATTGTGCTGCTCTACAAGCAAATGCTGCAAACGCCGAATATATGCGCTCTGAGGACTTAACTCTACAGGACCTTTACCTTTCTTAACTAGACTCACTGCTTTTGCTGCTTCTCCAAGCGCTGAAGTAACAGCTACATCCTTCCTTTGTGTCAGAAGCAAGTCACCAACAAATTGTTTTAACTGTGGCAGATTATTGCTCTTAACAGCATAAATCGGAATTCCAAGCATCTCGGCGTCTCTCACCTTCTGTGGCTTGCGGCGGTAATAGTTTTTCGTGGTTAGTAGTAAATCACACTCCGAAAGGTCTAAGGTGAATTCCAAGTCAAGCCCTTTTTCCTTAACCGCTTCCTGCACCTTGGAGCGGTTCACACCAAAAAGACATACTCTCACCTTTTGCCTCTGGTGCTCAAGCCCCTTTCCGCTCAGGTTAGGAGAAGACATCACTTTCCGCTTTACTTCTCCATCCTCACCAAACCAGCGAACCTCAGTCTCCAAAGGCTCACCCCTTAGGATAGCATCCACAGCTCGCCCCACGTCGGGATGCACCACTACCTTACTGCGTTCCCGAATCTCAACGACCACATCAAAAGTAGGTGGCGCTTTCCGTTCCAAAATTGATTTCTGAGTGTGGCGACGCCTAGCTTCTTCATCACCCAGAGTTACCGATTGGATACCACCAACTAGATCACATAAAGTGGGGTTCATCATTAGATTGTCGAGGCTGTTACCGTGAGCAGTCCCCACCAGTTGGACACCACGCTCAGCAATAGTCCTGGCTGCTTCAGCCTCCAAACTTGTGCCTATTTCATCAATTATGATCACCTCAGGCATATGGTTCTCAACTGCTTCAATCATTACAGCATGTTGCATAGTTGGCGTCGGTACCTGCATTCGCCGGGCATGCCCTATAGCGGGATGCGGTATATCACCATCGCCAGCAATCTCATTCGATGTATCAACAACAATGACCCGCTTCCCGAAGTCATCGGCAAGCACCCGTGCCACCTCACGCAGCATCGTAGTCTTACCCACACCGGGCCTGCCCAAAAGTAACACGCTTTTCCCCGATTCAACAAGGTCTTGGATGATCTTTACCGTTCCGAAAACAGCCCTACCCACACGACAGGTCAAACCCACAATCCGCCCTTCTCGATTGCGTATAGCCGAAACCCGATGTAAAGTGCGCTCAATACCAGCACGATTGTCCCCGCTGAACACACCAATGCGCGAGACTACATACTCAATATCAGACCCTGTCACCTCACTATCACTAAGAATCACTTCTCTTTGCGGATACCGGGCTTCGGGAGGTCGACCTAAGTCCAAAACCACTTCCAGTAACTCACTATTATCAGGTTGGCCCGATAAGGACTGACGAATACTGGGCGGCAGAACATTCAGCAGGGCATCAAGGTCATCGGCAACAACCTTTGGCAAACTGTTCTTACCGACCAACTCCGTTCTTACTCCAAAATATACTGATGTGTCGTTCCATCACCGTTGCACGCACACTATTCCAACACAGGCTACCCATTCATTACTAAATCCAAAAAATACTTATGAAACCGCAAATCACCAGCCAGTTCTGGATGAAAAGAACAGGCTAGCATTTTGCCCTGCTGCACAGCTACAGGGACACCGTCCAAACGGCACAAGATCTTCACTCCATCACCCACTTTCTCAATTATCGGAGCCCGGATAAAGACACCAGGAAATGGGGAGTCACCCAGCACGAATATATCAAGGTCAGCTTCGAAACTGTCTACCTGCCTCCCATATGCATTGCGCCTTACTTCAATATCCATTACACCTATTGTATCCAGTTTGAAACCAGCCACCTTTTTGGCTAATAATATCAAACCAGCACAAGTACCCAATATCGGAAAGCCCTGAGATGCTAACTCGCGTACAGCACCCAAAATAGCGAAATCTGACATTAACCTGCTAATGGTGGTGCTTTCTCCACCCGGTATGACCAAAGCCTTCAAGCCATTCAATTCTAATGGTAAACGTACAGGAATAGCCTCGACACCTAAAGTAGAAAGGGACTCTATGTGTTCAGAAACAGCCCCTTGAAGAGCAAGGACACCAATCTTCAACTCTACCACCCTCTACTGGCTAGAAGCTCCTGCGGTGGTATAGTCTTTATATCTATCCCTGGCATAGGCACACCTATGCCTTTGGACACCTCAGCAATAATTGCAGGCTCCCTAAAATGGGTGGTCGCTTTCACTATAGCTTTAGCTCTTGCTTCAGGATTGCTTGACTTGAAAATCCCTGAACCTACAAAGACACCGTCAGCGCCAAGCTGCATCATGAGCGCCGCATCTGCCGGGGTAGCCACACCACCAGCAGCAAAATTAACTACAGGCAATCTACCTGTTCGATGAACCTCAAGCACAAGTTCAAGCGGCGCCCCTAAATTCTTCGCTTCGGTAGTAAGCTCGTCCACGGGTAAAACTTGCAATCTCTTAATACCATCCTGGACAGCACGCATATGTCTTACCGCCTCAACAATATTCCCGGTGCCAGCCTCACCTTTAGTTCGGATCATAGCCGCCCCCTCTGCGATGCGACGCAAAGCCTCACCCAGATCTCGACAACCGCAAACAAACGGAACTTTGAAATCATGCTTCCATATATGATGACTCTCATCAGCTGGAGTCAACACTTCAGACTCATCGATAAAATCGACTCCGAGTGCTTCTAACACTTGGGCTTCGACAAAATGCCCGATGCGGCACTTCGCCATTACAGGGATGGTGACAGCCTCCATTATAGCAACAATTATCGAGGGGTCAGCCATACGAGCTACACCACCAGCAGCCCTAATGTCTGCGGGTACACGTTCCAATGCCATCACCGCACAGGCACCAGCATCTTCAGCGATCTTCGCCTGCTCAGGTGTTACCACATCCATTATCACGCCACCTTTCAACATCTGGGCCAAGCCAGCTTTAACCTTCCAGGTACCAGTATTTATCATCTCTTTAATTTCCTGCCTCCCAAAATATTTTACAGCCGTTCTGGCTTTAAAGCAACACAACTATCCTTTTGTCTCACATCATTCGTCTCTATTTCGACCTCTATTAACCCTGCTAAAGCTCTTTTTGCGTGCCCCACCATGATACCCCCTCAATCCCTAGAACGAAAACCGAACGCCAGACAACCAAAACACATATACCACGGAGATCTCCTGCTTCACACATAAATTATATCATTTGTCTCTCAGAAAACTGAATTCCGCCAAATAAGCGATCTTATGTTATAATCACAACATATGAAGATCCTTGGCATCGAGACATCCTGCGATGATACAGCAGCAGCAGTTGTGGAAGATGGAACAACCATCCTATCAAATGTTGTCGCCTCGCAAATAGACATTCATCGCCGTTACGGAGGGATTGTCCCTGAAGTGGCCTCTAGACAACACCTTCTCAGCATATTGCCCGTAATTCAAAGTGCCATGAGCAACGCCAGAATCGGATGGAGCGACATACATGCCATCGCTGTCACCAACGGACCGGGACTAGCAGGGTCGCTGCTCGTAGGAATTAACATAGCTAAATCTATTGCCCTAGCTCAAAATCTGCCACAAATTGGCATAAATCACCTTGAAGGACATATTTACGCAAATTGGTTAGCAGGCTATAGACCTGAATTCCCTGCCCTCTGCCTTATTGTCTCAGGAGGGCACAGCGACCTGGTGCTCATGCAAGGTCATGGGAAATTTGAAAAACTGGGACAGACTCGTGACGATGCTGCTGGGGAAGCTTTTGACAAAGCAGCCAGAATCCTAAGGTTAGGCTATCCTGGCGGTCCTGCCATTGAGAAAGCAGCCCAAAATGCCTATCCAACTTTTTCCCTCCCTCGAGCATGGCTTAAGGGAACCGATGACTTCAGCTTCAGTGGTTTGAAGACTGCGCTACTACACCTAGTCGCCAACAACACTGCTGCGCCTGACTTTACCGCCCAAGCAGCAGCCAGTTTCCAACTGGCAGTTGTTGAAGTACTATCTATCAAGACAATAGAAACAGCTAAAAGGACGCGAGCTAAACATATACTGGTATGCGGTGGGGTCGCTGCTAACAAAGCTCTCCGCAAATACATAACTGATTACTCGCCAATCCCAGTCCTTTTCCCCCCACCTTTCCTATGTACCGACAATGCCGCTATGATCGCCGCTTGCGGCTATTTCCGCCTCATACAAGGCAGGATCAGCCATTATGAGATAGATGTAATTCCAAATCTCTCACTGAGCTAGTCAAAGGGCAACAAGCGCAATTTCGACGGTGGCAATAGGTTTTAAATAGGTGGATCAGACCCTGATGCTGGCTAGCAGAGAGACGCAACTGCAGAGCAATGCCAAGCTGCTGCCGCATATAACGCGTTATCTTGTTCTCATCAAGCCCTCCATAGCGCTGAAAAACTCCAAACGCTCTATCGCTTAAACTCATATCACCAAACATCTCACCCCACGCGAAAACAAAAGGCAGAACAACATTTACAATTATCTCTGCAGCCCTTTCCCGGCCTAAAAGAGCCGAATGCCGTGCCTTTACTACCCCAAAATCAATGTGGTTTCCCCAATAGCCCTCGTCCTTCACAATCAATCCTTCCTCTATCCTTCTATGCTCAATTTCTGATGATTCCCCACGCACCAGACTCAAAACCCCGCTCAGCAACCCGCATTCGTCATACCGCGCTAGAAGACCGCTTAAAGCAACAAGGCGGCGCGGCGGGAAATTGTCTGGTCTTGCCCTGAAGAAACACCAGTCCCCCTCATTGAGATAGCTTTCATTACCCCTACGCCGCCATATCATCTCCAGTATTTTCGTTTCATCATCTTCAACCCACAGACGCTTGTTGTATAGCCGCTGACTTGGTAACAAGCCTGCAAAACCTAGAAGCAAAGCACGCCTCTCTGTATCGTCTGCCCCCCTATATGCCGCCAGTATATCAATAGTCAAGCTGTCCGCCAGCCTCGCAAACGGAACAGAGTTTTCGGCATACCCCAACGCCCTGGATACACTACGAAAAAGCAATTGGTTGGCTTCACACTGTGTTAGCATCTGTTCAAAAGAACTCACTCTACCAAAGAACCGTTCCTCGCCCAAAAGAGTAAGAAGCCCAAGAACAGGCACATTGTAACATTCGGGGCACATCGGTAAGCTTCCTCCGATTGTCTTATTCCCCTGGCTTAACTCCTCTAAAATGGTATTCAAAGATTGGCACAGCGCCACTGTAAAGATTGTTTTTCCGTTCCTAAGCCTTGTTGGGCAGTAAACATCACTGTACCAAACAACATGCAATATTACACGGTTATACCTAGGGTCCCGGTGATGCCCGTGGCTATACCATTGACTGGAAGCAACATGTACTTCCACATCGCCTTCAATTACTTTTCCATCCACAGAAAAGACACCTCCGGTAAAGTCAGAGCCGGTGGAAAAATTTCGACGCCCTGGATAGATAATTGTCAACTCCTGCCCAGTATCTGTTAACAAGCTTGTGACCAGCCTCTGTTGCCAGATACTAGCCATTAGTTCCTCCGTCATCTGCCATCTCATGCAAGCCCTGCCTTTGCAAACCAGTATGCCGCTATTATTTCTGGCTCCATAGCCGCCCTTCATCAATAATATGTTTCACCTCCCACCCCCGCTTTTTAAGCTCCGAGGTAATAAATCGCCGGTGACAGCGCCATGGCAATCTCTCGGCACACATAACAGCACTCAGTTTTCTCGAAACAAGCTCTTCAAGCGCCCCCATCCCACGGGCAAATTCAGCAGTAGTAGTAAACAAAACATAGCCCCCCTGCCTGTAACCTCCAAGCCTGTCACCGAAATAAAAGTACTCAACACCGATTTCACTCAGTAATTTCTCGAGTTCCTGTTGCTTGAAATGCTCAAACCGGCTTGTGGGAAAACGACGGACATCCACTACAAGCTCAATCCTATAGCAACAAAGCAAACAAACAAACTCTTCTCTAGAGCGATTACTTGTTCCCAGGCTATAGACCAGCTTCTGACAACTTTCCACTCTGTGCCCTGATTAAATTGCTAAAACTCAACGCATCATCATACATGCTGATGTTATTGAACAGGACATAGGCCTTGCCACCCACTAGCTTGCTTAAAAGCCGCAACTCCTCTTCACTATACTTATGTCTATAGCCACCACCACCATGTAACCTGAAATACTTCAACTCACCATAAAGTGGCGTCTTCTCCAGCGGGTCAACACAATGACTTAGTTCCAGCTCACGACACAAAGAGATTATACTGCTTGCATCCCAGTCCCCCCGCGGCTCCCAGACAAAAAGGAAATCGCCCCGGTCTAGCCTCCTGAAAAAACACTTCATATTTTCAATGTTTCGTGAACAATCAATGAAAGACGCCGGAGTTTGGAAAACCACAATTTTTGCTCTAAGGGCAAGAGCAATCTCCTTCGTTTTCTCCCATGCCCTCAAGACCTCATCTGTAGGACAGAAAAAACCATACCGCCCGACCTGTTCCGACGGCACTCTCCAGCCAAGTCTTCGATATGTAGGACTCGACGGTGGGTGAGTGATCAATTGCCACGCCTTAATTGTGAACTCAAAATCCCGAGGTGCTTCCTTTCGCCACTTTAAAACAGTCTCTACCGCAGGAGGTTTATAGAAGGTCTGCTGTACTTCAACGAGGCTGAACACTGAGAAGTAACGCCTTCTGCCCTTCGGAAAACCACAACAACCTACTTTTACCTGCTCCATGCTTCTTTACCGCCTGCTTCCTTCTTCCAGGTGATATTTGAACTCAGAACGCTCCGCCACAATGTTGAGAAGCATGGCAGAGATCCCACGCGGCTTGTAAACACCGGTTTCCCATTCACTGATCGTCTGCTGTCGAGTACCAAGCACCTTTGCTAGCTCAGCTTGGGTCAATCCCATATGACGCCGTAATGCCCGAACACGGTTTTTATCCCAATCGATCTGCTTTTGATTTCTAGCCATTCCATCTTCAATTTTACACGTTACCGTGTAAACAATCAATACCACATCCATCACCTGCCAAAGTTTGAACTCACAGTTACAGTCTTCTAGAACAGGAGTTTAAAACCCTGCATAACCCTTGCCACACAAGCCATCTCCTGTTATAATTAATTTAGCAGTCTATCAATGAGACTGCTAAATTTGCAATTTACAAGCTTTGAAGTATTTTAAATGGAGGAATAGCCCGTGGGTGATGGAACAAACTGCAGGGTCTGTGGTAGTCCATTTTTTGCTGGCAGGACTGTTTTCCGTTGCTCTTCCTGTGGCAGCCTTGCACATAGTTGGTGCTGGGAAAAACACGTGCTAGAAGCTCACAAGCCTCCTTTTATTACTGGCAGCATCGATTTGGATGGAAATTTCGTGCCGTCAAAGGGTGCTGGGGTAGAAAAAACCGCCCCGGCGGAAAAGGAAACTGTCCAAGTAAGATGATAATTGGGAGGTAAGCATGCCTATCTATGAATATTACTGCCCCAAATGTGACAAAGAATTCGAGTTGATGCGCCCGCTTAGTCAGGCAGGTGAACCGGGTTGTTGTCCCACATGTGGAGAGAAGGGAGAGAAACTAATCTCGTGTTGCGCCTCGAAAATCGATTTCTACATCCGACCACCTTTAAAGCCACCCTTCAGGGGGCGGCCCAAGAAAGAAAAGGAGAGATGACCGGATATTCAACACAGGGAAAATCCTTTACTTTTCCCCGCTACTTACCAACAACATCAGCCATGGGTAGCACAGGTCCTTTCGTATCTATACACCGTGGTAACCTGGACACCGCACCAACGTATTTCCCCTGCTTCCGCTGTGGAATCTGCTGCCGCAGCTACCAAGTACGCATCGACCTAGCAGAAGCCAAGTATATCGCTAACAGGCTTAAAATCAGTTGGGACGAATTTCTCACTAACTACATCGATAGCCGTTACCTTGGTGGAGAACAATTCCTTCTCCGTCATGAGCACGGCGCCTGTATCTTTCTGCGCCAGCTGAATGCCAAATTGACATCATGCCGGATCCATCCTTTTAAGCCGTCATCCTGTCAGAGCTGGACACCCAGCCCATTCAGGCGCGAATGCCAGCGTGGTCTAGCAGAACTCTGGTGTCTTGAGGTGGACGAAAATGGTAACCTGCAAGGTGATTTAGAAAACCTAACCCGATTTTACTCGTTCCTTCACCTCTATTGCATCCAAACACCAGTTGACCAGTAACCGGACAAAACTACGGAGGAAGACCCAATGAAGATCTGCATCAAGAAAATCTACTGTACCAGTTGCCGCCGTCTGGTACGCTGCCTCGAACAAGCGACCGATGGTTCCGTCCAAGTCATATGTGCAAGATGCGGCAGAGTCCTAAGGATATGGAACGGTATAACCTGGAAAGCGCTATGAGGTGCCTGAAATAAATGCTAAAACGCGACTATTACGAAGTACTTGGTATCAATCGAAATGCTGACGAAGCGACGATAAAACGCGCCTACCGGTCACTAGCTATGAAATATCACCCCGATAGAAATCCCGGGGACAGGCAAGCAATAGAGAAAATGAAAGAAATAAACGAGGCCTACGCAGTCCTTAGCGACAGAGAAAAGCGCTACCTATATGACACTTATGGGCATGCTGGTCTCGAGGGCTACACTACAGCCGATATATATCGCGGTACTGACTTTGCCAGTCTCTTTCGAGAGTTCGGGCTCAGTGACTTTGACTTCGGGTTTGGAAACAGCATTTTCAACACCATATTCGGCACCACAAGCAGCACCAAGACGCGAAGAAAGGGGATCGATATCAGATACGATTTGGAGGTGACCCTTGAAGAGGTCGCTTACGGTGCAGAGAAAGAGATCGAGATACTGAAAACCCGGACTTGCAACCTGTGCCTCGGCAGCGGTGCCGGTGAGCATGGCCTTAAGGTCTGTGAACACTGTAAAGGCACAGGGCAGATCGTATTCGAACGAAGGTCTGGCTACAGCATTTTCCGCCAGATCAAGATCTGCAGTAAATGCCATGGTAAGGGTAACATCGTGGCTGAACCCTGTCCTGCATGTCAAGGCAAAGGGATTATGAAAGAGAAAAAAAAGATCTCAGTTTATGTCCCCCAAGGAGCAGATACTGGCTACACCATGGTAATAAGAGGCGAAGGTGAAGCAGGCGAAACAGGTATAGAACCGGGCGATCTTTACATAGTACTTCAAGTTAAGGAGCACCCCTGCTTTGAAAGACGGGGTTGTGATATCTATACAACTAAAGAGATAACTTTTGTCCAAGCAGCACTGGGTGCCGAAGTAGAAGTACAGGGACTGTACGGCAATGTCAAGCTGAAAATACCTGAAGGCACCCAAACAGGCTCGACTTTTAGGGTAGTAAATGAGGGGATCCCCCACCTCAACGGTCACAACAAAGGTGACCTTTATGTAACAGTAAAGGTAATAACCCCCAAAAACCTCAGCCAACAAGAAAAGCAACTACTGCAAGAATTTGATACGCTGCAAAAATCGAGGATGCGAAATGAGAGGTAAAATTCCCTTATCCTGTACACGGGCTAAGTGGAGATTTAGTGTCTAGTATTGCTTCATCAATAGAATCAAGCTATGAGGACTTATCACTATAGAAATAAGTGCTTGACCTTCACTATAAGTGGCAGAACAATCCACGACATCTCTGTCACTAGCCTACTACACAGAAATAACAAATCGGTTCCTGTAGCAGCATCAACAAAAGACCGCTAAACCAGGAGAACAAACTATGGAACTCTCTCCCTTAGCAAAAGAAAAACTAGCCAAAATCGGTGACCTGTCACCTAGCGAAAAGGAGGGGCTGAAGCTTGCTGAGAGACTTACATCGCTACTCGCTGATTATTTTACCGAGAGAATAGACCTCAACACCTTGTGGCTGGAGTTAAAAAAGCAAAAAGAGCACGGACACGAGTTCATGATTAAAGAGACGCAGGTCAGATTGCTCAACGCTATTACTTTGAGTAGCAATAAATCTGACTTTGAGCGCTATCGCGATGCCATCCTGGGTTGCGAAGTGCTTAAAGAACAGGGGGCATACTCGGAGCTGGAACATGGTTTTAAATTACTTGAGAACCTCCGTCAGAGATATCAACAGGAAAAAGAAGAGGCCTTTAACGCCGTTAAAGAAGGCCTTCGTAAACAGGTAGAAATGGCAGCCCGGCAGCTACTGAGGCAAAGTGCTAACAAGGATATGTCGGTAGATATTCAGAGTTCAGTGGAAGCCAATGCCCGGACAAGCCCACAATGGAGGAGTTTCTTGATAGAACATGAAAAAATCTATGGACAAAAATTTACTGATCTCGTGGCAAAAATAAAAGGGATGCTCTAAAAACAAAACCAGCGGATAGAGCCATAGTTCCCCACCCAGAACTAGCACGAACTTTTAATTGCGAAGACATCCTTATCAGCATGTACCCCTTTACAAACCAAAATCATTGTGCTAAAATTGTTAGCAGTCCAATGTTGAGAGTGCTAAAAATATTAAAGTCAAGGAGGTAGAAGAAATGGCAGTCAGATTTGAACCTTTAGGTGACAGGGTAGTGGTCAAACCCAAGCCCAAAGAAGAGGTTACCAAAGGTGGCATAGTGTTGCCAGACACAGCCAAAGAGAAGCCCCAAGAAGGAGAGGTAATAGCAGTGGGTCCTGGCAGACTTACAGACGATGGCAAAAGGATCGCCATGGATGTAAAGGTAGGCGACATAGTTATTTATGCCAAGTATGGAGGTACGGAGATTAAGGAGGATGACGAAGAATTCATCATCCTCAGAGAAAGCGATATCCTGGCTAAGAAAGTGAAATAGACAAATTTAAGGAGGAGGTAATAACAATGGCAAAACAGATTATTTATGGTGAAGAGGCACGACGTGCCTTAAAAGCTGGAGTTGATGCTCTAGCCAACGCTGTCAAAGTAACTCTTGGTCCACGCGGGCGTCCTGTAGCACTAGAAAGGAAATTCGGTGCGCCCAACGTTATCAACGATGGTGTCTCAATAGCTAAGGACATCGAGCTACCCGACCCGTTTGAAAACATGGGGGCTCAACTAGTCAAGGAGGCAGCCACTAAAACAAATGACAAGTGTGGTGATGGCACCACCACAGCCACTGTTCTAGCTCAAGCCATTATTAGTGAAGGCTTCAAGAACATTGCTGCCGGTGCCGATGCCATGGCTATAAAACGTGGCATTGAAAAGGGGGTGACTGCCCTTGTGGAAGAGCTAAAGAAAATGGCAACCCCGGTGACTACCAAAGAGCAAGTAGCTCAGGTAGCTACCATATCAGCTGCCGATTCAGAAATAGGTAATCTTATCGCAGAAGTTATGGAAAAGGTAGGCAAGGATGGCGTAATCACTGTAGAAGAGTCAAAGGGACTCCAGTTCGAGACAGAATACGTTGAAGGCATGGAGTTCGACCGTGGCTATATCAGTCCTTACTTCATTACCAACCCAGAACTTATGAAGGCTGAGCTTGAAGAACCATATATCCTCATCACCGACAAAAAGATCTCAGCTATTTCTGAGCTTTTACCTGTACTAGAGAAGGTACTCCAGGTTTCCAAAAACTTTGTAGTAATTGCAGAAGATGTAGAAGGTGAAGCTCTGGCTACACTGGTAGTCAATAAATTGCGTGGTACCCTCAACTGCCTGGCAGTAAAAGCACCTGGATTCGGCGACAGACGTAAGGCAATGCTTGAAGATATAGCCATCCTCACCGGCGGCAAGGTCATTTCTGAGGAGGTAGGGAGAAAACTGGACTCAGCTACCATAGCTGACCTAGGTAGAGCAAGAAAGGTGGTAGCCGATAAAGACAATACTACCATTGTAGAGGGCAAAGGGTCAGAAGAGTCCATTCAGGCCCGCATTAAACAAATAAAGGCACAGATTGAAGAGACCACGTCAGACTACGACAAGGAGAAGCTCCAAGAAAGACTGGCTAAACTGGCCGGCGGTGTAGCAGTCATCAAAGTCGGCGCTGCTACTGAGGTCGAACTTAAGGAAAAGAAGCACCGAGTTGAGGATGCCTTGTCAGCAACCAGAGCAGCAGTAGAAGAAGGTATTCTACCCGGCGGCGGAGTAGCACTTATAAATGCAACACCTGTACTAGACAAAGCAAAGACAGAGGGCGACGAGGCTGTAGGCATTTCTATCCTAAAACGAGCTCTAGAGGAACCGCTACGCTGGATAGCTGAAAACGCCGGACAAGAGGGCTCAGTGGTAATAGACAAGGTCAAACGCAGTAAGAAGGGCATTGGCTATGATGCGCTAAAAGACGAGTTCGGCGATATGGTTTCCAAGGGTATCATCGACCCGCTCAAAGTTACCAGAACTGCCCTAGAGAATGCTGCCAGCATTGCAAACATGATCCTGACCACTGAATCGCTGGTGGCTGATATCCCGGAAAAAGAAAAGACAACTACTCCGCCTATGCCTGAATATTAGTCCCACTACAACAAGGAGCTACCTCCTGAGGTAGCTCCTTGTTTTTTATATGTTGAGTGTCTTCACCAGCAAATCCTCGTCCTTTACCGGACCCACCACAGCCAGACTGAAATGTCCCGGAGTAAAAAGAGCCCGGGCTACTCGCTTTAAATCCTCGGTAGTGACAGCTTCAACCAGAGCAATAACCTCATCGACACTGAGTATACGTTTGGCAAGTAATTCCTGCACTCCTAGCCAGCCAGCAACAGCCCGACTATTTTCAAGGCTCAATATTAACCTTCCTTTAGCTATCTCCTTAGCTTTGTCTAGCTCGCTTTGCGTGACATCTTCCATTATGGCAACCAGCTCTTCGACAATAGCCCTGACTGCAGCCTCACCATGCTCCGGGTCAACACCAGCGTGAACAATAAAAGCGCCTGTGTCGGTGAAATGATCAGCATAGCTGTGAATTTCATAAGCAAGCCCGCGCTCCTCCCGCAATCTAAGAAACAGGCGGCTACTCATCCCCTCACCCATAATAATGCTCAGGAGATCGATAGCATAACGGTCAGGATGAAAGATAGACACCCCGGGTACACCCAAGCAAATTTGAAGTTGCTCCGTTTCTCGAAATTCAATTTTTGCCCGGTTGCGCTCAGCGACTCCAGTACTCGAAAAACCAGCGAATACGTCGCCACTTTGCCAACCGTCAACGGCTTGGGCAATAACATCCTCTGCCTGTTTTTGGTCTATATCTCCTGCAACGCTAGCTACAACATTGTTAGATAGATAATGACCCTGGTAGAATTCCATAATCTGCTGGCGTGTTAATGAAGCCACAGTTTCCTTACTTCCAGCAATATCACGCCCCAGAGGTTGCCCAGACCACAAGAGTTCGTCAATTAGCATCGCCACACGTTGCCTCGGGGAGTCAAGACTCATGTTTATCTCCTCAATAATTACTTGACGTTCACGCTCAATGTCGCCCATCTCGAAGCGAGGATTACGTATTATATCTACTAGCACATCAACAGCCAGGTGTAGATATCTACTCGGTACCCGGCACCAGAAAGAGGTTAATTCTTTGTCCGTGCCGCCATTCAGGATTCCACCCACACTTTCTATCGCCTCACTGATCTCCCTAGCGCTCTTTCGCTTTTGTGTTCCCTTAAAACAAAGGTGCTCCACAAAATGGGCAACACCAGCAGAGGAATCGGATTCATATCTCGGACCAGCGCCTATAAAAAACACTATTGACACCGAGCGCGTATAGGGCA
>DAOUAI010000063.1:0-1500 GCA_034433775.1 Dehalococcoidia bacterium
TATCATCGAACTTTAACATTTTCCTCCTAACCTACCATGTCATGGGTCTTATGACTCGTCGGCAAGCATGCCGTATTTGCCTCAAATATTAGTGGCACCCTCAATAAAATCGCAACAGTTCCCCTATCGGTCTAGGTGCCAAAGTTCATCAGCGCTTCCCTTAAGTCAATATCGCCGGTATAGAGAGCCCTGCCTACGACAACCCCTTCCACTCCAAGCTCCTGGAGCCGCCGCAAATGCTCCATTGCAGACACCCCGCCAGCCACAATAACAGGAACGGGCACTTCAGTTAGCAATTCTTCTATCATGTCGAAGTTGGGCCCGGTCAGAGTGCCGTCCCTCTTTATGTCGGTATAGATGAACCGCCTTACCCCAATATGAGCTAACTCGCGACTCAGCCGAACAATGTCAACAACTGTATCCTTGAGCCAGCCGTGGGTGGCAATCTTACCGTCCCGAGCATCAAGGCTGACTGCAATAGCCTGGCCGAACTGCTGGCAAAGCTTTTCTACCAGTTCCCTGTTCTCTAGGGCGGCAGTCCCCAGAATTATCCTCGTCACCCCCATATCCAACACTCTTTTGGCCACCTCTTGCCGTCTGATACCGCCTCCTAATTCTACTAGCAAACCACTTTGTTTCGTTATTGCCTCAATCACTTCCATGTTTCTGGGCTCGCCAGCAACCGCCCCATCCAGATCAACAATATGGAGCCATCGTGCTCCTTGGGAATGCCAGGTCAAGGCTACCGCCAGGGGGTTATCAGAAAAAACGGTCTGCTGATTGTAATCACCTTGGTAGAGCCGCACGCACTTTCCGCCCCTGATGTCAATCGCCGGGATTATCTCCATTGCGACCTCTGTACCCTGTTCGTCTTACCTGTCTTTCTTCCATGATACAATAGGTCGTATGGTTGGACAATCCCATAAGGCATCCGGGGCTGAAGGACCAGTCCATGCTGTAACTCTCGGCAGGCGGGTTTTCGGCACAATAGGTCACAGAACCAGGTTCTGCAGGGCGCCCATTACCAATGCTGAGGCTATCATGATTCCCACAGCCTTAACTAAGTCTTTTGCGCCCAGCTCTCGAGCCAGCACCACAAATGTAGCTACACAGGGAAAAAACATAGCCAGAACCGTGCTGCTGATAACCAGCTGCTTGGCAGTCAAGCCCAAGGTAGCCAGCATGCCCATAGCAGCATCCTTGCGCAAAAACCCCACGACCAGAGCAGCAATCGTTTCTTCAGGTAGCCCCCACAGCCCGGTCAACAACGGTCCGGTAACATCGGCAATAACGCTGAAGACTCCGATGGTGTAGAGAACATTTACCACTAACACGGCAGCCAGGACTATAGGCAGGGCTTCCCTGATGAAGCCGGAAACCCGTAACCAGAGCTTCTCGGCAATGACCCGCCAGGGCGGCAAGCGATAGGGCGGAATTTCCACCAGGAGTTCCGGGTTGAATCCCTTCACGGCACGATTAAGGATCAGGCCTATGATAATC
>DAOUAI010000064.1:0-1547 GCA_034433775.1 Dehalococcoidia bacterium
AGCATTTGCTTCAGCTATAGCAGATAACATTCCCTTCGCCGCGACAATGGTACCAGTAATAAGTAGTTTATCCCATGCCTCAGGGCTCCCTCTGTCTACATTGAGCTGGTGCCTGGCTCTGGGCACAGACATCGGTGGTAACGCTACACCAATAGGGGCATCAGCAAATGTTGTTGGCACTGCTATTGCAGAAAGAGAAGGCTACCCTATCAGCTGGGGAAGATTTCTTAAATATGCCCTGCCCGCGACATTCCTAGTGATTGCCCTGTGTCACTTATATCTAATTTTGAGGTATACTTAAGGCTGTGTTCGACAGGATTCTTGTTGCCCTAGATGGCTCAAAGCTAGCCGAACAGGCGTTGCCTTACGCTAGGGAGATGGGTAACGCTTTTGCCTCCAAGATTTTTCTGGTTAAAGTATGCCAGACCACTGAAACTGATCTACTCTCCATCTCACAAGCTTACCTTGACAAGCAAGCCGAACAATTGAAGACGAAACTGGCTGGAAAGGTCCAAGTCAACACGTCAGTTTTGACGGGCAGGCCAGCGCCAGAGATTGTCAAGTACGCCAGTAAAAATGATATAAGCCTAATTATCGTGACATCGCGGGGGATTTCAGGAGTCATCCCATGGCTATTGGGTAGCACCACCAACGAACTAATCCACTCCGTCAAAGTGCCACTGCTTGTGGTTAAAATCACCAAAGCACCATTAGTGCCAAAATTAAAACGACTTCTTGTTCCACTAGATGGCTCGGAAACAAGCGAGGCAATTCTCCCCTACGCCGTAGAACTAGCCAAGAACCTCCCCGCGGAAATTATTCTAATACGAATTATCACCCCGGGTATGCACGTTCACACAATCGGCGGCGTGGATTATGTCTACTTTAAAGATAAAGATATGCAATCCATGATAGCAGAGGCACAAGAGTACTTAAGCAAGACAAGCTCTAAATTAAGCACTTCGGTGGTGATAAAGCGAGAGGTGAAAATCGGGGATCCGTCTTCGGAAATAATTAAGTATGCTAGTGAGAATGACTGTGATCTGATTGCTGTCTCAAGTCATGGACACTCATATGTTGAAAGTTGGACTTACGGCAGCGTAACTTACAAAATCTTGCACTCCAGCGATCGCCCGATCCTTATTTTACCACGTAAAACCACTTTTACCTAAAATTGTCCTCAAGCACTTGACTACGCTGGTTTCTGAATGCTATTCTTAGGTTAATTAATTCCAGCACGAGGGATGATAGATGAATTACGAGCGTGAACTCCTAAAAGGGAACACCGACCTGCTGCTTCTATCTTTGATCAACAACCAACCAATGTACGGTTATCAAATTATCAAAGAGCTAGAAAGAAGAAGCAATGGCTACTTTCAGTTCAAAGAGGGGACCTTTATCCGGCCTTGCATCGCTTAGAGAGGGCGGGGTTGGTTATCGCTAGATGGCAGAAACTGCCCACTGGACAAGAGAGACGCTACTATTATATAACACCAAAAGGACAAAAGGTGCTGTCAGAGAGACTGGCAATATGGCAAGGTTTTTCT
>DAOUAI010000065.1:0-1801 GCA_034433775.1 Dehalococcoidia bacterium
AACAGGCATTACCTTCCTGGAACAAGAGTTACCGCAAATCACTACAGCCAGCACCGAAGGAATAGCCATCGCCATAGGGGGCATCATAGTTTCCGTGGTCTACGGGCTGCTGGCACTGGCTTTTGCTGACATTTGCTCAGTCCTCATGGATATAGAGGCAAATACCAGACAGCAAGCCGGAGGTCCTTAGCCAAACATCCTCAATTATGACAGCTCCACACCCGTTAGCCTGCTGAAGGTAATTTCTGCTTCAGATACTCCTCTTTGGCTTTGCGGAACAGGCTGACATGCTCAGCTATCATTTCACGGATGGGGAGCTGGTAAGGACATCTCTGTTCACACTCACCACACTGTGTACAGCCAGCCGCCTTTTCCACCGCCTGTGCCCAGGGACCCTCAAAGATATTCTCCGGACGCGAGCGCCTCAACAGGCTGGGGAATATTAGCACAGTAGAAATGGCTATGCCCTCTTTGCACGGCTGACAATAGTCACAGCGATGACAGAAGCGACTACCGAGTTCCCGCTTCAGTCTGTACATCTCATCCAGCTCTGCTGATGTCATCTCCGCCGGACCTTCCACTATCTCGACGATTTCCTCCGCCTCAGATGCTTTTTCTATGCCACAACATATCACCACATCCGGGAACTGCAGAAGATATTTTATGGCAACTCTGACGTTCGTTATCATACCCCCCGCCAACGGCTTCATGGCGATAAAGCCGACGTCATATCTCCGGCATAAAGGAAGAAGCTCATCTGCAGCTTCAGAGGTGACAAAATTAAACGGGAACATAAGGGTTTCGAAGCGCTCCGACATAACTGCTTTTTTGGCAACATCTATCTGATGAGAGGTAATGCCAATGTGCTTCACCAGCCCCTCTTTTTTTGCCCCCTCCACCACAGCCATAGGTCCATCAGGGGCAAGCACCGCTTCTAGAGCCTTGTCATCGCTTACGCCGTGGAACTGGTAAATATCTATATACTGGACGTTAAGCCTTTCCAGGCTCAATTTGAGGTGCTTCTCCACCCCCTCGGCCTTCCGTGATAGCGATTTGGTGGCTATTACCAGCCCCTCCCTCCGCCCCGAAATAGCCTTGCCAATGCGCTCCTCACTGGTGGTATAACCATTAGCCGTGTCCAGGAAGGTCACCCCGAGGTCAAGGCACTTTTTGACCACCGCCACCGCCTCATCCTCAGCCAACCTCTGGATTGGAATGCCACCAAAACAAACTGAGAAACAGACAGACCAGTCCTCCCGAGCCTAACTTTTCTCACAGCACTCCTTTCAATGCATTAGTAGCGCCAGCAGAGCCTGAACTATAAAAATTACGTCCGCTGTAGAACCAAATTTTACGAGGTTTTCCGCTGGAGGGCAAGCGACTGGTTATTTTGACTCACATTTATGCCATGACCTATAATACCAGTTAATTAAAAAACGGGGGTGTCTCTCATGATTAAATCAAGACTATGTGACCTGCTCGGCATCAAATATCCCATCATACAGGCTGGAATGGGCCCCTTCAGCAACAACAACCTCTGCGTTGCTACTGCCAACGCCTGTATCCTGGGATTGCTGTCCACAAGCGGGCTTTTTGAAAAGAAGAGCCAACCATGGATCTATCGGTCCTTCGTAGAGACCGGTTAGGCTGATTTTGATGATGACATGGCTACAGCTCTGGCAAAGGTGCTAAAACGCACATACCGTCTGGTCAAGGACAAACGGGGTGTCTTCGGCATCAATGTTATGGTCTCGGCTGAAATCATCGAGAACGCGCGCATATTGATCGATACCGCTATCAA
>DAOUAI010000066.1:0-5273 GCA_034433775.1 Dehalococcoidia bacterium
GCGGATGGATGCTTTATGTTGCAGTGCGCCGGTTATCTACAGTAATAGGGAACTTGCCATTGACATACAGAAAAAGAATTTCGAAGATGCCATAGCCTGCGGTGCTGATGCCATTGTAACCTGTTGTCCGGTTTGTGATAGAGTGTTTCGCCGTCCCAGTGAGCAGTTCAATTTACCTAAGATTTTCATCACTGATTTGTGCCGTATCGCTCTCGGGGAGAAGCCTTGGCCTGAGAAGGCTTGAGACGGGGTCGACTCTCGGGAAATTGTCGTTTAGCTTTAGAAGCTTGCTTGGCGATACACTGACTGGTGTCTTTCTCCAATATCTCCTTGTCAGATAGCATAATAGGCGTTTGGCGCTGGAATAGCTCTATGATATGATTTAACCTAGTGTGCTTTTTGTATCTTTTGAGTGCATATACGGGGACGATTTTCTCACGCTGCCGGTGCTCCAAACGGGCGCACAAATTCGGGACTGTTTGATCATGCTGTAGAGAGCTTACTGTGAACAACGCAGTCAACTGGTACAACTTTGATGCCTCTGAGGTGCTGAGTCGACTTGGCTCAGACCCTAAGGTCGGTCTCTCTGAAGACGAAGCGCAACGCCGGCTTGCTGAATGCGGACTCAATGAGCTTGCAGAGAAGAAACGGGTCTCAACGTGGCAACTTTTCCTTGAGCAATTCAAGAACTTCCTTATCATTATCCTTTTGGTGTCGGTGGCACTATCCGCTGTGCTGGGAGAAGTAGCAGATGCTATCGTCATTTTTGTCATCGTTCTGTTCGCCGCCGGGCTGGGCTTTTACCAGGAGTATCGTGCTGAGCGGGCGATGGAGGCTCTGAGGAAGATGGCGGCGCCATTGGCAAGGGTAGTGCGTGATGGTCAAGAGAAGGAAGTGCCAGCCTGTGAGATAGTACCCGGTGATATCGTCGTGCTGAGTACCGGCGATAAGGTGCCGGCGGATACGAGGCTTATCGAGGCGGTAAATCTGAAGACCGATGAGGCACCGCTGACCGGCGAGTCGACGCCGGTGGAGAAGACCGTCGAGCCTATAAGAGGTGAGGTATCTCTAGGCGATAGAGTGAACATGGCATTTATGGGCACGGTGGTGGTGTATGGGAGAGGGAGGGGTGTGGTCACCGCCACCGGCATGAGAACAGAGTTCGGTAAAATTGCAGCGTTGTTGCAGGAAGTGGAAAAAGAGAGGACACCTCTACAGGTCAATCTTGATAGACTGGGGAAGTATATCGGCGCGGCTGCCTTAGTTTTGTGCTTTGCTCTGGCTGGCATCGGTGTCATGCGCGGGCACGAGATACTGGAAATGGTCATCTGGGGGGTGAGCCTGGCGGTGGCAGCGGTGCCTGAAGCTTTACCAGCTGTGGTCACCATCTCGCTAGCCTTGGGTGTACAGAGGATGGTAAAACGGCATGCCCTGATCAGGAAGTTACCTGCGGTGGAGACTTTAGGTTGTACCACGTTTATCTGTTCCGACAAGACTGGCACGCTGACACAGAACCAGATGACGGTGAAGCGCATTCTGGTTGATGACAAGGTGATTGAAATAAGCGGTAGCGGTTATCAACCCGAGGGTGGTTTTTATTATGATGACATGCCTGTAAATGTTCGAGATGAGCCCGGGTTGAAGATGCTGCTTGAAGCGGTCGCGTTGTGTAATGATGCCTCGCTGGTCTGTATTGATGGGAACTGGCAGGTGAGAGGTGACCCCACAGAAGGTGCATTACTTGCGGCTGCCGCTAAGGCTGGACTGGAGCGGGACGAGCTGTGCCGGCGAGCTCCACGGGTCAGAGAGATACCCTTCTCTTCAGAAACGAAGATGATGACCACTATACACACGAGGTCTGACGGCGGACTGATTGCTTATTCCAAAGGTTCCCCTGAAGTGATACTCGGAGTTTGTAAATATGTTTTTCGTGGCGGGCAGACAGTGGACCTGGATGCTGAGGGGAGGGAAAGGGTGCTTAAATCGGCGCAGAGGATGGCGGAAAGTGCCTTACGTGTGCTGGGGATAGCTTACAAACTCCTGTCTGGAGAGGCTCTTGAGACTGTGAACAACGAGATGGTGTTTTTGGGTCTGGTGGGGATGATAGACCCGCCGCGGGATGAGGCTAAAAATGCGGTGAAGTTGTGTGACCAGGCGGGGATAAAGTCGGTGATGATAACCGGGGACCACAAGCTGACAGCAATGGCTATTGCCAGGGAATTAGGGATACTTGAAGATGGTATAAGTCTTAGTGGTGAGGAATTGGATGCCCTTAGCGATGAAGAGTTTGAGAGGCTGGTGGAGAAGGTAGAAGTGTATGCACGAGTATCACCGGCACATAAACTGCGTGTGGTGGATGCGCTGGCTAAGAAGGGACATGTGGTGGCGATGACCGGCGATGGTGTGAACGATGCGCCGGCGCTGAAAAAAGCTGATATCGGGGTGGCTATGGGTATTACCGGCACCGATGTCAGCAAAGAAGCTGCTGATATGGTGCTTACCGATGATAACTTTGCCTCCATTGTAGCTGCAGTGGAGGAGGGCAGGGGTATTTTTGACAACATCAAAAAGTACTTGATGTACTTACTTTCCTCAAATGTTGGGGAGATATTGCTGATGGCGGCAGCTATTCTGGTTGGGCCCTTGATCGGGCTGCCTCTGGGAGCAATACCTTTAATTGCTATTCAGATACTCTTCGTTAATCTGGTGACTGATGGACTGCCGGCGATTGCGCTTTCCGTAGACCCGGCGGCGCCTGACATAATGCAACGCAAGCCGCGCCCTCGAGGGCAGGGGATTTTCACCATGCCGGTGGTGGTGCTTATAGCTGTAGGTGGGATATGGTCTTGTCTGGTAAACTTGGGGATTTTCAAATGGGCACTGGATGTGGGAAAGTCGATGGTGGAGGCTCAGTGTCTATGTTTTCTCACCCTAATCATGATACAGTTCTTTAAGGCATATAACTTTCGCTCGGAGAGGCATTCGGTATTCAAAATTGGTATCTTTAAAAACAAATGGCTGAATCTGGCTGTGGGCTCACAGGTCCTGCTAATGCTGATTATCATTTATGTGCCATTCTATCAGAACGTGTTCCATACCTATCCGCTTGTCGGCTTAGACTGGACGCTTTCTATTCTCCTCTCCCTGTCCGTTTTCCCGGTGCTGGAATTGAGCAAGCTGGTGTTGCGGCGATTGGCGAAAGAAACACCATAGAAACCGTGCCGATAGTACCTGTTTGAGCTTGCAGTTAGGTTTGACTGGAATATTCTATTTTGCTAAACTATGTGACCGATTGCTTTTCTACGGAGAGTCCGTTGCCTGATGAATTAGCTCAGATAGTGGCAGAGTATGGTGGTGAGAAAGGTGCGTTAATCCCGATACTGCAAAAAGTCCAGGAAAGGTTTGGCTATCTTTCTGAGGAGGCGATTTCCCGGATAGCAAAGTTGTGCCGAGTATCTGAAAGTGAAGTATTCGGAGTAGCCTCTTTTTATGCCCAGTTCTATTTTACCCGGCGCGGTAGACACAGCATAAAGGTCTGTCTGGGTACAGCATGTCATGTGCGGGGTGGGGAGCGCATTCTGGACGAGATAAAACGGGGGCTGAGGGTGGAGTCGGGTGGCACAACTGAAGACAGCAAGTTCAGCCTTGAGAGGGTAGCTTGTTTTGGCTCTTGCGCCCTGGCACCGGTGGTGGTCATCGATAAAGACGTCTACGGCAGAATGACTGTTTCTAAAGCCAAAGAGGTCATTACACAGTACGAATAAGGAGTTCCCCTTGAATTTTGCCGATATTCAGAAGCGTGCAGTAGCCAAGTGGGAAGAATTACAGCGGAGCCCCGAATCGCGGATTTTAGTAGGTGCCGGGACATGTGGTAAAGCAGCAGGCGCTGGTGCGGTACTTAAAGCGATAGATGACGCGCTAGGACGACATGGTGTCGAGGCTACTGTTATTCAAGTTGGTTGCATGGGCTTGTGTTATGCAGAACCGATGGTCGGGATTATAAAGCCCGGGCGCCCTCAGATTATCTACGGCAATGTGCAGCCAGAGGTTGCCACGCAATTAATCGCTGACTATGTGGCGAATGATAATCCCCGCTCCGATTTAGCCCTGGGATGCATCGGTGATGGGAAGATAGATGGTATACCTAACCTGTTCGATTTGCCAGTGTTAAAGCCGCAAGTCAGATTAATATTACGCAACTGCGGTCTTATTGACCCTGAAAACATTGACCATTATATTGCTAACGGTGGTTACAGCGGACTTGTGAAGGCGCTGAGCATGTCTCCAGAAGCTATTATAGAGGAGATAAAGCGATCAGGTCTGCGAGGACGTGGAGGCGCTGGCTTTCCCACGGGACAAAAATGGGAGTTCTGTCGGCGGGCTCCGGGGACGGAAAAGTATATAGTGTGCAACGCTGATGAGGGCGACCCCGGGGCTTTTATGAACCGTTCTTTGCTTGAAGGCGACCCTCATTCCGTACTCGAGGGCATGGTCATTGGTGCTTATGCTATCGGGGCAAACCATGGCTATATTTATTGCCGTGCTGAATACCCGCTGGCACTGGAGAGATTGCGCCTGGCGCTCAAACAAATGGAGGAGTACGGGTTAATAGGGGACAACATATTAGGTTCGGGATTTAATTTTCACATAAAGATCAAAGAGGGAGCGGGGGCTTTTGTTTGTGGGGAAGAGACTGCGCTGTTAGCTTCTATCGAAGGTAAACGCGGGATGCCACGGTCGCGCCCGCCCTTCCCGGCGATTTCCGGTCTATGGGGCAAGCCAACTAATATAAACAATGTTGAGACCTGGGCAAACGCTGCTTTGATTTTGCAGCGGGGTGCTGACTGGTATGCGCAGTATGGCGCGGAAAGGAGTAAAGGGACGAAGACCTTTGCTCTGGTAGGCAAAGTTGAGCGCACCGGGCTAATTGAGGTGCCACTGGGTATTACCTTGCGCCAGATTATCTATGATATAGGTGGTGGTATCCTGAAAGGGAAGAAATTTAAGGCGGTGCAGACCGGTGGTCCTTCGGGTGGCTGCTTGCCAGCATCGTTGCTTGATTCTCCTGTGGACTACGAGTCATTGACCGCTGCCGGGTCGATCATGGGCTCGGGGGGCATGATTGTAGCCGATGAAGATACCTGCATGGTGGACTTGACTAAATACTTCCTCACTTTCACTCAGGCGGAGTCGTGTGGCAAATGTCCGCCATGCCGTGTGGGCACGCGACAGATGCTTGACATTCTGACCCGTATTGTCCGGGGTGAAGGTAA
>DAOUAI010000067.1:0-5871 GCA_034433775.1 Dehalococcoidia bacterium
CAATTTGACCTCACCTCGAGCCCCTGTTAGAATACCCATTGCTGCGAGAGTAGGTACAGCAAAATCAGCAAAGATTCCAAAGCCGCTATCTACTCTCCAAATCAAGGCAAAGGGGGACAACATGGCAGTCGTTGAAGTCCAGAAAGAAGGCAGAATCGTCATCATCACCATCAACCGTCCGGAGGCGATGAACGCACTCAATACCGAAGTGCGTCAGGGCTTGAACCAGGCTTTCATCGAGTTCCGCGACGACCCCGACCTCTGGGTAGCCATTCTGACGGGTGCCGGCGATAGGGCTTTTTCAGCCGGTGCGGATATCAAAGAGTTCCGCCCCGGACCCATAGCTGGTCCTATCGGCGAGACCGTGCGACCGGACCAGATCTGGAAGCCGTTCATCGCCGCTATCAATGGCTACGCTCTTGGCGGAGGTCTGGAGCTGGCTCTGGAATGTGACCTGAGGATAGCCGCCGAGCATGCCCGCTTGGGGCAGCCAGAGATAAACATCGGCTTCATGCCCGGCGCCGGTGGTACCCAGCGGTTACCCCGTTTCATACCGCGCGCTATGGCAGCACAGCTGCTTTTGCTCGGCGAGCCCATCGATGCCCAGGAAGCATATCGCATCGGACTGGTGAACAAGGTCGTCCCACTGGCTGAGCTTATGCCCACGGCTAAACAATGGGCGGAGATTATATGCCGCAAAGGACCGGTCGGGGTACGCGCCAGCAAAGAAGCCATGATCCGGGGCTATGACCGCCCTCTGGAGGACGGTCTAAGGCTGGAGCGCGAACTGGCTAACAGGGTCAGAATGAGCGAGGACTTCGCCGAGGGCGCCCGGGCTTTTGTGGAGAAAAGACCTCCACAGTACAAAGGCAGGTGACCCGGGTCTGCTCAAGCCCGGCTCCAAAACCAACTGTCCTATCGCACTTGGTAGGACATAAAGGACTCCTGAGGAGTTACTCTTGTGCCGGTGCCTTATGGTGCCGGCTTCAAGAAAGGTGCTCTGGCGCTTGTTTGCCAACCGCAAAAAGTCCTGAAACAGACCGAGGAGTAAGAAATGGCTAAACTGCTCTGGGAACCATCTGAGGAACGAAAAAGACAGGCTAACATCACACGGTACATCGATTTCGTCAACAAACGGTACCGAAAGGACCTCCGCACTTACCAGGAGTTGTATCACTGGTCAATAAGCGAAATATCGGACTTCTGGGCTTCGGTGTGGGACTTCGTCGGCATAAAAGCCTCGAAAAAGTACGATACCGTGGTCGATGATGTCTCAAAAATGCCTGGTGCCAGGTGGTTCATCGGGGCAAGGCTCAACTTCGCTGAGAACCTACTCCGGTTCCGGGACGACCACACCGCCTTTATCTTCAAGGGCGAGACTCAGGTAACCAGGAGGATGAGCTACGCCGGGCTTTATGACACCGTAGCTCGTCTGGCAAAGTCCCTTCGTGATATCGGGCTGCGCCCGGGCGATAGGGTGGCTGCCTATATGCCCAATATGATAGAGACGGCGGTAGCCATGCTCGCCAGCACCAGCATCGGTGCCACCTGGTCTTCATGTGCCACCGACATCGGTCCCCAGGCTGCCATCGACCGCATCGGGCAAATAGAGCCCAGAATACTGTTCACCGTGGACGGCTACTACTACAAAGGAAAGCGCTTCCACACAATTGACAACGCTGCTGAGATCGTTAAAGCCATCCCTTCCATCGAAAAAGTGATAGTAGCTCGGTATGGAGAGCAGAAAGCTGATATAAGCCCCATACCCAACTCGTTGCACTGGGATGATTTCTTGAGCGGGGGAAAGACACCGGAACTCAAGTTCGAGCAGCTACCGCCGGACCATCCTGTTTACATCATGTTCTCCTCGGGCACAACCGGCAAGCCCAAGTGCATGGTCCAGGGGGCAGCCGGGCTGCTGGTCAACCACCTCAAAGAATTAATAATACACACCGACCTGAAACGGGAAGATGTCCACCTGTTCATCACCACCTGTAGCTGGATGATGTGGAACTGGATGCTGAGCTCTCTAGCCACCGGAAACACGTTGGTCCTGTACGATGGCAACCCTAACTACCCCGACCCCGGCACCATGTGGAGGATTATTCAGGACGAGAAGGTGACCATGTTCGGTTGCAGTGCCAGCTACATCAACTTCCTCAGGAGCGAGGGGTTTAGACCGGGAAAAAGCTACGACCTCTCTTCGCTTAAAGAGGTCTGGCAGACCGGCTCAGCGCTTTCCGCTGAGGGGTTTGAATATGTCTACCAGGAGATAAAGCAGGACCTCCACTTCAACTCGAGCTCTGGCGGCACCGATATAAATGGTTGCTTCTTCACCGGCAGCCCCATCCAGCCGGTATATGCTGGCGAACTGCAGGGTCCGGCTTTAGGCATGAAAGTAAAGGCGTATGATGAGAACGGCAACCCGGTGGTCGACCGGATGGGAGAGCTTGTTTGTGAAGCCGCCGCACCCTCCATGCCCTTATATTTCTGGAACGACCCCGATGGTAAGAGGTACCGCGAAGCTTACTTCGAGGTCTACCCCAACGTGTGGCGGCATGGCGATTATATACTCATCCACAGCGATACCGGCGGAGTCACCTTTTACGGTCGCTCCGACTCGGTGCTGAAGCCCTCTGGCGTCCGCATCGGCACGGCGGAGATATACAATGTTGTGGAGCAACTACCTGAGGTAGCTGACAGCCTGGCGATAGGTCAAAGCTGGAAGGGTGACCAGCGCATCATCCTTTTCGTCAAACTGGCTGAGGGACATACCCTGACGCCAGAACTGGAAAGCAAGATCAAAAAACATCTTCGGGAAAGGGCTTCCCCCAGACATGTCCCCGACAAAATCATTCAGGCGCCCGACATCCCTTACACCTTGAATATGAAGAAGGTGGAAAGCGCCGTCACCAACATCCTTCACGACAGACCGGTGCTGAACAGGGATGCCCTGCTCAACCCCGAATCGCTCGACTTCTACCAGCAGATCAAAGAGCGCCTTACCACCGAGTAACGGTAGGTTAAAGGACTCCTTTTCCCCACCACCGCTGCCACGCACATAAGTCAAAAGGGGTCACTTCGTTGTGCTGGAGTTACCTCGCCAGCCTGAATAGACCAGGACAAGGTCACCGTGGCTAAAACTGTTCAGCTATCACACCTGGTGTTCTCTCCCGAGCAGCACTGCACCATATCCAGAGTTTTCACAGTCCCTGTCCCCTGAACACCCCACCCGACCGAAATGCGCAAAACAGGCGATTGTGGAGTAGTAACAAAGTGGGCGATTGCTACTCAGTAAATGTAGATCTGTAGGTGTTACTACGACGAGGAACAATTATATCTCCCGTGAGACATCGAACAAAACTTTGGATCTAGCCATTATTCTTCGGGCACCATAGCTATGTTGGAATGTCATTGGGTCGGTTTCAAGCTTGCTGGATAGAGTTTTAGTAATGTTTCCTTTTCTTGTCTGTTATTGGAAAGAACTGCTCACAATCACAGTTAAAATCAGGAGGTCGGCACTCAGCTGGTCTACCACACATAAGCTTTGTTACATCATTGTTATGGCCAAGGCCAAGTGCATGACCTAGCTCATGTGCAATAACATTCCTGCAAACATTCGTTAGATTCAAAGGACTGGTCTTACAACTTCGAATTGCAATGATACTTTTCCCTGTTCCGGGGTATTGTGCCCACGATATGAATTCAGCATCTGACAGGGAAATAATGATATCTCCAGACATTGTTGATACAATTGCAGGAACTGAAGGTGGGCTTCCTCCGTGTAACATGAAGTTACTAAATTGGATTAAGTAACTATCTGGTATTAGTTGTGTAGTGTGACTGACACTTCCGAACCTGAACGATGAGCCAATTTCAGCCAACTGTTGGTTCCAAAATTCTATAGCCTCCTTTACTAGCTGAATTCGGTGGTCATTAGCAGCAGCCGAAATGGTTACACTCGGCACTCTTGTCCAGCCAGTGTTTGTAGATCGATAGTATGTGATTTGAGATGGAGGATTGCCACGAGGACATTGGCAATTCGCCTGCTGTGAAAATGTAGATGGAGTCTGCTCAGCCTGGGTTTCCGAAGTAGAGGCTTTTTTGCGTGCTCTCCAGTATCTTCCGGAATCATGGCTGTGCCCACCACTCGAATCATCCAGTTAACCTTGGTTTTATCTCTAATAGCCTCGGCTGCAGTAGGAGGATAAGGCCATCTCTTCACGATTTCGTTATCAACTAACATCCCAGCATCAGAGTGTTCATTTACTACGCTATTATCTAGAGCAAGGTAAATACCCGCAACTCCTTCGAAACACGGTTCAATTTGGTAAACAAAAATATAGAATTCCTCATTAACTTCTATATTGGGTATTTCAAATTCAACCCACTTGTAACTCTCGGGATCAAATTTACCTGTCCATGAAAAGTTGGGAAATTTTGTAACGGCATAGGTTTTACTATATATTGGTTGAAGGTCCTTATTTAGAATTTGCAAGTCAAATTGCTTCTTTTTCAAATCACATCCTCCAAAAGTAAAAGAGCCCCCGCGCATTCTAACATTCTTGATCGTGAACGGCACTGCCTGTGGACAGAAATGTATAAGAAAGCCGTAATTTTTGAACATCATCACAGCGCTATCCGGTTCACCATCATCGTACTTGAGCTCGACTTCTTTCGCGACGAGCTTTGGCTTGACTGTGAAGCTCGAAGTCAATCCACCGACGGTAACTTGATACGTGCCAGCCTTATCTTTGACCACCGTGAATTCTGCTGTTTCAGTAGCCCCGGCTGCTATTGCGAAATCTTTTCTTTCGATTTCCATCCCATCGATACTCAGAACCGCTGTGTAATTGCCTTCACTGCCACCTATGTTTTTGACTTGGGCGGTGACTGTAACCGCTTCTCCAGCCACTACTTCTTCCGGAGTTACAGTCAAGGAGACGACCTCAAATTGTGCCGGTGCTGGCTTTGCACAGGCAACAAAGGAGGTAGCGAGAAGGACTAAGCTAACAACTATTACAAAAACCCGAATGAGTCTATTCATTTCACTGCTCCTCAAGTTTTTACTTCAATCATAAACCCGACCTAATATCAATATTAATAATATACAAACCTCTAGAAAGTCCAGTATTTACCACAAGGGCGGAACTGTCCAACATCGTGTCCACAAGCGGAACGAAGTTTCTTCCTCTACTCAGGACTTTTCCTATTTCCTAACTTGAAATAGGAAAAGGTAAGCCTCCAGCGTTGCCAGACGTGGATAGCAAGTAATGCTGTAGATACCCAACTCCATAATCGGATAGTTCCAATGGGCGATCCTGCTATCCCGACTGTCAGTGCGTAATACCATGCGCTTGAAATGTCATAACTGAGAACCAAAATGAATGCAATCAGGACTGCCATCCTCTGTATTTTGTCTCTCTGCTTCTTTTTGTCGGGGCTTTTCTTGAACCAGGCGAGGAAAAGCGGCCAGTTCTGGTAAAGATGAAGGCACATCAGGACTATGCAGATAAAAGAAAGCGGAAGCAAAATGAGGAGAGGGTTGGTCCCGAAGTAGCTCCGAACTCCGAAGAAGACCGGCTCCATGGCAGCAAGCAGAACAAATATGGCTACAAACAAGGCGATGGTTATCGCTCTCTTGGCTGCCCTCTTTCGCATCATACATCGCCGTCCGGATTTTTAATTGTTCTATATTGTCAGCCGGCAAAGATTAATTGTCAAGGCTTGTGAAACACTTTCCCCGGCGAGAAATGTGGGGACGGCCTGTTTTAGCGTATGGCATGGAGACCGGTTGAGAAGGGGTAACAGGGGTGCTCGCAAGCACCCCTGTTACCCCTAATATTGGTCTATCGCTTTACCACACGGGCA
>DAOUAI010000068.1:0-1934 GCA_034433775.1 Dehalococcoidia bacterium
TGTCTGCATAGATGAGTGCGGTTTCCGTTGGCGAATTCGCCTACGGATACGTGAATATGGCTGGCTGCTGACCAGCTGGAGTTTAGCGTCTTTGGCAGTACTCAGTTCAAAGACGATTGAAGGGTTGCCAGTACAGGAAGCTCTTCTCATGGACTTAAGTTCGGCTATGATGTTTCTGACCTCAAGCGAGATGACGAATATTCCTGGCAGTAGTACAAGGAGAACAAATCCCGGCACAGTGGTAACGAAAGACGAAAGATAGCCCAGAGAAGGCACGTGGAACCATACCTTCCCTATGACATTCTGCGCGGACACGACGTTCCCATGGGGATTACTGTTGGCGTCGCCGGCTGTACGAAAGACAAGCGTGTCAGCATCGTTTAACACCTCAATGACTCTGTGAACCACTACCCTGTCACCTTCGCTGCCTGTCCTGAAGCCGATGATATCGCCAACCTTGATGTTTGATGGTTCTACAGGTCTGGTTGCTACTACTGAACCCAACGGAATTGCCGGCACCATGCTAGCGCTGTAGACAGTAAAGAAACCTATTCCGAGCAAGCGAGGCGCCAGGAAAAAGAAAGTCATAGCTAGAATGACCAGCACCACCAGAATGTTGCCCAACCAGTTTGTCGCTCGCCGCATACTGGCCTCCTCTCTAATGGTAATATCTGACCTGAATTTCAAGCAGGTCATGCGCGGTGGTACTTGGCCTGCTGCCCATAGCCTGGAACCGGACCTCAACGTTATTCACTTTCTCGGCAGTATCTATGAAGCCCGACACATCTACTGTCTCCCTGAAATCCCGGTTCTGGGTCGGGGGCATGGTCAGAATGTAAATTTGCTCATGGCCTAAGCCATCCAGTAAGTTCAGCCGCGCTGCATTAATCCAGCGACCTCTTTGCCACTCTACGGTGAGCAATACCTGAATGACGATGGCATCGGCGGGAATATCAGGGAAGGTAAAGCCCAGATAGACAGCATCTGAGTGGTTATCGGGCCACGGGTTCTGGACGGTATAACGGCGATCATCGCTTGTCTCGAGCCTGTCCAGGTCTGCTGGCGTGAGATTGTAGGTAGTATCAGTGGTGTCCAGCCCGGCGTCTGGATACAGGTATGCCTGTGATAACTGCCATGAAGCTTCGAATGTGTTATCGGCGTTCGGCTCAGCATCAGCAAAATATGCTGACGTGTCTGTGCCGGCCCGGCTGGCAACCAGGCCTAGCAATAGCAGGACTATTAGCGACCTGTGCACCACTTACTCCGCTGAGTTTTCTCTTGGACTCATGTGAAGCGCATTGACCAGGGGAGGCATGTACCGCCTCCCCTCGGTCGTGTCTCCTGTGCCATTATGGATTATTGGCAGTCTGTTCGGCGTTGAACACAAAGGCAACGGTGCAGGTGGTTCCTTGGTAGTCGTTGCCTGTTTCCAGAGGCAGCGTGACCTTAAAGCGGAGCCTCTCGCTGGTTTCCGGGGCAAGGGTTCTATCCCCCTCGTCTTCGCCCTGCGCCGGGTCGCCAAACGAGCCCACAGATAGCTGACCATCAGGCCCGTAGATGTTTTCTCCGACCACGTCGTCTGATGTATACCATATGCCATCGGTACCAGGGCCAGTTACCACATCAATGGTCAGGTCGAGCTGCTCATCGAGCGCGCTCGAGTTGTCTGGAGTGGTAGTCATGGCGTACCTTAGCTCCAGGCTACCGCCGTTAGTGACCTCGAGACCGTCATATACTACGGCACCCGGTGCCATACCTGACACGGTAAACATGGCGGTGGTCGGGTCAATGCCCAGAGTCAGTGTGCCTGTTGTAAAAACGTTGTCCGCGTTGGTCTGCTGGTCGGTGAATACAGCCAGCGCCACTGCCGTCATGGAGCTTGCCACAACAGCGATGATAATCAGGCTCGTTAATATCTTTCTCATTTTTCACCT
>DAOUAI010000069.1:0-9930 GCA_034433775.1 Dehalococcoidia bacterium
CAGAATTATCATGGGTGAAATCCTGGGCTTAACGGATGAGGAACAGCTTGAGGTCTACCGGGCGGTGATTGACCTGGTGAAATCAAGGCTAGAAAAGGCCAAGAGCTTCGGCAAGCGCAAGAAGACGAAAGAAGGCATAGACATTGACCTTCTGGTAAAGCTGGTTATGGAAAAAGTGGGCAATAACACCCTCGGCAAGTTCTATACGGAAAAAGTGTTGAGCCAGCCGTCTCTAGAGACCAAAACCTTGCCGCCAACTAGCGGCGATGTCAGTTTAAAACAGACCCTCATGGGCTGGCGGCTCTATTCTGGCAGGCACAGTATAGACTGCGCTTCAGAGCTTGAAGCCCGCTACCTCAAGGTCTGGCTGGAAGCCGGCTTAGACCAAGTAAAAGTTCCCCGGGACGAAGGCTACCTCAGGACGATTGTTCCGGAGCTGGAGAGCCTGAAGCAGAAGATCGATGCGATAATCGCGCCCTATGTCGATTCCATTGTCAACATCAAGACTAAAGAGAAAGTCCTGCGACAATTGTGGCTGGAGATATGTGAGGGTGCTAAGCGCCAATAGGAACACAAAAGCTCTACCAAAATCGCAGCGCGGGCACGACTCTTACACAAACTACCATATTGCATTTGGCGAATAGGCCTATTTGTGGTCGTGCAAGGGCAACCCTTCGGCTTTTGAACTTGGCTTAAATGCCGGCTAGCTCGAGGATCTGGGGGACGACTTCTTCTCTGCCGATAGCCATGATGTGGACGCCATCACAGATGTTCTCCTTCTTCAACGTGGCTATCATCCTGCCGGCTATCTCAATGCCTTTCTGGAGAGCAGTGCCTTTGGGAGCACTCGCCAGTTCGTCTATCAGGTGCTGGGGGACGAAGATGCCGGGGACATTTTCGTTCATGTATTGCGCCATCCTAGCTGAGGAGAGCAGGACGATGCCAGCAAGTACCTTCACCGGGAACTGGCGGGCAAATTTCATGAACCGGGCGAACCTGTCTAGGTCATAAATCGCCTGCGTCTGGAAGAACTCAGCACCGGCTTCAACCTTTTTTTCGAATTTGATGAGCTGCGGCTCCAGAGGGTTCGCCTCGGGGGTGACGATGGCACCGGCACAGAACTCAACAGCACCATCAAGCTCGTTGCCACCAAGGTCTTTGCCCGATTCCAGAGTCCTTACCATTCTGAGGAGCTGTACCGAATCGAGGTCGAAGACGCCTTTGGCCTCTTTGTGGTCGCCAACCGTCACAGCATCGCCGGTGAGACAGAGGACATTCCTGATGCCCCTGGTGTAGGCGAAGAGGAGTTCAGCCTGAAGGGCAAGGCGGTTGCGGTCACGGCAGGTCATCTGCAGGATGGGCTCGCCACCGCGTTCTTTGATCGCCAGACAGCCGCCGATGGAGGGGAAGCGCATCACCGAGCTCTGGTGGTCGGTGACGTTTATGGCATCAACTTTATCTTTGAGAATGTCAATGTGATGGTACATCTTTTCCAGGTTGGTCCCTTTGGGTGGACCGATCTCACTGGTGATGACGAATTTGCCTGACTTTAGCGCCTGTTTGAATTTTGAAGTCATGCTTCACCTCACCTGTTCACAGCACTTTGATAAGCCGCGGTCTGGGCACAGCCTGATAGTTCTTGGGCGGCTGGTATTTGCGCATGAGGTCGAGCCTGCCCTGCTCTTTGAGCCGGTTGTAGATAAGCGTCCAGGCGCAGTCTTTTTCTTTGTCCACTTCGCATTTTCCGTTGTTGGTGCCACCACAGGGTCCGTTGAGTAAGCCTTTGTGGCAGGCGGTGATGGGGCAGATGCCAGCCATCTCTCCGAGCACACATTGACCGCACTGGGCACAGACCTCGTGAAACACGCCATGCCCATCGTCCATGCCGATAAATAGGGTGTCCAGCGCCGGGACAACCGGCTTTGTTACATTCTGACTCATTCTGTGCACCCCCAGGGCACACGCCATCACCAGGACGGCATGGGCGCTCTGGATTGCACCGCCGTACTCTTCCGCCAGCGCTGCGGTGATGTCGTCACAGGCTGTGGGGATGACCATGGTGCCGGTGACGAGTTTGCCCTGCGACTGTAACTGCTCTTTCATGGCAGCCACCTCTTCCACCCCACCGGTGTGCGTCAGCGTGGCGCAGGTGCCACAGCCGGCGATGAACACCCGGCTGAAGCCCTCCAGATGCTGGACGATTTCTTCAAATGGTTTCTGTCTGGTGATCGATTTCATGGCTCCTCCTAACCCTCTAGGTCACATCTCAAGCAGCGTCTTGCTTCGTACCTGGCTTGCTCTTCTGAAAGCGCCAGCTCAGTCTCCTGGAAGCTGCGCCTCCTCACTTCTAAGGGAAGTACCTGTACTTTGGGTCTGTAAGCCGCCTTCCATGTCTCTTCCTCTTCAATGGCAGGCTTTTCTTGAGGTATGGCAACGGTATCCCTGGTGTCATACATGTGCACCGGTGAGCGGTCGCCACGGAGGTATTTGTCGATCGCCAGCGCACCGCGCCTGCCGCTGGCGATGGCATCGATGATCATGCCCGGACCGGAGACGAAATCGCCGCCGGCGAAGACACCGGGGACATTGGTGCTCAGTGTGTTGGAATCGACCACCAGCCTCTCCCAGCGACTGCGCTCCAGGGCACTGTCCGGTGGCAGGAAGGAGAGGTCTGCCGCCTGACCGACGGCGGCGATTACCGTGTCCGCCTCGACGAAGAACTCGGACTCGGGCACGGGGACGGGTCGGCGGCGACCGCTCTCGTCCGGTTCGCCCAGCTTCATGCGCACGCACTGGAGTCCGGCTACCCTGTTGTCCTGGCTGACTACTCTGGTGGGTCCGACGAGGAAGTGGATGTTAACGCCTTCGGCGACCGCTTCGTTGTATTCGACCTCGGTGACCGGCATCTCTTCTCGGGAGCGGCGGTAGTAGACATCGACCTCTTCAGCACCGAGGCGAAGGGCGGTGCGGGAGGCATCGAGGGCAACATTGCCGCCGCCGATTATCGCCACTCGGCGCCCCACCTTGACCGGTCTGCCCAGCTTTACATCCCTGAGGAATTTCAGCCCATAATAGAAACCAGCAAGCTCTTCGCTCTCCCCGGGTATGCCGATGACCTGGCTTTTCTGCGCGCCGGCGGCGATGAAGACGGCATCATAACCACTGGAGCGGAGGTGCTCTATGGTGAAGCTGGTGTTGAGCGGTGTGCTGTATTTTATCTCCACACCACGCTTGATGATGTATTCGATCTCTTTGTCGATGACCTCCCTGGGGAGGCGGAAGTCCGGTATGGCTACGGCAGGCATGCCGCCGCCGACATCAACGGCTTCGAAAACGGTGACACCATAGCCCATCTGGGCGAGGAAGTAGGCACAGGACAAGCCACAGGGACCGGCTCCGACCACCGCCACCTTTTCTTTCTTTGTCCTGGGGAACGGTGCAGGTTGAGGTAGTTCGTTAATGTGCTCGAAATACCAGTCTGCGGCAAACCTCTTCAGTTCCCTGATGGCTACCGGCTCGTCGAGTTCTCCACGGCGGCACCTGCCCTCGCAGGGGTGGTGACAGATGCGCCCGCAGATGGCGGGGAAGGGGTTCCGTTCTCTGATGGTCTCTACCGCCTCGAAGTATTCACCGGCAGCGATGTGGGCGACGTATTTGGGTATGTTGATGCCCACGGGGCAGGTGTGCTGGCAGGGGGAGATCATCAGGGCATCACATACCGCCGCCGGGCATTTCTTCTCTTTGATGTGGGCTTCGTATTCATCCCTGAAGTAATTGAGCGTGGTGAGCACCGGGTTGGGGCAGGTCTGCCCCAGTCCGCACAACGAGCATTCTTTAACGGTCCTGGCTATGGCGAGCAGAGTATCTATATCGCTTTCGCGACCTTTACCCTGGGTTATCCTGGTGAGTATTTCCAGCATCTGTTTGGTGCCCAGCCGACAGGGGACGCACTTGCCGCAGGACTCCATCTGGGTGAAGCTGAGGAAGTAGCGGGCTACCTCGACCATGCAGGTGGTCTCGTCCATCACCACCATGCCGCCAGAGCCCATGATAGAGCCCAAACGCGCCAAGTTTTCATAGTCCACAGGGGTATCGAGGAACTGCGCCGGAATACAGCCACCGGAGGGTCCGCCGGTCTGTACCGCTTTGAACCTTTTGCCTCTGGGGATGCCACCGCCGATATCGAAGATGATGGTGGACAGCGGCGTGCCCATGGGCACCTCCACCAACCCGCTGTTAGCTACCTTTCCGGTCAAGGCGAAGACCGCCGTGCCCTTGCTTTTTTCGGTGCCGATGCGGGCAAACCATTCGGCACCGGTGGCTATGATCAGTGGCACGGAAGCTAAGGTCTTGACATTGTTGATGATTGTGGGCTTGCCATCGAGTCCCACCTGAGCGGGGAAGGGCGGGCGAGGACGGGGCATGCCACGACGACTTTCGATGGAGGCTATGAGGGCGGTCTCCTCGCCGCAGACGAAGGCGCCGGCGCCCTCTTTGATCTCTACATTGAAGCTGAAGCCGGAGTTGAAGATGTTCTCGCCAAGGTACTTGTGCTGTGTTGCCAGCTCGAGAGCGCGGCGGACGCGGCGCACCGCCAGCGGGTATTCGGCGCGGACGTAGATGTAGCCCCTGGTAGCCCCGATGGCGTAACCGGCAATGGTCAGACCTTCGATAACGGCGAAGGGGTCAGCCTCAAGTATGGAGCGGTCCATAAAGGCGCCGGGGTCGCCTTCATCGGCATTGCAGATGACGTATTTCTGGCTCCCCGGTGCAGCGCGGCAGAACTCCCATTTTCGCCAGGTGGGAAACCCGGCACCGCCGCGTCCCCTGAGTCCGGAGTTTTTTATCTCTTCGATCACCTGCTCCGGGGTCATCTCCAGCAGGGCTTTGCGCAGGGCGCGGAAGCCGCCGCTTTCGATGTAGTCTTCAATGCTCTCCGGGTTGATGTGACCGCAGTTGTGCAGGATTACCCGCTGCTGTTTGGCGTAGAAGTTGATCTCGGAATAGAGCGGTATGCGTTTGCCCGAAAGCGGGTCCTGGTAGAACAGGCGCTCCACGGGTATGCCCTGGCGAAGGTGGGAGCTAACGATTTCAGCGACGTCGTCCACCTGCACATGGGTGTAGAAAATTCCCTCCGGCTCGATAACCACGTTGGGCCCCTGTTCGCAGAAGCCGTGACAGCCGGTGAAGTCCACCTTCACGCCGTTTATCCCCTGCCTGGCTACCTCCTTCTGAAAAGCCTCGTAGACGGCATCCGAGCGGCTGGAGATACAGCCTGTACCCTGACAGACAAGCACGGTGAGCGCGTTGTCCATGTTACTCACCACCTCGCTTCAGCAGGTATTCGACCTTCTTGGGGTTCATCTGCCCGAAGACTCTGTCGCCGATGACGATGTTGGGCGCCAGCGCACAAACGCCGATGCACGCCACCGTCTCCAGGGTGTACTCCATATCGGGAGTGGTCTCACCCTCCTCGATGCCCAGGGTCTGCTTGACCAGCTTCAGTATGGTCTTGCCGCCTCTCACATGGCAGGCGGTGCCGCGGCAGACGCGGACCACTTTTCTGCCACGGGGCTTGGTGTAGAGCTGGGCGTAGAAGGAGATGACGCCCTGTACCTGGCTGGGGAACAACTTGAGGGACTGAGCGATGAGCGGGATGGACTCCTGCGGGATGTGGCCGAACTCGTTTTGAATTCTTTGTACCAGCGGTATCAGCGACCAGCGCTGGTCGCTATATTCGGCGACGATCGCTTTAAGTCGCTCTACATCGAATGTTGTGTTAACCGCTTGCTCGGCCATTTTACTCCACCCTCCTTATGGCGACGCGGCATGATTTGAACGCCGGCGCTTTGGACTGCGGGTCCAGCGTGATATCGAACAGCGCGTTTGCCGCTATGTCCGGGTATGAAGATGGCAGGAAGAGCATGCCCTGCGGGATGTCGTTTGATATTTTTATCGGTGCCATCACTTCACCGACGGGTGAGATGACTTGCACGATGTCGCCGTCGGTTAAAGCAAGGCTGCTGGCATCATCGGGGTGAATTTCCAGAAGTCCGCATGGGGAGAATTTTTTCAGCCTTGGTGATTTCAGTGACCAGGTGCCGCTGCCTGGGTGGGGGAAGGCAGCCCCGGTGAGCAGCAGGAATGGATAATCGTCCCCGGTTGCGGGCGAGACCTGATAGCTGGTTATGGGTGAGAAGCGCGGGAAGCCGCGGGGCGCCTGTACTTCGGGGGTTTGCTGACCTGCGGTGCCTCCAGCCTCGACCATGAAGTTCTTGCCCTCGCCGCCGTAATACTGGTAGCCGGGGACGCAGTCCTCTATCTCTGTAACGATATCTTCGAAGCGCGCATAAGGGAGCGGTCTACCCATTTTGCCGGCGATGTCGAGCAGAATTTCCCAGTCGGGGCGGCTTTTACCCGGCGGCGGGGCGGCTTTTGTGAATTTCTTTATCCTGCCTTCGAAATTTATCACCGTGCCGTCTTTCTCGGCGAAGCTTGCTGCCGGGAGCACCACCGAGGCTAGCTTCGCCGTCTCGGTGAGGAATATGTCCTGGACCACAAGCAGTCCCAGCGAACTCAGGGCATCTATGATAAAACTGCGGTGGGGGAAGCTGGACACGGGGTCTTCGCCGACGATGTAAAGGGCTTTGATTTTTCCCTCTTTCGCCTGTTCCAGCATTTCCATCGCGGTCAGCCCTGCGGGAGGCGGCAGTTTAACTTTCCAGGCGGCTTCGAAGAACTGTCTTGCGCTGTTATCAGCCGTGCCCTGAAATCCGGGGAGGAGGCGGGGGGAGAGCCCCATAGCCATAACGCCGTAACCGTTACTTTCCTTCTGGAGCGCCACCACGCCACCGCCTTTACGTACGGTATTACCGGTCAACAGCGCCAGGTTGGCGATTGCCCTGACGCAGTCGGTGCCGTGGGGGTACTGGGTGATGCTGCTGCTGTAAACGATGGTTGCCTGTCTGGCACCGGCATAGAGCCTGGCGGCGGCGATAATCTGTTCTGCCGGGACCCCGGTCACGGCGGCGGCATATTTCGGTGTAAACGTGTCCAGCGTTGGGGCAAAGGACTCAAAATTGTCGGTGCGCCGCACTACGAATTCCCTGTCCAGCAAGCCCTCTTTGAGGATGACATGGGCGATGGCGTTCAGCAGCGCTATATCGGTGCCGGGTCTTGGCTGCAGGTGCAGCGTGGCGAAAAAGGACAGTCTGGTGCGCCGTGGGTCTATCAGCACCAGCTTTGAGCCCTTGCCTTTTACGGCGCGTTTTATGGCATAGCCAACGGTCGGGGCTGAGGTGGTAACATCTGCGCCGACCACCATAATTACATCGGACTTCTCCAACATTTCCACTGCATTCGCCGGTCGAGGCAGGCCGATGGTGGTGCCCAGTCCCAGGAGCGTGGCGGAGTTATGGAGTCGACCCCCGGAGTCTACGTTGTTGGTGCCGATGACACTTCTGGCGAACCGCTGCAGCAGGTAGCTTTCTTCGTTGGTGCATCTGGCTGAACCGAGGATGGCGATACTGTCCGGACCGTGTTCGTTTATTATCCTGTTGAACTCAGCAGCTACCACCTTCAGCGCCTCATCCCAATCGCTTTCCTCGAGGCTGCCATTTTTTCTCACCAGAGGCGTGGTTAGCCTGTCTGGGCTGTGGACGAAATCGTAGCCGTAGCTCCCGCGTATACATAGCGGGCGGTAATCGCCACCGTCTATCTCCCGGGGTACTGAACGCACCAGATAGCCGTCCTTCACCTCCAGCTCGATGCTGCAGCCACAACCGCAGTAGGGGCAGGTGGTCTTGACAGTGGTCTGTGTTGTCCCGCGATAGGCGAAGTCCTTTTCTATTATCGCTCCTGTGGGGCAGACTGCCGCACAGGCACCGCAGAAGGTGCATTCTGAAGCGTCAAGAGGCAGGTCGCCGAAGGTGGTCGGTCTGGTCTTGAAGCCGCGCTGAAAGTAATCGAGCACGCCTTCGACCACCAGCTCCTGGCATGCCCTGATGCATCTGGCGCACAGGATGCATTTACTCAAGTCTCGCTGGATGAACGGGTTGACTTCCTGGATGATGGCGGTCTGGGGAATGCGGTGGAGTTCCAGCCCGGAGATGCCCATTTCGGCGGCGATTGTGCGCAATGAGCAGCGGTTACCCTTATCGCATACCGGGCAGGCATCGGGGTGGCTTGCCAGCATCAATTGCACTATCGTCTTTCGATGTGCCAGTACCCGCGGCGAACGGGTATTGATCACCATTCCTGAAGCTATTGGCGTGACGCAGGCAGCCATCAAAGCGCCGCTCTTTTCCTCCTCCACGATGCAGAGGCGGCAGGCACCGATATCGGGCAGGTGGTCATCGTGACACAGAGTGGGAATATGCACCCCCGCCTCCCGTGCCAGGGCAAGGATGCTCATGCCGGCGTAACCGCTTACCTCATTGCCGTCCAGCGTGATCGTTATCGGCTGCAACTCACCCACCCTTCAGATATGGTCCGGTGCTGTTTTTCGATCGTTAGCTGGCTTATAGCTCTACAGGGACACGTTCCCCTCTGTCGGCTGCCCTGATGGCGGCGAGGAGCATGGAACTGGCGCTCTTTTTGGGGATAAAGCCGAAGGCACCCACCCTTTCGCTGGCACGCACGTTAGCTTCATCGGCGTACTGGGTCAACATCAGCACCCTTGTGGGCACACCTTCCGCGGTAAGCTCTCTGGTAGCCTCAAGCCCGTCCATGCCCGGCATGGCGATATCCATGAGCACGATGTCGGGCGTGAGCTCTCGCGTTTTCCAGATAGCCTCGTTACCATCGACTGCCTCTCCCACCACCTGAATATCCGGCTGCAGTCCTAGGAGAATGCGGATGCCTTCGCGGACGACCACATGGTCATCGACTATAAGCACCTTTATCTTTCTGGTCGCCTTGTCCAGTATCTTCCTGACGCTTACCATTAACGCTTCCGTCTCGACGGGTCTCTGGAAGTAGTCCTCAGCGTCCAGTCGCATCCCTTCGTACAGACTCCACCCTCGGGTCAGCTTTTTCTCCGCTGGGGCATCGACCACCACTATGGGGATGTCGCTGAAGCTGGGACTCTGCTTCAGCCACTGGTGCAACTGGAATGCAGCCCCGCGCGGCTCAATGGTGCCGAGGACCACCAGGGCGATTTTGTGGCGACGTACCAGCTCCTGCGCTTCGGACAAGCTCGTGGCACAAAGCGCCACATAGTTCTGGGACTCCAGTGCCCTCTTCATCTCATCGATAAATTCAGGTTCATCGTCGACTATCAGGACTTTGACTTTCTCTTCCATTTCAGCCTCCTCGCCCGGCGTCCAGAATAGACAAAGGCGGCGCCGGGCTTTTGTAATTTCAGTATAAAGTCCTGTCGCACGGCGGCACAGAGGTAAACACCCCAAAAGGTGTTGAGAAACACCGCAATTTTGACGGGAGAAGTTACTGAAATTGGGGGATGGGGTATTGCGCGGGTGAGGGGTGTGTGGCGTCAGGATATGGTGATTATACCTTTTCGGATTGCGTACTTTACTAGGTCTGCCCGGTTATGGATATCGAGCTTGGACATGAGGCTGGTCTTGTGCCTGTCCACGGTCTTGGGACTGAGCACCAGCATTCTGGCGATTTCCTGGGTGGTATACCCCTCAGCCAGCAGTTTCAAAATCTCCCGCTCCCTGTCGGTCAACTGCCGGTAAGGGTCTTGTTCTCTTATCGAGTCGAGCCTTTGCTGGTACCCGTCCACGAATATACGGGCGACCGATGGTGACAGATAGGAGTCCCCGCGGTACACGGAGCGGATGGCGGTGACCAGTTCAGAGGAGGCTGCTGTCTTACAGATAAAGCCGCGGGCGCCGGCCTCGAACATGGGGAAGACGAACTCGTGGTCATCGTACTGGGTCAACGCGATTACCTTTGTCCTGGGGAACT
>DAOUAI010000070.1:0-20004 GCA_034433775.1 Dehalococcoidia bacterium
TTGTGGAAGGTTTAATCTTTATACCCATCGCTACCTTTATCCTTGGGATATTGCCAGCGGGCTGTCACTTGTAAGTGAAGCTGGGGGTAAAGTCTTGGACTGGGAAGGAAAACCTGCAGGGCTCTTTTGCCGTGAGATAATTGCAGGCAATGAGAACCTTTGTCGAGAGTTTATATCACGTTATAGCGGCAGTGCACGATAGGTTATAGGAGTGAGCGGTCTTTCGTGGTTTGTGATTGTGTGTTGAGGATTTGGCGCGAAGCGGTATTTTTTAGCCAGATGGTCTTTTGAGGTGTCTGTGAACAAACCTTTCTATTCTTCTGAGAGCCTCTTCAATTTCTTTTAATGAGGTTGCGTAGCAACAGCGTATATAGCCTTCGCCATTGTTGCCAAAAGCCGAGCCTGGAACAACCGCCACTTGCTCTTCCTTAAGGAGTTTTTCGGCGAATTCTTCTGAGGTCATACCTGTGGTTTTTATTGATGGGAACGCATAAAAAGCCCCTTTTGGTTCGAAGCATGATAGTCCAATGTCTCTAAGCCCCTTTACCATAACTCTTCGCCGACGGTCATAATCTTCCACCATGGCAGCCACTTCTCTATCACCTGCCTTGAGGGCTTCTATCGCTGCCATCTGGCTCATTATTGGGGCACAGAGCATAGTATACTGGTGTATTTTTGTCATAGCTGCGATGACTTCGCTTCCCGAGGCAGCATAACCAATTCGCCATCCTGTCATCGCATAAGCTTTAGAGAAACCGTTCAGTAAAATGGTGCGCTCCTTCATATCTGGTAAGCTGGCAACGCAGGTATGTTCAACGCCATAGACCAAGCGCCCGTAAACTTCGTCAGAGATAATTAGTAGATTATGTTGCTTGGCGAGTTCGGCGATTTGCAGCAACTCTTCTCTGTCTAGGACTGCACCGGTTGGGTTGGCGGGGTATCCAAATAGTACCGCTCTGGTTTTTGGCGTGATTTGCCGGGCTATATCCCGGGCAGTTATTTTGAAGTCGTTATCCTCGTTAGTTGGCACGGGGACAGGTATGCCCCCAGCCAAGGTGACACAAGCGGGGTAGGCAACGTAACAAGGGTCAGGCACGATAACCTCATCGCCAGGGTTGAGTATAGCTCTGAGGGCGAGGTCAAGCCCCTCGCTCACGCCAACTGTAATCAGGATTTCCTCTTCCGGGTTATAGTCTAACCCATGTCGGGAATAGAGATATTTTGACAGTTCTTCTCGCAGTTCGGGCATACCTTTGTTTGAGGTATACATAGTATAGCCCTTTTCCAGTGAGTAAATAGTATATTCGCGAATATGCCATGGGGTGACAAAGTCCGGCTCTCCGACACCTAGGGATATTACGCCTTCCATGGATGCAAGCAGGTCGAAAAACTTCCTTATCCCTGAAGGCGGTAGAGTGCGCACCTTATCGGAGATATAGGTGTGTGTAGTGGTCTTCGATTGGCTGGAACTGCTTGAGTGCATGTTATATTCTCGGCGTTATGGAGTTACAGGTAGACGCTTGACCCCTTCGCCACCTTCCAAGATTTCGCCGTCTTCCTTGTATTTTTTGAGTATAAAGTGGGTAACTGTGCCTTGGACGGCTTCCAAGGGGGCTAATTTTTCTGACACGAAGATAGCAACTTCTTGCATAGTTTTACCGACCACAAGAACAGCTAGGTCATAAGTGCCTGAAGCGAGATACACCGAGTGTGCTTCGGGAAACTGGTATATGCGTTCGGCTATGGAGTCAAAGCCGACATTGCGTTGTGGTGTGACTTTGACTTCAACGAGTGCCCATACCTGCTCCTCGCCTAGCTTAGCCCAGTTTATGACGGTTTTGTATTTAAGTATCGTTTTGTCCTCTTCTGCTTTTTTGATGGTTTTCTTAACCTCGTCAACCGGGATACCGGTCATTGTCGAGATTTGTTCTGGTGTGAGACGGGCATCTCTCTCCAGTGCTTTAAAGATCTGCTTCATATCTGCTCCTTTGTCTCCATTGCTACAAGCCACCATTTGTCCTCGCCTTCATTATAACAGAGTTCGAACAGCTTCTCATCATCCGTCAATACTTTGAAAAACTTACTATCCGGTTCAAGCCATTCGCTCTCTACTCGTGCTATCTTGAACGTCTTTCGTCGCCACAGGAAAGAGTAAGGTCTCTCGGCATATGTGTAACCCGAGTAACAATTTACCTGGACAGGTATCTTTTGGCGCATAGGACACCTAGATTTGTGGTTTGCTCTTATGCCACTCTGTAGCCTGCTCGTAGGCGAATGCAATGCGAAGTATGGTCTCCTCGTCAAACGGTTTCCCTATGATCTGCATGCCAATCGGTAGGCCATTGGTGAATCCAGCGGGTATGGAGATAGCCGGGAGACCAGCGATGTTTATGGGTAGGGTGCAAACGTCGCTGAGGTACATTTGCAAAGGGTCGTCTATTTTTTCGCCTAATTTGAAGGGCACAGTGGGTGAAGTGGGGGTGACGAGAGCATCATATTTCTGAAATACCTGCTCAAATTCATTTCTGATCAAAGTACGAACCTTCTGTGCTTTAAGGTAGTAGGCATCATAATAACCTGCTGACAGGGCATAGGTACCCAGCATTATGCGTCTTTTGACTTCAGCCCCGAAGCCGATTTGTTTGGTCTTTTCCATCGCCTCCCACATATTTTCAGCCTGTTGGTATGAATAGCCATATTTTACCCCATCGTAGCGGGCAAGATTTGCCGAGGCTTCAGAAGGGGCTATGATATAATAGACGGCAAGCGCATATCTGGTGTGGGGTAGCGAGGCATTAGTATCTATCTCTGCACCAAGCCCTTCAAGTGTTTTTATGGCTGCTTCCAAAGCTGCTTTTACTTCTGGTTGCATTCCTTCTACGAAGTATTCCTTAGGAATGCCCAGGCGCATCTTTTTGAGGTCTGGGATCAGGGTTCTGGTATAGTCAGGTACAGGATAGGGAGCTGTGGTCGAATCCTTCGGGTCATTGCCGGCAATGGCACTCAATACCGTAGCGCAGTCAGTGACATCTTTAGTTATTGGGCCAATCTGGTCTAGGGAGCTAGCAAAGGCAACCAGTCCGAACCGGCTTACTCTTCCATAGGTCGGTTTTAATCCTACGACATTGCAAAATCCAGCTGGCTGGCGGATGCTACCGCCGGTGTCTGAGCCGAGAGCATAGATTGCCTCGTCTGTGGCTATAGCGGCTGCTGACCCGCCGCTGCTCCCACCGGGGACTCGTTCCAAGTCCCAGGGGTTCTTTGTGGGAAAGAAAGCAGAGTTCTCAGTGGATGAACCCATGGCGAATTCGTCCATGTTGGTCTTTCCCAGTATCACTGCCTTTCTGGACTTTAGCCGGGCTACGACCGTAGCATCATATGGAGGAATAAAGTTTTCCAGCATCTTTGACGAGCATGTTGTGCGTAAACCTTTAGTACAGATGTTATCTTTTATCAGTACAGGTATGCCTGTCAAAGGGTTACCTTCGCCGTTGCTTATAGCCCTGTCTGCCTCTTTGGCTTGTTCTAGGGCACTGTCCCGACAGATGGTGACACAGGCATGTATCTTATCTTCGACTTGCTCCATGCGCCTTATACAAGCCTCGGTCAATTCGACAGAGGATAGGCTCCTTTGTCTGAGTAGGCGAGAAGCTTGACTGATCGTCAGTTGATGCAGTCCATTCATGACCATAACTATTCAAGCACTGCTCGTATTTTGAAGTAATCCCCTTCACGCTGGGGGGCGTTAGATAGGATTTCTTCCGGGTCATATGAAGGGGTTGCTTTATCCTCCCTGAACACATTTTGCAGGTTGATGGATTGTGCCATAGGAGGTAGGTCTGTGGTGTCTACCTGCTTGAGTATTTCAAAATTGTCTAAAATATTAGATAGCTGGACGCTAAATTTCTCAATCTCTTCTTCGCTCAGTCCCAGCCTAGCAAGGCGTGCCAGGTGTAGTACTTCTTCACGTCTTAGTTTCATTTCCGTTGCCTACCCGTGGTATAGATTATTAATTATAGCACAAGGGCACAGCAGGTTTTTCCTCTCTGCTGAAAGCGGGGAGCCTGAATAAAGGAGAGCGCTACCATATTAATAATGCAGCGGTTATCATAGCTCTTCGCCTTGACGGTCGGAGTAAGAGACTGTTACAATTCACTGTCAAAGCGTATTACCATATAAGGGGTGTAAGACCGTGCATCATGTTGATTCGTCAAAGATTCGCAATGTGGTTTTGCTATCTCACTCCGGTGCTGGGAAAACATCGCTAGCTGAAGCAATGCTTTTCAACTCTGGGGTGATCAACCGGCTGGGCAGTGTGGTCGATGGTACTACTGTGTCTGATTACGACCCTGCTGAGATCAAACGCCAGATTAGTATCAATCTCTCGTTGTTGCCCTGTGAGTGGAGAGGTCATAAATTAAACATAATTGATACTCCGGGCTATCCGGATTTTGTCGGCGAAGTCAAAGCTGGTTTGAGGGTCAGTGAAGGTGCTATTGTGGTGGTATGTGCTGTTTCCGGCGTGGAGGTAGGGACAGAGCAGGTTTGGGGGTATGTCAATGAAGCAAAATTGCCTTGTTTCGTTTTTGTCAATAAGATGGACCGTGAAAACGCTAATTTCTTCAATGTGCTCAAGGATATCCAGGCTAAACTTGGGGCTAAGTGCGTACCTATCCAGCTACCTATAGGTTCCCAAAAAGACTTTCAGGGTATAGTGGACCTAGTTAAAAAGAAGGGATATGCTGGTAGCCAGTTACAAGAAACAGAAATTCCATCGTCGCTCTTGGATGATGTTGCTTTATACCGTGAAAAGCTGGTAGAGGCTGTAATTGAGGTGGATGACGAACTCATTAATAGGTATCTAGAAGGGGGCGAGATCAGTGATGAGGAGATCTATAATTGTGTGAGGGAGGCTGTGAGACAAAGAAAGGTAGTGCCCGTGTTCCTAGGCTCTGCTCTTAAGAATGTTGCGGTAAACTTGCTGCTAGACGCTGTCGTTGACTATTTACCGTCGCTTGTAGAATGTGGCGCGGTGAAAGCTATCAATGCGTCAAGTGGTGCTGATGAGATGGTGGAACCATCGCCTGAGGCCCCGCTTTCTGCTCTGGTATTCAAGACCGTTAACGACCCACGTGTGGGTAAGATTAGTTATTTTCGAATATATTCTGGGACTATTTCCAGTAACTCGCAGGTCTGGAATTCTGAGAAAGGTGCTGTTGAACGGGTGGGTCAACTTTTTGTTGTCCGTGGCAAGGTGCAGGAGCCGGTGCCCCAACTTGTTGCCGGAGATGTTGGTGCTGTAGCGAAGCTGGCGGTAACCGGGACTGGAGATACCCTTGGTATACGTGAGCACGCCTTGAAGTTGGCTCCTATTAACTTTCCTCAGCCGGTGCTGAATATGGCGGTTCATCCTAAATCGCGGGCTGATTTGGATAAGATGAGTACTGTTCTACCTAAACTTTGCGAAGAGGATCCTACATTGAAGGTGCAACGGGAGGTCGAGATTGGCGAGATACTGCTTTGTGGGATGGGTGAGACGCATCTCGAGGTTGCTGCTGAGAAACTATCTAGCAAATATGCTGTAGAGGTCAATTTGGAATTGCCTAAGGTTCCGTATAAGGAAACTATAACGGTACCTGTTAAGGCGGAATACAAGCACAAAAAGCAAACCGGTGGTCATGGTCAATATGGTCATGTTTTTCTGGAGTTGGAGCCTTTGCCCCGGGGTTCGGGGTTTGAGTTTACTGAGAGGGTGGTTGGCGGGGCTGTACCCAGAAATTATATACCGGCTGTTGAAAAAGGGGTCAATGAGGCAAAGGCTGAGGGTGTGCTGGCAGGGTATCCCGTGGTCGATATAAGGGTGACGCTTTATGATGGGAGTTCGCATCCTGTTGATTCATCGGACATGTCTTTTAAGATTGCTGGGGCGCAGGCGCTAAAGAAAGGGCTAGCGCAGGGACAACCAGTGCTGCTTGAACCGGTTATGAATATGACAATTACAGTACCGGAGTCGTTCACCGGTGACATAATTGGTGACCTCAATACCAAGCGGGCGCGTGTGCTGGGTATGCGACCAGTGGATAGCTTTAATGTTATCCAGGCACAGGTGCCGTTGGCAGAGGTGCTGCGTTATGCAGTTGATTTGCGGTCAATAACACAAGGACGCGGCACATTCACGATGGAATTTAGCCATTATGAAGAGGTGCCGCATCAAATAGCGCAAAAGATTATAGCACAGCGCACTCGACCTCAATAGGCCATCGGATGCTTGCTGTATTTTCTATTCTAAAAGGCCTTTGTTTTAGCCGGCTAGCAGTTCCCTTATTTTTTCAGTGAATGCTGGCAAGACTTGCTTCCAGTCACCCACTACACCAAACCTAGCTTCTTTAAATATGTTGGCTTCAGGATCTTTGTTAATAGCCACAATGTTCTTAGCTCCTGAGCACCCAGCTATATGCTGGCTGGCTCCTGAGATACCCACGGCGATGTAAAGTTCGGGTGTGACGATCTTGCCAGTCAAGCCAATCTGTATGGTCTCCGGTACCCACTTATTGTCGCATGGAGGTCTGGAAGCTCCTACTGCCCCCTTAAGCAATTTAGCGAGTTCTTCTAGTTGTTTGAAACCTTCGGGGCCACCTATGCCTCTGCCTCCAGCGACTACTGCCTGTGCATCTTCCAGCTTTATTCCGACTACTTCCTCTTTAACTGTCTGTACAACCTTGGCTCTTATTTTTGATGGGTCAATCTCCACTTTTAAGGGGATAATTTCACCTTTTCTCGATGCATCAGGTTCTAGTGGTGTCATCGCTTTTTGTCTTACTGTTGCCATCTGAGGGAAAATTTCGGAGGTAAACGTGGCGCGGGCATTCCCACCATAGACGGGGCGAGTTTGCTGGAGTAGCTTTGTCCCGGGGTCGATGCTGAGTTCGACACAGTCCATGGAAAGTCCTGTGCCTAACCTGAAAGCCAGTCTAGGAGCAAGGTCGCGCCCTATAGCTGTTTGCCCGAAAAGCAGAATGCGGGGCATGATATCTTTTGTCGCCTTTTCCATCACTGCGAGGTACGCATCTGTCTGATATTCCTTCAGTAAAGGGTCTTCCGCAATATAGACTTTATCTGCTCCGGATGCTATAACACTATTAGCAGCATCAGCTACCTTATCGCCCATCAGTATACAAATCAGTTCTTCTTTTAGTTCATCAGCCAGACGGCGACCGCAGCCTAAAAGTTCTGCTGTAATCGAAGTTAATTTCCCGTCTGCAATCTCTCCGAACACTAAAACGCCTTTGTAATCAGCCATTGATAACCTCCTATGCAACCTTTTTTCAGTACTAAATTAGTTTTGCCTCTCTAAGGCGTTGCGCAAGTTTTGCGCCAGCTTCTGCCGGGCTATCTGCTTCTATAAGTTCGCACTTACCTTCCTTGACTGGTTGGAAGAGCTTGACGAGCTTGGTGCGTCGCCCTGCAGCGCCAACTTCTGAGGGGTTGACACCGATATCGGCTGGTTTCCAGACGACGGGCTGTTTTTTAGCAGCAGCCATTATACCTTTGAGGGTAGCATAGCGAGCTTCGCCAAGCTCATTGCTCACTGTTATCACTGCGGGCAGTGTGACTTCGATAACCTGGTAGCCATCGGGAATGACACGCTCGACCTTTGCCTTACCATCTACGAATTCGACGTTTTTGGCTATGGTGACGCAGGGGATGCCGAGGATCTCTGCAATACCGCAACCGACCTGCCCAGCATCCCAATCGGCTGCTTGGCGACCACAAAAGATTAAGTCATATTGGCCTATCTTTTTAATTGCCATAGACAAAGCGTAGGCGGTGGACCAGCTATCACCCTCTTCGAAAGCTGCGTCCTCCAGGAGGATCAGCTCATCAGCGCCCATGGAAAGCGGTTTTTTCACTACGTCGCGTAGCAGGTTGTTGCCGAGACTTATGACAGTAATTTTGCCTCCATGTTTATCTTTAATTCGCAACGCAGCCTCAACTGCCTGTTCATCAAAAGGGCTGATAACCGGAGGTACTCCGGCAGGGGGAATAACTTTGTTTGTGGACGGGTCGATCTTAAAGCTAGCGGGTGGTGCCTCGGGGTCAATCACTTGCTTGCAGCAAACCACCATGTTTGGCATTTTTCACCTCCTTAAAGATTTCTTTCCTTCTTGGCTGACCGAAGATTTACTTTAGGACAAATTTTGTTTTTTGTCAAATCTGGCTTTATGGAAAAGTAATCCTAGCTACCCTCTTTACTCCGCCTAAATCCGAAATAAAGTCGAGTGTAATAGCCCGAAAGTTACCATGTAGTATAGAAGCCAGGTCTTCCTGTTGGTCATGTGCTATTTCTAGAATTAGGCAGCCTGCAGGATTTATTTTCTGTTCTACCTGTGACAGCAGTTGCTGAATGAGTTCCAGACCGCTGTTGCCACCATTTAGAGCTATTTCTGGTTCGAATTCTCTGACTTCTGGTTCTAGGGTTGGCAGTTCTGTGCTGCTGATATATGGTAGGTTTGCGACTATAATATCGACAGGGTTGTGCAGTGGCTCCAACAGATTGCCGTGGAGGAGGATGACACGGTTGGAAACATTGTGGCGCTGGCAGTTTATTCTGGCCACTTCCAGAGCCAGGTGTGATATGTCTGTGGCATAAACGATACAAGTTGGTAGGTTTACAGCCAAGCTAATGGCAATGGCTCCACATCCGGTGCCAATATCAGCGATGGTCGTCGTTTTTGCATATGGGCTAGCTTTGCCTGTCGCGAATTCGATAGCGGTTTCCACAAGGAGTTCTGTTTCTGGACGGGGGATCAGAACGCGTTGATCAACATAAAAGTCCAGCCCGTAAAACTCCTTTTTGTTTGTGATATAGGCTAAAGGCTCGCGGCAGAGGCGCCGTTGTAAAAGTCCTTTCAGCCGTCTCTCCTCTTTTTTAGTCAGCATCCGTTCAGGCGATGCATAAACTTCAGCTGCTGACAAGCCTGTAATGAATTGCAGCAAGGCTCTGGCTTCTATGTGGCTATCCTCGATGCCGTGGTCTTTCAAGAGGTGTATGGAGTGGTGGAGGGCTTGTCTTAATGAAGTCATAGCTCGATTTTGGCAAGTTGTCTAACCTGTTCTTCGGTGGAGAGTGCTTTTATCAGTTCATCGAGTTCGCCGTCGAGAATGCGCGGCAGGTTGTGAAGTGTCAGGTTTATGCGGTGGTCTGTGACTCGGTCCTGGGGGAAGTTATAGGTTCGGATTTTTTCGGCTCGTTCGCCGCTACCGATCTGTGAGCGACGCTGGGCTGTGATCTCCTCCATTTTCTTACGTTGTTCTCTATCGAGAAGGCGGGCACGGAGCACTGACATGGCTTTAAGCCTGTTTCTCAATTGTGAACGCTCATCCTGGCAGGTTGCCACTATCCCGGTAGGCAGGTGGGTAATACTGACTGCGGTTGTTACTTTGTTTACATTCTGTCCCCCGGCTCCACCGCTACGGAAAAAATCTATCTTGAGATCATCGGGATTAATGGATATTTCTACCTCTTCAGCTTCTGGAAGCACAGCGACGGTAGCAGTTGAAGTATGGATTCGCCCTGATGCCTCGGTGACTGGGACCCTTTGGACTCTGTGGACACCGCGCTCATATTTCAGATGACTGAAAGCCCCCTTGCCCCTGATTTCGAAGACGATCTCTTTAAACCCACCAAGGTCTGTCTGATTGCAATCGATGATTTCGGTCTGCCACCCCTTTTTCAAGGCGTAGCGACTGTACATGCGGAAAAGGTCAGCGGCAAAAAGGGAAGCCTCCTCACCGCCAGTGCCTGCCCTTATTTCCATGATAACATCTTTGTCTCGGTTAGGGTCTTTCGGAAGTAGCGAGAGTTTCAGGTCGTGGAGCACCTTCTCCTGTTGCTTTCTGAGACTGTTTATTTCTTCTTTTACCAGGGCTACCATTTCTGGTTCCAGCCCATCGTTAAGCATTGTCTGAGTTTCTTCTAGACTTTTCACAATGGCTTTATAATGGCGATACCTCTCTACTACTTCCTCGATACTGGCTCGTTCTTGAGCTAACGACTGAAGGCGTGACGGATTGCTTGATACCTCGGGTTGAGCTATCAAGCGGTTCAACTCATCGTAACGCTTTTCTATAGCTTCTAGCTTTTCAAACATGGCTTACGCTATTAAAATTATAGCATAGCTTCAAAATACGTGCGCTGGTACTTTTAAGTTCAGCATCTATCGGCCCGTTCAGATAGACGGATGACGATCAGGACATGGCAGAAACAGGAGAGATACAGGCTGCTTTATTTCATCCTCACCTTAGTCCTCTCCCGTAAAGGGAGAGGAAAAGAGGGGGCTCTCGCCCGTCAAGGGAGAGGAGAGAAGGGAGGATTCTCCCATCAAGGGAGAAAGGTTTTCTTTACCCTCGTGAGCGCGAGTTAGAGTGAGAGGGCTAATCAGCCATCTTCTACCTTGAAAACAACAAGAATATGTGTCACTAATGTACTGAACTAGTACAATCTATTGACAGAAAGTCCGTGTTAGTGCATAATACGGTGCAAAAAAGAACAGCAGGATGATTTTGAGGTCATAGTTTAGTATGGTGAAGATCCGATTACGGCGTGTGGGTTCAAGGAACCGTCCTCTATACAGGGTAGTGGTGGCTGACTCTAGATCACCGCGTGATGGGGATTTTATTGAAGTTATTGGGCATTACAATCCGCTAACGGACCCAGAGACCTTTGTCATTGACAGGGAGAAAGCCCTAAAGTGGCTGAGTTCTGGTGCCAAGCCGACAGATACGGTTTTAAGACTGCTCGTCAAGTCTGGGGTCATGGAAAAGGCCAAAAAGAATTAGCGAAAGTATTAGATTGTCTGGAAAAGGACATTAATGTGTGGATAAACGACGGTTGAGGAGTTAGTGAGATGAAGGATCTTATCGAATATATTGCTAAGTCAATAGTCACTTTACCTGACGAGGTCCGGGTTACCGAAGAAGCTGACGATAAGAGCAGGGTTATTGTAAAGCTGGAGGTGGCGGCAGCTGATAAGGGGAGAATTATCGGGCGTCAGGGGCGGGTTGCCGAGGCGATGCGGACGCTCTTAAGGGTGGTTGGGACCAAAGAGGGCGTAAGGACGCGACTTGAAATATTATAGGTGCGAATATCCTAGTCCGTTATGGACAAGGGTCGCGCTGGTTACAGACAATAGATATTGTGAGTTAGGGTTGTGTGGTGGGAGGGGTAGGTCTGCGGCGTCTTTTTTCAGCTACCTTTAAACGGACCAGTGAGCGGCGCAAAGCGGCTTCTATTTGTGCCATATCGCTTCCAGGAGGGCGAGTCTTCAGTAGTTGTTCGGCTCTGCTTTTAGCTGCTTCAGCCCGCTCAATGTTGATTTCCTCAGCGCGTTCACAGGCATCTGCCAGGATTATGACCTTATCTGGTCTTACTTCCAGGAAGCCGCCTGAGACAGCCATATATATTTCCTCGTCGTCCTTTTTTATCAAGAGCTCTCCGGATTTGAGGATTGTAATCAATGGAGCGTGGTGGGGCAGTATGCCAAGCTCCCCTTCAATTCCGGGAGCTACCACCAAGTTTACTTCATCAGAGAAGACCTGACGTTCTGCAGTTATGATTTCTAGTTTTATGGTTGGCATCAGGCTACTCCGAGTTTTTTGGCTTTTTCCACAGCCTCATCTATAGTTCCGACCATGTAAAAGGCGGCTTCAGGGAGATGGTCATGTTTGCCTTCCAGAATTTCCTTAAAACCACGAACTGTTTCCTTAATTGGTACATATCTACCTTCAGTACCGGTAAAAGCTTCAGCCACGAACATAGGTTGTGAAAGGAACCTTTGTATGCGGCGTGCTCTAGCCACTGTGAGTTTATCCTCTTCGCTCAGCTCTTCTATCCCGAGGATGGCAATTATATCTTGCAAATCTTTATAGCGTTGCAGTACGCGCTGCACCCCACGGGCAACCTCGTAATGCTCCTCGCCTACAACTTTGGGATCGAGGATTCGTGAGTATGAGGCTAAGGGGTCGACGGCCGGATAGATGCCTAATTCGGCGATTGACCGCTCGAGGGAGATCACGGCATCGAGATGACCGAAGGTGGTAACGATACCCGGGTCAGTATAATCGTCAGCAGGCACATATATAGCTTGAAATGAGGTGATGGAGCCTCTTCTTGTCGAGGTTATCCTTTCCTCGAGTTCACCTACATCGGTGGCTAATGTAGGCTGATAGCCAACGGCTGACGGCATGCGCCCGAGCAATGCCGAGACCTCCATGTTGGCAAGTATATAGCGGTAGATGTTGTCGATGAATAACAGGACATCTTGTCCTTCTGCTTCGCGAAAATACTCTGCCATGGTAACCCCGGTCAGACCAATGCGGGCGCGTACTCCGGGTGGTTCATTCATCTGTCCGAAGACGAGCATGGTTTTATCGAGTACGCCAGAGCGTTTCATCTCCAACCACAGGTCGTTTCCTTCCCTAGACCTTTCGCCGACACCGGCGAATACTGAGTAGCCACCATGGGCTGTGGCGATATTGTTGATCAGTTCCATAATGATGACCGTTTTCCCTACACCAGCGCCGCCATAGGCTCCGATTTTCCCACCTTTGGTGAAGGGGGTAATAAGGTCTATCACTTTAAGACCGGTTTCTAACATCTGTGTGGTGGTCTCCTGTTCTTCAAGTGGTGGTGGTGGACGGTGTATCGGTAAACGCTCAGTTGTCTCAACAGGTCCGAGGTCGTCCAGAGGTTCACCGAAGACGTTGAATAGTCTACCCAGTGTAGCTTTTCCTACAGGGACAGTTATAGGGGCTCCGGTATCTATAGCCTCGACTCCTCTCTGGAGACCGTCTGTGGGACAAAGGGCAAGACAGCGGACCCAGTTATTACCCACGTGGTGCTGGACTTCAAGGACGATTTTCTGACCGTCCTGATTTATTTCAATAGCGTTGTAAATTGCTGGTAATTTATCTGGTGGAAACTCGATATCAACTACTGTTCCGATTATCTGGACTACTTTGCCTTTGGTCACTTGCCACCTCCTTTAAGAGTGCAAGGCTTCAGCGCCTCCTGTGAGGTCGAGAAGTTCCTTGGTTATCATTTCCTGTCTTGCTTTGTTCAAGACCAGAGTTAATTCTTGGATAACCTGATTAGCGTTATCTGTTGCATTGCGCATAGCTACCATGCGCGCGGACTGTTCGCTAGCAATGGCTTCGAGTATGGCATGATACACAGTCATCTCGATAAACCGGGGTAGAAGTTCATTCAGGACAAAGCTAGGGTCTGGTTCATATATATACTCTGCGGTCTGCGTTTTGGGCAGTATTGCTGGCTCGACCGGGAGCAAAGGTTCGATGGTCGGGTTCTGCACCATTGTGGTAACAAATCGCGGGTAAGCCAGATACACTTGGTCAACATGCCCGGTAGTGTAATCGTCGATTATGATATGGGATATAGGAAGCGTGTCGAGCAATGAAGGGCGATCACCGAGGTTTGTGAATTCAGCTCGGATATCGAGGTGATTGCGGTGCATGAAATCTCGCCCTTTACGTCCCACGGTGATGATAGTTACCGGTGTTTTTTTCTCGAGCACAAAGTTGGCAGTGAGACGGTTCATATTTGTGTTCAGCCCACCGCATAAGCCGCGATCAGTTGTGATATGGACAATGGCAATTTTTTTGGTCGATCTTTTTTCAAGCAATGGATGGAAAGCCCCATTTTTTGAGGCTGCAACTGCCAGGTCAGCAATTACTTGGCTAATCTTCTCGCTGTACGGTCGCCCTGACAAGGCTTGTTCCTGAGCACGCCTCATTCTGGCTGTGGCTATCATTTCCATAGCCCGTGTGATCTTGGCTACGTTCTGGACGCTACGAATACGTCGGCGCAGAAGACGAGGGCTGATCATGTCAATAACTCACAGTTTGTTTAAATGCCTCAATTGCCTTCTTTAAAGCTTCTTCGACATCAGGCTTTATCTCTTTATCGGTAGTAATCCGTTTGCCGATTTCTGGATAGTTAGTTTCCATGAAGCTGTGGAAGTTCTGTTCAAACGAGGCGATTTTGCCTACGGGGACGTCATCCAAATAGCCATTTACAGCGGCGTAGAGGATGGTGACCTCCTTGTCCAGAGGCATCGGTACGTATTGTGGTTGCTTAAGTACCTCTGTGATGCGTTGTCCACGCTCTAATTGAGCTCTGGTTGCTTTATCCAAATCTGCGGTGCCGAACTGGGCAAAGGTTGCCAGCTCGCGGTATTGTGCCATTTCAAGTCTCAGCTTGCCGGCCACTTGTCTCATCGCCCTTGTTTGAGCATTGCCTCCTACTCGTGATACCGAGAGCCCAGCGTTTAGTGCAGGGCGAATGCCAGCGTTGAACAGGTCAGTCTCTAGATATATCTGCCCATCGGTGATCGAGATAACATTGGTTGGGATATAGGCAGCAAGGTCACCTGCCTGAATTTCAATAATGGGCAAGGCAGTAAGAGAGCCGCCTCCATACTCTGGTGCTAGCTTAGCGGCACGCTCCAGCAGGCGGCTGTGCAGGTAGAAGACATCGCCAGGATAAGCCTCTCTGCCAGGTGGGCGTCGTAATATGAGTGAAATCTGGCGGTAGGCCCAGGCATGCCTGGTCAAATCGTCGTAGATAATCAGTGCATCTTTACCTTGCTCCATGAATTCCTCGCCGATGGCACAGCCTGAATAGGGCGCCAGGTATTGCAACGGCGCCGGGTCAGAAGCAGTAGCTACTACCACTACTGTGTGCTCCATGGCACCGTACCGCTTGAATATGTCTATCACTTGGGCTACCTTGGATGTCTTCTGTCCGATGGCAACATATATACAGATAAGGTCGCCGCCCTTTTGGGCGATTATGGTATCTATGGCTATGGCTGACTTACCGACTGAGCGGTCACCTATGATTAGTTCGCGCTGCCCTCGTCCGATAGGGATCAGTGCGTCGACTATTTTTATGCCAGTGTGGACTGGCGTATTAACTGGCTGTCTCATGACCACGTTAGGTGCGACTCTCTCCACAGGGCGGGTTTTTGTAGCCTTGACAGGTCCTAGCCCATCCAGTGGATTGCCCACAGGATCAATAACTCTGCCTATCAACTCCTTGCCTACTGGTACTTCGACTACTCTGCCGGTGCTTTTTACCTCGTCCCCTTCTTTAATCTGACTGCAGTCACCGAGGACGACAGCAGCGACGCAGTCCTCTTCGAGGTTGAGGGCTAAGCCCATGATGCCATTTGGGAATTCGAGTAGCTCATTGTACTTAGCACCGTAAAGCCCCTGAATACGAGCTACCCCGTCACCGACTTCGATCACAGTGCCCACATCAACCATAGTCACTGTGGTACCGAACTGCTTGATTTGTTCTTTAATTATGGAGACTATGTCTCGTTCTCTAGTTGTCATACTACCCTCCTGAGTGGCATCATCTTACGGCTCCAATTAGATTTTTCCTCAGAGCTTGTAGTCTGGTTCGGATGCTGCCATCGATTAAGCTGCTATTGACCCTGGCGATGAAGCCCCCGATAATTTCAGGGTTCACCTCCAAGGTCAAGGCCACCTTCTCTCCAATTACAGATTCCAGATATTGCCTAATATTTTCTTTTTCTGTCTCAGTAAGTGGAGTGGCTGTGATAACTTCAGCGTGCTTTATCCCATATTGCTCATTGAGTAACTGTTCATAAGCCTGAATAACCTGGTCGAACTCTCTGAATTTTCCTTTAGCTATAAGCAAGCAAGCAAGATTTAGAGGTAGCTGACTTATTTTTGCCAATCTCTCACGCAAGAGTTTCATTTTGAGTTCCGTAGAGATTTTTGTGTTCTCTATAAATGACACGATTTCTGGGTCTGCAGCCAGTTGTGCAATTTCTTTTAACTCTGGGCGCCATTCCTCGAGCTTGCCGTTTTCTTTGGCAAGTTCGAAGATAGCCTGGGCACAGCGCTTGGCAAAAGTTGTTACCATAGATTACCTTATGCTGATTATTTAAGTAATGTGCTTTCTTTAAGGGTCTGCTCGATTATCTTTCGGTGTCTCTCTTTATCCAGTGTCTCCTTGATCACTTTCTCCGCAGCTAGGACTGCTATATCAGCGAATTCGCGACGCAGTTCATCAATCACCCTGTCACGCTCCTGCTGTATTTCAGCGCGTGCCTTAATGATGATAGCTTCAGCCTCCTTACGGGCGCCTTCCTTAGCCTCCTCTCTAATCCTTTCTCCTATCTGAGCTGCTTGGGCGATGATGGCTTGCCCCTCTTGGCGTGCCTTTTCTAGCTGTGCCTTTATTTCCTCTTCGCTGCGTGCTGCCTGTTGCTTGATCTGCTCAGCTTGTTCCATAGCATCTCTGATTCGAGCCTGCCTCTCATCAAGCATTCTGAGTACCGGTTTGTAAAGGAGGACACTCAAAAGCACGAACAGAATGATAAAATTTACTAAGAAAGCTAATAGAAGCGGCAGATTTATTCCAATACCTTCCATCTCGCTCCGTTTTGAATTTATTTCGACACTTTAGCCTTCTGGTATAAATGAACCGATGATAAACGCCGTGATAAGGAGACCGGCGAAGACTATAGCGCCAACTACTATGGCTCCGATGATGACACTAAGAGAAGTTGGCAAATTCCCATTTTCCATATCAGCCTTTCCTCCATCTTGTCCTGTCGTTTGATTAGACGACTATCGCCAGGATTATGGCTGTGATCAGTGCGTAAATTCCGATAGCTTCGGCTAAGGCTCCAATTAAAATCATGTTGGTCAGGATGGGTCCTCTGGCTTCAGGATTGCGCCCTAGGGCTTGCATGGCACCGAAGCCGATAAGCCCAAGGCCCAGTCCCGGACCCAGGAAACCCAGTCCTGCAGCTAGTCCTACAGCCAGCATCTTCATTGCTTCAGCTTCCATTTATAAACCTCCTTTTTAAGAATGTTCCTCCTCAGTGTGAGGGGTTAAAGCAATAATGCCGAATACTAATGTAAGTCCGGCAAAGATAAGCGCCTGGATGAACCCGATGAGTAGTTCCAGTCCGTAGAATGGGATGGTGGCAATAAAGGGGACCAGGAAACAGACGACAAGAAGCAGTATTTCGCCTGCTGTCATGTTGCCAAAAAGACGGAAGGTAAAACTTATGATACGGATGAAGTGGCTAAATACTTCGAGGAAACCAACAAACAGGTTGATGAAGCCGAAAGCGATGCCCGTGATCGCAGGTCTGATCTTTCCTTTAAATAAGTTTATGAGACCATCGCGCAATTGACCAAGATTGAAGAAACTGTTCAGGTAACGGAAAAACCCTAGAGATTTCAGCCCCCAGTATTCTACGAACAGGAAGGATACGAGAGCTATGGATAAAGGAACATTTATATCTGTATTCGCAGCACGGAAGAGTGGCACAAAAGCACCGGTGCTTTCTATAATACCGATGGTACCGAAGAAGGGAAGTAGGGCCATATAAGCATTGGTGATGACATAAAGGAATATAGTTGCCACTATGGGGAAGAGAGTCCGGGCGTTCTTTTCTCCTGCTGCCCCTTGGATAAAGTTGAGCAGACTTTCCACGATTAGCTCGGCAAAGTTCTGAAGTCTATCTGGGATCAGCTTCATCTTGCGGGTGCAGAATGCGAAAATAGTAACCAGCACAACTATGGTAAGCCACGACGCGAGGAGTGTGTTGGTGATGGCAAAAAACTCATTTATGTGGAGGACCTTTTCTGAGGGTAATTCTACATGTGGCTTAGGGACACCCAAGGCGCTGGGTGCTTGGATGCCTAACAGTTTAGAGCCTATGGGACCGATAATAAACCCGAGGACTAACAGTATCAGGAGAATTAGAGCCACCCCGGCCAGTATTTTGAAAGAGCAGCCAAGTCCCATATTCATGATGTTTTCTCTTTACCTTTACTCTTCTCGCTCTCTCGTTGTTCCAAATAGAATTGTCGAAGCATGCGGTAAAGACCGTAAAATGCAGTCACGGTTCCTATCGTGAACCCCACTAGGGTAAGCAGGGGTCGCGTATCGAAAACCTCTGGTCGGTCGAGCCAGAAGCCTATGCCGGTTGGGATCGCCAAGCTAAGAGCTACGTACCAACCAACGCTGAAGAGGAACCAAAGCGGGCGCACCCATTCTTTTGCCCCCCGATCTTTTTGCCCGCCTTTTCCGTTCAAGCCACAATCCCCTCCTCTAACTAACAGTACTGACACCATCTTTCTGACCACAATACACTTAAGGTATTTTGGGCTTGAATCAGTAAAACTCTGCTATGCCCAACCACCTTTAGTTTATCAGATAGCCACGATTATTCATCGGACTTAAGCCTGATTTTCTGTTTGTACTAGAGGGAAGCCAGCTTGCACAGGCAATCCGGTTATCCGAGAACAGAGTGTTCAGGATTTGCGCTTGCCCAAGTCATCTAGGTCAAGGGTATTGATAAAGTCGTAAAATGCTGATAACTTTTTGAGTTCTTGCTCGTCGACTTTGCTACTGTCCTCTGATTTATCTTTATCGCTGGTTCTATCTGCCAGTATGGGCTTCCCGGTCTCTCGATCTAGAAAGATGCCGGCTTTATCTAAGACTGATTCTTCTACGAAGATGGGCACAGTAGCTCTAACCGCTAGAGCAATGGCATCGCTGGGACGAGAATCGAGTTTCATCTTGCTAAGTAGCCATTCCTTACTGTTTTCGCGGGAGCAAACTTCAAAAATTAGGCCGTGTTCTGTTGCTATCTCCAAGAAGCGGTGGTCTTTCTCGTGCCACTGGTTGATTATTTTGCCTTTATATCCTCTACCCTGCCAGGTGATTGATATCGGGGTTTCCTGGTCGTATTCACGGTGTGCACTACCTTCGCGGGCGAACTTTATACCCACGGGGCTGGGGCTCTCGGTAGGCTCGAAGATAATCTGGGCATAGAATGTATCGGCACGGAGATCGTTGACCACGATCTTGCTGACTGTAGTTTCTGAAGCTGCTTCTAGGGCGAGTATGGCGTTTCTGAGCAGGTCATGCGTCATCGGGCGTGCTAGGTCAACATTTTGCAGTTTTAGTGAAATGGCATCTGCTTCCGCCGGACCGATCCAGATCGGCAGATAGCGGTCTGACCTTTTCTCTTTCAGGATCACCACATGCTGGTAATTCATCAAACTTACTCTAATGCTGTCAATGGTCATTTCGATCATGCTCGTGCCTCCCTCTCTGCTACGAAAATCATTCTACTGCATCAGACATTGGGTGTCAATTTAGGTAAATGAGAGATTGGTAATATCGTTTGTTTCACGCGGGTGCTATTGCGTAAAATAGTGTGCACTGGGATAATACGGAAATTGCGGTTGGAATATTATGAAGGCACTGGCGCAGCGCGTAACAAAAGCCTCCGTGGCTGTTGACAGTGGCGTGGTAGCTGAGATAGGGCACGGGTTAGTGGTATTTGTGGGCGTGGCTAAAGACGATGGCGAGAAAGACATTGTCTATCTAGCGAACAAAATAATTAACCTGCGCATTTTCTCCGACGATGCAGGTAAATTCAATCTTTCTTTACTTGACATAAGAGGAGAGCTGTTAGTAGTCAGTCAATTTACTTTACTTGCTGATGTTCGCAAAGGTCGCAGACCAAGTTTTGAAGGAGCAGCGCCACCGGAGCAAGCAGAGCCGCTGTTTAATTCTTTTGTTGATTACCTCAAGAGCAGCGGTCTAAGGGTGGTGACAGGTCGTTTCCAGCAGCATATGCTGGTGGAGATACATAATGATGGGCCGGTAACAATAGCCTTGGATAGCAAAGACAAGGTGTCATAAAGTACTTTCGATGATTTGCTTTAGCAATTAATTGCAAAAGTCCCGAAGAACTGCTACAATTACAGGCGATATGAGCTGCGGACAAATACTCAGAGGTATGGGTTATCGGTTAACGCCGCAGAGAATGATGGTGGTGGAGGCACTTCACAATGCTGATAAACATGTGAGTGCCGAGGAGATCTTCTCTCAAGTTCAAGCTAAGTACCCATATGCTAATA
>DAOUAI010000071.1:0-20830 GCA_034433775.1 Dehalococcoidia bacterium
GCACAAGGCAACAAGGTCCCGTGGGTTTGCAGTACCTCCTCTTACCCGGTTTATCAGCCGCTCCAAGTCAGGAACATCCGCAAGCAGTAAGCCCAGCTCACGCCGTAACAGCGTGCTCTGGTAAAACTTTTCTACAGCCCCTTGTCGCCTTTCAATCTGTCTCACATCAATAAGAGGTTGTCCCAGCCACCTTCTCAGCAGCCTGCCCCCCATAGACGTCTGTGTCAAATCAATAACCGAAATCAAAGAGCCAGCACTCGTCCCGTGCCTAGCACTAGTGAAAAGCTCCAGATTGCGCCGCGTCTGTGCGTCCAAAATCATAAAGGACTGCGGTGAATATGTCGCTAGCCGCGTTAATCGACTCAGAGCTGATTTTTGATTCTCCTTAAGGTAATAAAGGACTGCGCCTGCCGCTCGCACCGCCAAAGGCAAATGTGCGCAGCCAAACCCCTCTAGCGAAGCCACCTCAAAGTGGTCTACCAAAACTTTGTGCGCCACATCGAACTCGAAAAAGTAACCTTCAACCTTGCTTATCGAGGTAAAAGAAACCAGCCAATCAGCCTTAAAATCCTTGGGAATTATAAGCTCAGCCGGCTGGAGCCGCTCCACTTCATTAACAACCTGGCTCGACAATAACTGCGTGGTAGCAAATTCACCGGTGGTGATGTCGGCGTAAGCCACCCCAGCCTCATTCCCATCGACAGCTACACTAACCAGATAATTGTTATTTCTGTCACCCAGAAGAGCAGTCTCAATCACTGTGCCCGGCGTCACCACTCGTGTTACATCGCGTTCAACCAGCCCCTTACCCGGCGGGCTCAATTGCTCGCATATGGCTACCTTGTAGCCACCGTTGATAAGTTTGGCCAGATAATTATCAAGAGCATGAAATGGGATCCCCGCCATAGGTACTCGCTGACCTTTCCCCATCTCCCGTGAGGTTAAAGTGATCCCAAGCACCCTGGATGTAACCCTAGCATCTTCATCAAAGGTCTCATAAAAGTCCCCCAGTCTGAAGAAAACTATAGCCTCCGGATATCGCTGTTTTATCCTTAGGTACTGTCGCCGAAGTGGAGTTACTGACACTTTTTTGCCCACCCAGTCTATTTTACCCGCTCCAGCAACTGGCAACAAAGCCCTGCTGCCAGTACATTAGCCTACATAAGACCAACCTCTCATCTTGCTGCTGAGAAATCACCGATGTAGAATAAAGCTAAAATATAAAACGAACACAAATCAGCATCAGCATGTAGCTTATAAGCAATTCGAAGTTGTTCTAAAAGAGTCGATAGTGCCTGCCGTACATGTAGAAAAACTTGTTAAGACCTATGGCACCCGTAATGTGCTGGATGGAGTAAATCTTATCCTGCAAGAGGGTGAATTCTACGCTCTTATGGGTCCGAATGGTTCGGGCAAGACCACGCTTGCTTCAATAATTGCCGGAGTAAAGATGCCGAGCAGTGGCGTTGTAGAGATTTATGGGCAGACACCCATGGAAGCCAAGTCACTTATTGGCTATGTACCACAGGAGAATTTCTCCTCACCCAAGCTTTCAGGAAGAGAAAATCTAAAATATTTTGCCACTCTCCTCGGCTATTCAGGTGACCAGGGAACTCGATTGGTAGACGAGATTTTGAAACGCGTCGGGCTTTATGAGGAGGCAGATAAGCAAGTTGCCAAATACTCTGGCGGGATGAGAAAAAGGTTAGAGGTTGCTACAGCACTTTTCCCTGGTATCAAAGTCCTTATCCTGGATGAACCAACCACCGGGCTCGATCCCACTGCCAGAAGGGGGTTCTTCAGCATGATTCGAGAAATAGTGGATAACAAAACAACAATCCTCCTGATCACCCATATCGGCAGTGACGCGGAGCTAGCATCAAGAGTGGGACTTATAGATGATGGCAAAATAATAGCTGAAGGCACTCCTGACGAACTTAAGAGAAAATATGCCGCCGAAGACGCAATCACTGTAGAGACTGCTGAAATGACCGATAGTGCGTTCAGTATATTAAAAGGTTTCAGCGTAAGCGGAAACGTAGCGCAAATGCCTAGCGGCTATAAAATCTATGTACGAAATGGGGACACAGTACTTGCAGGGGTGATAAGAGCCCTCAGCCAAGCTGGGCACAGGGTCCGGCGTGTAGAAATGACAAGACCAACTCTCGAAGACGTCTTCTTCAGGCTGACAGAGAAAAGTATGCAGGAGGCAACTCTCTAATTGGGCCAGATATCTGGAGCTTTTGACAAAACAGCTAAAGAGTTGCTAAGAGAGCGGGCAGCATTATTCTGGACCATAGCTTGGCCCATCATTTGGGTGGTCATCGGAAGCTTTTCATTCACTGGCGGTGCTCCGAAAGAAATAATTCCCTATGTCAAGGGTTCAATTACCATGTCAATGATGGTCTTTGCACTTATGACAGGCTGCATGGCTAATCTTCCCGCCAGTATTGCCGGAGACAGGGCAAACGGCCTTCTCGCCAAGTTGATATCAATGCCGATAAAACCTTATAAAGATTTCATCGGCAGAATCCTAGCCGTGGTTGCAATCTCCTGCTTAGCAGCAACCTTAGTTGTGGCAATCGGTGTTGCACTTGGAGCACGTTTTACAGGTACTCAAGCCCAGGTTCTGCAAGGGGTGGGGTTCATTTTACTGGTAATCTGCGCATCTGCCGGTGTAGGACTAATAGCTGGTACTTTAATTAAACATCTCCAAGGCGCAATCATGACCGGCGTTGGCATAGCAGTAGTAACATCTGCTATATCTGGCCTATTTGCGCCATACGAGTTCTTACCAGCGCCGCTTCGAGTATTTGCGCGCATTTATCCTGTTTCATCGGCACATACTTCAATTATATACTTAATAGCGGGACCAAACGTGGCCGCGTATAACCCTCTGACTTTTGCTCAGATAATCTCGACAACATTCTTCTCTCTCGCATTACTGATAGTTGGCATGGTGCTATATTCACGACTTGGCTGGAAAGTCGAGTGACTATCGCTGCGTTGACTTAAATTAAACCTTTGTACTAAAATGTCCTCTGCCGATGTGAGGCTACAAAGCCCTGCATAAATATGTGGTTGCTCGGCCAATAATACCACCTAGATTTTCATAAGCCTATCTAAGAGCCCGAGCCGCAGGCTTAAAAATTCTGTCAAAGGAGGTTTCAATGGCACAAATTCCAGGAATTTTCTGGGTGGTGGTAGTAGGTTGCGCTATCGGCATCGTATTCGCACTGGCATTAATAAGATATATCCTGCGAGCTGATAGCGGAACACCTGAAATGCGAGATGTGAACTCTAGAATCGCAGAGGGTGCATGGGCGTTCATCCGCCGCCAGTATTCCACCATCGGCATAACCGCCCTATTAGTAGCAGCAATAATCGGATTCATACTTGCCAAGTTGAGCAGCCCCGCTGAACTGGATATGCTGGGAGTCTCAGCGCTCGGTCTAGGATGGAGGACAGCTCTAGCCTTTCTTGTCGGCGGGCTTTGTTCCTGCGTCTCTGGCATTGTAGGTATGTGGATCGCAGTGAAGTCGAATGTCCGCTGTGCCGCAGCGTCGCACCGTGGTCTGAACCAAGCTATCAAAATAGCACTGCGAGGCGGAGCTGTCTCCGGATTCCTCATCGTTACCCTCAGCTTGCTCGGGGTAACGATAATGTTTTTCGCCTACGGCGGAGCAACTCACCCTGAGATCGCTCCTCATCTCATCGTTGCTTTCGGTTTCGGCGCTAGTATGGTAGCCCTCTTCGCTCAACTTGGCGGCGGAATTTACACTAAAGCGGCTGATATGGGGGCTGACTTAGCTGGTAAAGTAGAAGCCGGTATTCCAGAAGATGACCCTAGAAATGCAGCCGTTATTGCTGACCAGGTTGGCGACAATGTGGGCGACTGCGCTGGTCGTGGCGCTGACCTATTTGAGTCCACAGCCGCTGAGAATATCGGCGCCATGATAATCGGCACCGCTTTATATCTTCTCTCAATTAAAGCCGGCATGGCGCCACTGACTGCGGTCGGCTGGGTGCTCTTTCCTCTAGTTATCCGCGCCTGCGGTATCATTGCAAGCATGATTGGCATACTAGCAGTGTATAGCCGAAGCGAAGGCGAAGACCCGATGAATGCTTTAAATAGGGGCTACTATGTGGCACTGGCTATATGTGCCGGTGCAATGGTCGGCATCTGCAAAGTGATGTTTGGACCACTGGCACAAGGGTGGCTATGGCTTATGGGAGCTGGGCTTGTCGGCATCGCCACCAGTGTAGTCGTAGTCTACATCACGCAGTACTACACAGAGTCCAGGTTTAAACCCACAAAGAGCATCGCTGAAGCTTGCCGCACCGGCCCAGCGACAACCATCGTCACCGGTATGTCTGTCGGGTTTGAAACCATAATGCCTACAGCGTTGGTGATTTGTGCCGCCATAGGACTCACTTAATGGTTCGGCACCCTTTCAGGACTTGACCTACCATGGTGGATAAGTGGTGCTTATGGTACTGCAATCGCCACTATGGGTATGCTTATGACCTGCCCATTCATTCTCGCGGAAGACACCTTCGGACCTATAACAGACAATGCTAACGGCATCAACGAGTTTACAAAAGCAGGAGAACATATCAGAAGAGTAACTGACCACCTTGATGCTGCTGGTAATACCACCAAAGCCCTAACCAAAGGGTATGCTATGATATCAGCAGGACTAGCCGGTTTCCTGCTCTTCCAGGCTTACTTCGATAGAGTGCTACTCTTCCAAGATAAAGAGGGACAGCTATTCAATATCAATCTGGTCATTCCTGAAGTGCTTATCGGTGCTGTGTTAGCAATAATGATGGTCTTCCTGTTCAGTGCCTGGTCACTGCGGTCAGTAGGTAACGCAGCCAGCAAAATAATCGAGGAGGTGCGCCGTCAGATCAAGTCCGACCCCGGGATTATGGCAGGTACTTCTCGCCCAGATTATGCTCGGGCTGTCGACATCACCACCAGGGCAGCATTAAAAGGGATGATCGCCCCGGGACTTCTCCCGGTCCTTCTGCCAGTGGCAGTCGGAGTCATATTCGCCTACCTTAAGATAAGTGGCTTCAGCGCCCCAGCAGCCGTCGGCTCGTTCCTAATGGTGGGAACTTTCTCAGCTATCCTTCTAGCCTCCTTCATGAACAACGGCGGTGGTGCCTGGGATAACGCCAAGAAATATATCGAGGACGGGCAGCTTAAAGATGAAGCGGGGAATACCCTTGCCAAAGGTTCATTTGCACATGCTGCCGGAGTAGTCGGTGATACAGTTGGTGATCCATTGAAAGACACGGTAGGTCCTTCGCTTCATATCGTCGCCAAACTCATAGCCACAGTAACACTGGTGCTCTGCCCCCTGTGGATAATCTAGAGCTTTAGAAGAGGCGCCCTGAAACAAAAAGAGAGGCAACCCCTAAAGGAAGGGGTTGCCTCTCTTTTCCTCGCCAATAGTGGTAGGCGGTCCATGCCCGGGGTAGACAATGGTATCATCAGGCAACGACATCAGCTTGCTCTTAATGCTGTCAATAAGCTGCCTGTGACTGCAGCCGGGGAAATCACTCCTGCCCACACCGTAGTTAAACAACGTATCACCAGTAAAAACTACACCGTTACCATAGAGACTTATGCCCCCGAGGCTATGCCCCGGGGTGTGCAAAACAGTAAAACGCAAACCACCTATTTCAATCACATCACCATCTCTGAGCAATCTCTCAGGCTTAGAAGAACGGGAAAAGGAGCCCCCGCTTATTGAAGCCATCATTCGAGCAAACGGCCCCAGGCGCATTGACGCATCCGCCTCATGTATAGCCAGCTGAGCACCGGTTGCCTCCTTAACTGCAGGGACTGCACCAACATGGTCAAAATGGGCATGAGTGACCACAATCAACTTTATAGATAAACCCAGCTCGCTAACAGCCCTTAGAATAGTCCTGCCTTCAGCACCGGGGTCGATGACCATCCCCTGCTTTGTAGTTTCATCACCTACGATGTAACAATTACAGGCTAACGGTCCAACAACAAGATGTCTGAAAATCATGTTTTTGCTCGCCAGTCGGTAACTTCAATAGCTAGCGGGGCTTAAGTCGATCTTATCTCCTCGCGCATGAACTTGATGTAAGAAGCAGCAAAACAAAGTGCAGTGAGACCAATAAGGCTGGTTACTTGCGGCCAGACAACCAGCAGACTCTGCCCCAGTGATAATGGTGTCGGCATCATGCCAGCAGTATAAATGCTTATCAGCATAAGGGTTGAGCTGGGGTTGCTCAGCTCCGGCATAAGCAATACCTGCACACTTTCACCATATAGCGTGCTGGGTGATACTCTACTGATAGTACGATATATCTCATCATTCCGAGCTATCACTTCCACAGTCGAACTCTGATCAACGGGCACGACTGCACCAGCGATAACCTCGGCGACCATAGTGACAAAGAGAAACATAAAAATCCACAGTGCTACAGATGCCAATGCTGAAGTTGCTGTGCGATTAAACAAAACCGAAAAAAGCACCGAAAGAGATAGCCAGAAACCCCCATAAACGATACTGATAAACATAAAGACAAATAGACGTAACACCTCTTCTGCCGTCGGAGGTACACCTATCATACGCAACCCCATTCCCGCCACAAGAGTAACTATGCTCACTACCAGGATAGACAGAGTAACCAGCCCGGCAAGGAACTTCCCGTTTATCACTGAGTCCCGATATAACGGTTGTGACAGGAGACGGCTTAGATTACCGCTGGTACGCTCGCTGTTCACAGCGTCAAAGCCCAGAGCGATACCGATGATAGGGATAAACAGTGACAGAAAGAAAGGAAAAGAAAAAAGAATATTCTCCCCAGAGACAATAAAGAGCCTTAGAAAGATAAATCTGGTTGCCGCCGTCACATCTGCCCGTATATTTTGCGCCGCTACATATATTGTAGCTACACCTGCCAGATAAATGAGTATAGAAAGTATGATAAAACGCAAACTGCTGAAATGGTCGCTAAGTTCTTTCCAAAAGACAGCTCTCAAGCCTGTCATCTCTAAGACTCCCGGAAATATCTAAGATAGATATCGTCCAAGCTATACTCCTCGATCTTCATCTGGACAAGCAGGCTCTCACTATCAATGATGACACGCGCAATTTGTGCCCTTATGTCCTCATCACAGCTAATAAGCAAGCGGTCACCGTTGACCTCCACATTGCCAACGCCTTGAACCCTCTCTATCGCATTCACAAGCCTATCACTAGGCTGAGACACCTGCGCTTCTATTCTAAACTTACCTCCCCCGATAATCTGCTTCCCGAGCTCATCCACCGACCCCTCAGCTACTAGACGTCCATTAGCCATTATGCCCACCCTCGTACACACCTTCTGCACCTGATGCAACTGATGAGAAGAGATAACTATGGTCACCCCTTGCTTAGACATGCTCTTGATCAGCGTCAACACCTGGTCCGTCCCCTCAGGGTCTATGCCAGCCGTTGGCTCATCAAAAAAGGCTATTTTAGGGTCTTTAACCATAACATCGGCAATACCCAGACGCTGCTTCATGCCGTGAGAAAACGTGCCAACCTTATGCTCTGCCACATCAGCCAGCCCTACTAGCTTTAACAGCTCCTCGATCTTCTTCTCAGCAACCTCTATAGAAATACCATTCAGGGCAGCAGTGTATTCCAGATTTTGTTTCGCTGTCATATCATCATAGAAGCCGACTTTTTCCGGCAAGTATCCAGCAATCCGTTTCACCTTCAATGGCTCCCTGGTAGGGTCACTACCATACACACGAGCACTGCCAGAGGTAGGCTCAGTCAATCCCAGCAACATTAGTATCGTCGTCGTCTTCCCAGCACCGTTCGGACCCAAAAAACCAAAAACCTCCCCTTCAGCAACACGAAGGTTCAATCTGTCCACTGCCACTTTGGTGCCGTAGACTTTTACCAGTTCCTTAGTCTCAATAGCGTACTCAGCAGACATAAAACTTTCACCGTCTACCCAGCCGCATAAACAGGACTGCGAGCCCGGCAATTACCAGCACTATAATGCCAACACCCACCCACCCCCAAATCGTAGGCACAAGAACAGTGACCCTTATACTGGCGCTACTGAAAGCATTCTTTGTCTCGGTATCAGCCGAAAGAGTTACCATATAATCACCAGCTATCGTCTTCCGTGCCGGCTTTATGTTAACCTGCACCTCACGCTCATCACCAACAGCTAAAGTATCGATCTTATCAGGGTTAAAGGTAACACTCCATCCGGGAGGACTGCCTGTTATGCTGGAACCAAAAGTGATCTTTTCCAACGGGGCTGTGCCTGTGTTCTTCACCGTAATCGAAAAATAGTTGTCACTACCGGCCGTAGCCTCGGTATTATACCGTCCTCCAGTCGGCTCTAAAGCCATATCGTATTTTGCGGTCACTATGGCCTTAAGCTCGATGCTGCTCTTGAGAGCCCCAGAGCTCGCAAAGACCTTCACCGTATATTCCCCCGGCTCAGGCGTTAGCCAGATATACGGGCGTACTGTGACCTTTATTGTTTCCGGGTAGCCCTTATCCGGGTCAATGCGTATAGCCGCTATTTCAGTTGTTTCATACCCCGGGGTAATAGAACAGGTAAAACCAGACGGTGCCTCAGCTTTAAGGTCAAACACCCTTGGTTCCTTACCCCCTGTGTATTGCAAATCAATGCTATAAGAGAAATAACTTCCTGCATAACTGCTGAGCACCGGATACCTGCAGGTCATGGTCAACTCCTCACCCGCTGGTGATTTCTGAGCAGGCGGCTGAACAACCGGGGCTAAATCCTCGATAGTTTTGGCTACCGCTACAGAGGAGGACGCCAATCCGCTGCATACCCCCACGAGGAGTACAGCAAGAAGCACACCTGACCAGAATGTAAAGTTACGCATGACATATCCCTCCCTTCAAGCAAGCTTTGCTTTTAACAAGCACTAACTCGCTCCTGAGCCAGTAGCTCAAGATATGCATTTTAGACCAAACAATTATGGCTGTAAAGATTGTACTTTACTCTGCTTACTCTTAACAAAGCTAGCGCATCTTCTTCGCTTTAGCAAGAAACTCGCTCAGGTTCTTACGGATAGCGATCTTGTCAAACTTGCCCACGCTGGTTCTTGGTATAGCGTCACAAAAGGCTATATAGTCTGGCAGCATCCATTTTGTTATTTTGCCTTTGTCAACTCCTTCAGCTAGTAGGAACTTGTAAATATCATCCTCAGTCACCGAACAACCGGGCACTGGCTTAACAATCGCCATGGGTCGCTCTCCCCACTTTTCATCCGGGACACCCACAAACGTTGCCTCAAGGACATAGTCACAGGTCGCTGCCAAATTCTCCAGTAGCACAGTAGGCACCATCTCCGCACCGCTCCTGATCACATCAGTTATCCTGTCAGCAATAATAATATAGCCATCTTCATCCACTTTAGCCATGTCCCCAGTATGGAACCAGCCATCACGCCATGCTGTTTGTGTCTTCTCCGGGTCCTTAAAATATTGCTCCAGTATCCAGTGCCCTCTAAGCACTATCTCACCAAGTGTTGCATTATCGTGGGGGACCGGTTTCCCATCTTCGCCAAGTACCTGAACTTCAATTCCTAATGGTGCCAACCCTGTCTTGACCCTGACCTCATCCTGTTTCTCTTTGGGCCAGTCGAGCATATTACGCTTCAAGGTAGCTAGAATAGCAGGACCAGCCGTCTCCGTCATCCCATACCCCGAGCCTGCTCTCATGAACGGGAATACTTTCTCTGCTTTGGCTTTGAGCCCTAACGGCAGTGCAGCACCCCCCGTCCCGATGGTGCGAAGGCTGCTCAAGTCATACTTCTTCAAGTCTTCAAATTCAATGAGCATAGCTAGCATAGTTGGTACAAGCGCTGCCGAAGTAACCCTCTCCGTCTGGACAATTTCGCAGAAAGTACGAGGGCTGAACCTGCCTGGAAACACTATTTTACTGGCAGAAGCAACATTGTACCATGGAGAGCCCCACCCATGGATATGGAAAAGCGGGATATTTACCAAGGGTACATTCACCTTGGGTATACCAGCAACCAACTTATCGAGCAAATCATCCCACCGTCCGCCATCAGCTATTACTTTATCAACCGTTTCAGCCCTCGTGGTCATCAACGTCTCAAGCATCTCAATCATCATGTTCGCCATTGCCATCCCACCTAGAGCTAGTAGATGTATAGACTGTAAATAAAGTTGCCGATGAGTGAACATCACCCCTTTAGGTATGCCAGTCGTGCCCGTAGTATAATAGAGAGCCGCACATGTATCCTCATCCAGCAGAGGCCAGTCGAATTCGTCAGGTTTTCCCTTGATCAACTCCTCATACTCATACAAAGGCTCTAGTCGCGTTTGGGGTTTCCCGGGGCGGTCCGACATATAAACAAACGCTTTTACCGTCGACTTTATCTGGTCGTATATCAATTCAAGCAGAGGTAGAATAACATCATCGACGAATATGATCTTGTCCTCGGCATGGTTTATAGTATGTACCATATGTTCCCGTGACAATACCACGTTAATTGGATGCGAAACTGCCCCTAGACAGGTCCCGGCATAGATTAATTCCAAATGGCGGTGATGATTAAGAGCCATAGCCCCTAGCCGGTCACCAGGTTCCCCCGGCTTTCCAGGCTGCACTCCGAGCTCCTTTAAGGCGTGAGCAAGTTGACAGGTACGCTTGTACCACTGCCGCCAGGTAAACCGGTAATACTCACCAGCTTCATTACGGTAGACAATCCCGATATCATCTGGATATAAACGGACTGGTCTCTTCATAAAGTTAGTCAGGAGTAATGGATAACGACTGCTAAACTCGGGGTATGTCTTGACCTGCATTCTTAACCCTCCTTAATTTTTTTTCCCACTTTAGCCCGATACAAACACGATGAAAAGCACCGGCAACTATACCTTGCTGAAAAGCATCACCCTGTTTGACCAGGCAGTAAGCACTTTTATACCACCACATTTAACAGACTGTCAAGTAAATGAGCCGCATTTTTTATGACCTTGCGACCCAAGCTGCCACGACAGTGCTGGAGCAGGTGACCTCTTCCACCATGACATTTCCCTTATATAGCCATGCAAAATTTGGCGGTAGTTTCCCTCGGGGCGACCCGCATTTAATCTGTAGAGTGTCTGGACAAGGTAAACTTGGTCACACCGGCACTTCTGAGGGTCAGAGAGTCCTGAGCAGGCTGACAACCTCATAAGAAAACAACCCAATTTGTGAAGTCCATCCACTTAGCACACGACAACCGTGACCCACCAATATATCGCAGATGACGATTGCAGAACAACCAACAAAGTTTTAAAATGGGACTACATTTGGGACAAACGAGTCCACAGCATATCCAGGGCAACGCATAACATAAGGGAGGGTGAACAATGACAGCAAAAGGCCGGGTTTTGATCAGTTTTCTCATTGTGGTATTTATTATTGCTCTGCTAGGTGGTAGTTGTGCCAGGGGAATCAAAGAGGGAATAAGCACGGAGAAAGAAAGACCAGTCTACGGGGGTATCATCACATTGGGTGCAACTGCTGACCCTCCAGCATTTGATGATGCTATCCAACCTCAAGCATATTGCGCTACCCTTGCCTATACCCATGAGGAGCTCCTCACAGGAGATTGGACAAAGGGAAAAGCTGGTGGCTATGGCTCAGGAGAATGCGCTTTCCAGGCCAGCTCAAACAACCGCTTAAAATATGCAACAGGCTGCCTCGCTGAGAGCTGGGAGATACAGGGAAAAGACACCATAGTCCTTCACATCCGCAAAGGTGTAAAATGGCACAATAAGCCACCGACAAATGGACGAGAACTCACTGCCGACGATGTCGTTTTCTCTCTAAAACGTCAGTGCACGCTACCTACAGCATATTTCAAAAGGACATACCCGAGGGCAGCCGAGACCACAGAGATATCCGCTACCGACCCTTATACAGTGGTCATCAAGTGCAGACCAGAGAATTTTGTTGATGTAGTCACCGTGATGTTTGACTTCATGAAGATATATCCACGGGACGCTATAGAGCAGTTTGGCGATATGAACGATCCCAAAAACAGCATTGGCACCGGTCCGTTCATCCTGACCGAATTTGTAGCTAGCAGCGTCACTTCTTATATACGCAACCCGGACTACTGGGGGAAAAACCCCATCGGTCCCGGGAAGGGTGACCAACTGCCTTATGTGGACGGTATTAAAGTGCTAAATCTCGGAGACGAGTCAACCGTTCACGCTGCTTTCCGCACCGGTCAGCTCGATCGGGTCGCCGCCGACTGGGAACAAGCGCAGGAATATTTGCGCATGCCCCAGCTCAAACATATCAGCTATATCCCTGATGCCGGCCAGGCATGTATCTACATGAGGACAGATAAGAAAGACTCCCCCTTCGCCGACAAACGAGTAAGGCAAGCATTGTGGTTAGGCATAGACCATAAGAAGATAGTCGACGATTATTACGGTGGCAATGCCGTATTACTCAAATGGCCAGTTACACCAGCAAAGGAGTTTGCGGATATTTATGTGCCTCTGGAGCAAATGCCAAGGTCAGTGCAAGAGCTTTTTGAATACCATCCAGACAAAGCAAAACAACTCCTTGCTGAGGCTGGTTATCCTGATGGTTTCAAAACAAAAATAATATGTTACAACAGTCGCGTATACATGGAGCCACTACAACTGGTAAAAGATATGTGGGCTAAAATAGGCGTTGAATTGGTGATCGAACCTAAAGACCTCGGCACACATACCAGCTTATCGATAAGACGTGCCTACGACGAGATGTTCTTTGGCGGCTATGCCGGTGCCGGTACTTATATGAAGGCAATAAACTACACCGGACCCGGGATGTATAATGGAAGCTATGTCAATGACCCGACGTTAAATAAAGCACGCGATGAAATGCTGGCAGCTTATCCTGATGAGGTTAAAGTAGCTGAAATACACCGACAGATGCTGCCTTACCTTCTGGAGCAAGCATATGTTATTGCACTACCAGCACCATACTGGTATGTGTTCTGGTGGCCATGGTTGAAGAACTATGATGGGCAGCTTTCGTTGGGATACTACAATGGCAGCGGACTCCAATACGCCTGGATCGACCAGGAACTGAAAAAATCAATTCTGGGTAAATAAAACTTTATACAGTTGACATACGGTTGACACCGAACATGTTACTATAAGACAGGGGTAAAGGATTAGCGATACTTATAAAATTCACAGCAGGCATAACTGTGCGGGTATGACTACTCGACGGCATATAGAGCTCCGTCATCTGAACCAACATAAATCACCCCCTGGCTCACACTCGGAGAGGAAGTAATTGCACTGCCGATGTGAAATTTCCACAGCATCTCACCGGTCCCGGCATTTATAGCATAAAGGCTGCCTCTCCCGGTGCCAAGATAAATATTGTCCCCACACTTAGCAATACAGCCCGCTATTACACCATCCGGTACAAACTCCCAGCGCTTCTGATGAGTTACAAGGTCGATAGCAACCAGCTTATTCGTAGCACCGATATACAATGTGTCGTCTGTCACCAGCGGCGATGACTCCACTCTGCTCGCTATCTTGATTTCCCACAAAAACCCCGATTGGGGTGAAGGCTTGGGTACAGGCAGCCCAAAAGCATAAGCCTGTAGCCAGTAAGGTCTGAGTTCATGTTCCCAAGGAGAGCTACGTGCCTTACCATCGAATGCAAATAAGCGCCCGCTGAAGTTACAGCAATAGACCACACCATGGCTCACGGCTGGTGAAGCTGGCACGGGAGAATACGCTTTGAATCGGAGACGGAGCCTTCCACTCAACCCATCCAGCGCATAGCAAAAACCGTCGTTTGAGCCAACGTAGACTATGCCCTCAGCCACTACCGGTGATGATGCCACATACCCATCGGTTACAAACTGCCACAGCTTCACTCCTTTTACTGCATGCACAGCGTAGACAGAATAATCATCAGCACCAAAATACACAGCCTCGCCTGCAACAGCAGGCGAAGACCTCACAGGATATCCTACCGCAAACTCCCAGAGCTTCCTCCCTGTTTCCGCATCGACAGCATGTAGTTTGCCATCATTCGAACCGAAATAGACAACTCCATCAACAACAGCCGGTGAAGATTCGACCCATGAGCCTGTCACATATTCCCAGCACTTTGCTCCGGTCGCTGCATCGACGGCATATAGTCTGTGGTCTCGTGAGCCGAAATAAACAATATTGCCGGCTATCGACGGTGACGAGTAAATCGAAGCACCGGATTGAAAGACCCACTTTAGATTTCCCCGCGGCAAGATACCGATTGAGTCAGAACAGCCTGACCGCCCTAAGCCGTGGCGGAACATAGCCCATTCCCCTGTAGAAGAATCAGAGTCTAACCATGCTGGCGGCTTGACCAAAAAGTCAGTGCCATAGTACAAGCTCACACAGGTAATTAAAAGCACGACCACAAGCGCAACCAAACTTATGGTCAGTAGCCTGACCCTTCTTCTCGCCCTAAGCCGCTCTGACCTCTGTTTCGCCATCTCCTCCGTCTGTCTGGCAGAAACAACGTTGCCACGTAGTACTGACCAGCAGTGTTGACAGAATGTTCTGCCTACAGGAGTCGGTCGTTGGCACACCGCACAGATCACCATAAACTCATTATTATTTGGCGCTCGGCTCATATTCCCACCATTGTCCCCTTTGCCAATGACCTGCCTGGACACTTAATTATATCAAAGTTCGATCAACCGCTCCCAACATACAAAACTCACCAACTTGAAACATTACTTGCTCACGGCGAAAACAGCACCCGAGAAACTGTGGGAAAAACACGCTGTAACAAATTGTACTCTGGCTTGACAAAGAGTGCATGTAATGGCTAACATTACCTTGCCCTTGGACTAACGCTGCCCCGGGACAACCAGTCAGTCCCGTCAGCAATGTTTCAAGACCAACAATAAGCAAGGAGGGATTTATGACTACCGAATCAGCAAAGCTTGAGGCATTTAGAAAGGAGGTGCGCGCCTGGATAAGAAAAAACCTTCCTAAGGGATGGGGGACACCTGAATACAAAGCACCGGACCCTCTCAGCCGCGAAGCCCACGAGCTTGGTAAATGGTGGCAGAAGAAACTGTATGAGGCGGGATATGTGGGCTTCGGCTATCCCAAGGAATATGGTGGCATCGAAAGACCCCCCGAGGAGATAGCCATCATACGCGAAGAGCTAGCCAGGCATGGGACCCCACCCGGACCTATGTCTCTCGGGTTCCTTGTAGCAGCACCAGCGCTCCTGGCACATGGTCAGGAATGGCAGAAGAAACGCTTCATACCCAAGATATTAAGTGGCGAAGAGAGCTGGGCTGAGTACTTCTCCGAACCGAATGCTGGCTCTGACATCGCTAACATCCAGACAACAGCAGTAAAGGACGGCGACGAATGGGTGATAAACGGTCAGAAGATCTGGACAAGCATGTGGGAGTTCGCCGACTTCGGTCTTATAGCCTGTAAGACAGACCCCAATGCCCCTCGCCACCGCAACCTCACCTGCTTTATCGTCGAGTGCGAAAACCCTGGCATAACCAGGCTTCCACTTAGACAGATGACCGGCAATGCAGAGTTCGGCGAGGAGTATTTCGATAACGTGCGCGTGCCAGACAAAAACCGTGTGGGTGAGGTCAACCAGGGCTGGGCAGTGGTCCTCACTGCCCTCATGTCGGAGAGAAGCGGCGGTGGCGCTTTCTGGGGTGGCGGTGCTGCAGCAATGGCCGGCACAGGACTGAGGTCTGCCGCAGTCAGAGCAATCGTCGACCTCGCCAAGGAGACACGCCGCTTTGGTAAAGTGGTCTGGGAGGATCCTGTCTTCAGACAGAAGATCGCTCAGATAGCTATCGAGGCAGAAGCTATGAGATGCAGCGGCATGCGCATGGTCGCCAGAATGCGCAAAGGGTGGAGACCTACAAATGAAGCTTCGATAGTAAAGAACTTCCAGGCTGAGATGAGAGTACGCAATGGCGATATTGTGATGGAAATCATCGGTGCTTACTCTCAGTTGAATAGAGACTCAAGGTTAGCCCTCAACGGCGGCGACTGGGTGTACCAGATGCTGAGAGCCAGAGGCGCTACCATCGAGATGGGCACCTCCGAGATCAATCGCAACATCATCGCCGAGAGAATACTGGGACTACCCAGGTAAGCTAAATACAAGGACTGGATGAAAGGAGAACTACTATGGAATGGGCACTTACTGAAGAACAAGAAATGCTGAAGACTATGGCACGTGACTTCATGGAAAAAGAATGCACCAGAAGTCATGTTCGAGCAATGATAGAAGACGAGGTTGGCTATTCCCCTGAACTATGGAAAAAGATGGCAGACCTGGGGTGGCTCGGGCTTATTTTCCCTGAAGAGTTCGGCGGTGGAGCAATGAGCTTCAGAGATTTGACTATCCTGTGCGAGGAGATGGGACGTTCCCTGCTACCCGCCCCCTTTATCTCCACTGTCATCCTCTGCGGTCTACCCATCCTCTTTGCCGGTTCACAAAATCAAAAGAAGGAGTTTCTCACCAAAATAGCTGAAGGAAAGGCTACCTTCGCTCTCGCTGTCCTGGAGCAAGATGGTGACTTCTGGCCCCAGGGTATCAAAATGCGAGCTGAGCAGCGCGGCGATGAATACATCCTCAACGGCACCAAGCTGTTTGTCTGGGATGCTAAAGCAGCAGACTATTTCCTTTGCGCTGCCCGCACAAAGTACAGCCCCAACCCGGAAGAGGGGATCACGCTCTTTATTGTAGACGCCAAGGAATGGGGTGTGTATATAAGTCCGCTGAACAACATCGATGTTTTGAGAAAACAGTCCGAAGTGGTACTGACCAACGTGCCAGCGCCTGCTGATAACATCGTCGGCGAACTACATAATGGCTGGCAGGTATTGAAGAAGATGTCGCTCTACGCCATGGCTGCCCTTTGTGCTGAAATGGTGGGCTGCGGAGAAAAGGTGCTCGATATGACCGTTAGCTATGCTAAAGAGCGCATAGCCTATGGCGTCCCCATCGGCAGCTTCCAGGCAATCAAGCACAAGTGCGCCGACATGCTCAGCGGCTTGGAGTACGCCCGCTCACTTATGGAATGGGCTTGCCTGGCACTGAGCGAGGACTCTCCTGATGCTCCTTTAGCTGTCTCCATGGCTAAAGCCTATTGCGGCGATGTCTGCAAAAAGGTCTGCGATGAAGGCGTCCAGATCCACGGTGGCATCGGCTTCTCCTGGGAACACGACATGCACCTCTATTTCAAGCGGGTAAGGACAAACGATACCGCTTTCGGCAGCAGCGTCTTCCACCGCGAACTGGTCGCCCAGCAACTCGAATAAACCTGCAGCGCTTGGCGAGAATGTACGAAGCCCAGTCTCTATCAGCAGACTGGGCTTCGTTTTTCCCGTCGCAAGTCACTACACTTTCAACGTGCTCTTCTCCGGCACCTTGGGCGGTGCGATGAACAGGGCAAGTAAGCTACCAAAAATAAGTAGCCCGGCAACTATTTTAAAGGCAACCATATAGCTACCTGTAGTATCGAACACCCAGCCAGCCCAGATAGGAGCAATTATCCCCACAGGAAGCATTATTGACTGCCCCACACCCATTATAGAACCAATGGCCCTTCTGCCAAAAAAACGTACCCTGGTCGGCATCATCAACCCAAAACCTATGCCGAACCCCACACCATAAAGTAAAAACCACAGGTAAACCATCGCGATAGATTGATGCAATAGAAAAGAAACGAACCCTAGTGCTTGAAGAGAATATGCGGCAAATATTAGAAACCTGAAATGCTCCTTCTTTAAACGGTCAATGATGAAGCCGCCAAAAAACCTGGCTGGTATGCTCACCATCACCATTAAAGACAGCATCTGTGCCGCCCGCACCGGATCAACCCCACTGTCCGTTAAAAACGGGACGCTATGGATATTGATCACCGGCGCCGCCAAATTGTGGCAGGCACCGGATATGAGTAAAAGCCAGAATGCCGGCGTTCTAACTGCCTGGAAAAAACCAAAATCGAACTCGCTCATCTCCGCAGCATACCTCTGCCCTTTTTCCACCATGTCCTTTCCCTCCAATCCCTCCGCACTGGCGCCGTCGGGGAGCATGCCGTAATGCTCCGGACGGTGCTGCCTTACGAAGAACCACACCAGGGGCACCCCGACGCAAAACATTACCACACCGCCTATAAGACAGGTCATCCGCCACCCCACTGAAACGATAAGCCAGGCGATCAATGGTAACACCAGCACACCGGAAAGCCCGGAGAACAACACCCAGATACCATTGGCAAACCCGCGCCTCTTGACAAACCACCGTGCTATTGCCGCTTGTAACGGTACCATTAAAGCAAGGTCTATCCCGATGGGCAGAAAAACACCCCACACCACCAGAAAAGCCCAGAACGAGTGTACCAGGCTCATGAGACTGAAGCAGGTGGCTATCATCACCGCTCCCAAAAAGATCAACCACCTCGGACCAAATCGGTCGGTAAGCCACCCTGCGATCGGGGCTAAAATACCCCCCTCCATCCTGCCAAGACTTGCCGGTATAGTAGTGGCAGTGCGACTGAGACCCAGCTCCTGTGATATAGGCTTGAACAGCGCCGAAAAACCGTAAGCCTGATAGCCAAAGCCCCACAATGCCAGAAAACCACCAGTAAGAACCAGCCACCATCCAGGGAAAATCTTACGTAATGCCGTTGCTCTATTAATCACCACCGGCTTCTCTACCGGATCAGTCGCCCGAGAGGGTACCTTACCAAGTTTGGACCGCATTAATATTGTCTGCCTTTCTCTTGCTTGTCAAATAAATTTACTGGCAGCTGTGCCCCGGCAGCCGCACGATCACGGCAGCATCTTTTCGGATAAAAGGGCGTGCATATTTTATCCCTTACTCATCCCACCCTTCAAGTTTTGCACCATCCTCTCCTTGTCCGGGTTGGCCCGAAAAGCTATAATCCGTGTCATCGATAATAAAGGCTCAACAAAAATGGCACAGTTTCCTCCCGCTCGAGGTCTTGCGGTCGAGTAACAACCATGCCACAAAAAGAGGTCTGTATAGTCCTGCCCGCCTTGAATGAAGAGGCAACTATAGGGAAGGTCATCGCCGAGATCCCGCAACACACCCTTGAGGAAAAGGGCTACCATGCCACCATTCTGGTGGTCGATAACGGTAGCACCGACAGAACCAGAGAAATAGCCTCGGAAAAAGGGGTTAAGGTAATAGTCGAGCCGCGAAAAGGCAAGGGTAGAGCGGTCAGGACCGCCTTCGAACAGATTGAGGCCGACTTCGTCTTTATGCTGGACTCTGACTATACCTATCCTGCCACCTATATTCCAGAAATGCTCACTCTTCTGGAACAGGGCTATCCTGTAGTCATCGGCTCAAGGCTTAAAGGCAAAATAGAACCCGGGGCTATGAGCCGCCTCAATCTGATAGGTAACCACATCCTCGCCTGGCTGGCAAGCACCATCTACTGCAAAAAGATCAGCGACCTGTGCACCGGTCTCTGGGGCTTCCGCGGAGAAATCATAAAAACGCTAAATTTACAGGCGCACGGCTTCGATTTCGAAGCTGAGCTTTTCACCCAGCTTGCCAAAAACGGCTACCCCATAGCTGAAGTCCCCATCCGCTACCGCCCCCGTCCCACAGAAGCCAAACTGAAATCGCTCAAAGACGGACTTAAAATCGGCTGGAAACTGCTCACCTGCCGGTTTCGCGGTTAAAATTACTCCCGATATCAAACCATATTTCGGAGAAAATGTAAGCGTACACATCCTCTCTTGCCACCAGATGGGCAATGAAGCTGCCCAGATTATCCCTCTCACCTGTGGCATAGTAATGTGATAAAACGGGGAAGATACGAGGTGGTAAGATATAAATCGCAGTGGCAACAAGGCTGGACTTTGGTCGAGCCGGCTTCTCTTCAAACCCCACGATTCTACTGCCCTCCAGTGTGACAACACCAAACTGACTCGCCTTCTCTCTATCACCAACATCGTGCACCGCCACCAGGACATTTCTACCGTCATAGGCAGCGATGAACTCGCGCAAATCAAATTCAAAATAATTGTCCCCGGCGATGACCAGCAAGTCGTCAGCAAAATTCTTCTCGGTGACCCAGAAATTCAGCGAGCCGATAGCCCCCTTCTTCTGCTCTTCAGTCCACACGTCCTCAACACAGAGTTCAACCTTTCTTCCCAGCCCGCTCTGCCAGTTACGAAAATCAGCCTCAAACTTGCGGTTGCAGCAGATAAAGACCTGGATATCGTCCGGCACCTTCTCCACAATATGCGTCAGCACAGGCTTGCCCTTATATTCAAGCAAAGCCTTAGCTCTATCTATAGTAAGGGGATAAAGCCGTGTGCCGAAGCCGCTGGCAAGGACAAGGCATTGCATAACGGCACATTATAAAATTAACAGATTTGTTTAAGCAACTGACCACGCCCTCGATGTTCTCCATACCCTCGCAAGAACCAAATTTCAAATCCTCCACAGTCCGGCTATTGCTAGACCACACAGTCCCGCCCCGACGATAACCGCCCCCACCCAGCCCAGAAGACATAAACAGGTGACAATCACACCCGCAATAACCACACCACACGCTATAGAAACCAAAGCGTACCGGAAATTCAGTCCCAGAAGAAAGGCGGCTATCGACCCAGTCCACGCGCCGGTCATGGGCAAGGGTATGGCAACAAAAAGCGCCAGTCCTATCCTCTCATACCTTTCGATAATCTGCCCCCGACGTCGGGTATATCGAAACACCCACTCCACCAATCTC
>DAOUAI010000072.1:0-2776 GCA_034433775.1 Dehalococcoidia bacterium
GTGGACCTCGAAGGCAAAGCCGCAGTGCATATTCGGGGCGATGACCAGCCCGATGGTATTGAACGGGTCGGCGAAGATCTTATACAGCGGATAGTTCCAGGCGCCCGAAGCGGTCTTATCTGCCATAAAGATGATGATGGTCTCTGCCTCCCTCTCCTCGAACTCCGCCTCGGCGACTCCAGGTCCCATACCCTTCACATTCCCTGAGAAAGCATCGGCTAACAGATCCTGACCGGCGCCGTGCAGCTTCAGCTTCCTGGCGACCTTGGTACAGTTGAGGAAGGTGTCCCAGGCGAGCTTGTGCACCTTCTCATTGTCCACGCCGTGCTGGTGGGTCATTACCAGTTGCAGGTCATCCCCGCACCTGGTGACGTGGTAGTCAATGAGGAAGCCCGATTTCTTGGCTGAGGCGATGTTTTTCTCTGCCTCCTGCAGGACATCGGGGTGGGAGCTGGCGTGCCCCACGTAGCCGCCGATGTCAGCCTTGATAACGCTTAATGTTAGCTTCATCTTACCTCCTTCCTGTTTTTATTAAATTCCCGGAACGGATGCCGAGCCTCGACCTGCCCGGTCGGCATTATACCATTTTTACCTCTCTTTAGCTGCCGGCTTGCCCGTAATAGCCTAATAGTCTATCCCCTGGCGTGCTGGCACGCCTTTATCATAGGGGTGCTTCACCATCACCATCTCGGTGACCAAGTCGGCAGCTTCGATCAACTCCCTGGGAGCATAGCGCCCGGTGAGGATCAGTTCCACGTTCTCCGGTCTCTCACGGATGAGCCTTAGCACTTCAGCGGTGTCCACCAGCCCCCAGGCAGCGGCGATATTCACCTCGTCGAGGATGACCACATCGTACTTCCCGCTGAGCATCGCACTTCTGGCGGCATCGAGGGCTTTATGTGCCTGCTCCCTGTCCTCGGGCTTAATATCTTTGGGGCTGACGAAATGCGTGCCGCCGAAGCGCTCGTAGCTCACGTTGGGCAGGTTTGCCAGCGCCTTCTGCTCACTATAGGGGAAGCCGCCCTTCATAAAATAGACGATGTGGACGCGCTTACCGCAGCCCATGGCGCGCAGAGCGGTGCCCAGTGCTGCCGATGTCTTACCTTTGCCGTCGCCGGTGAAAAGTTCCACCAGACCTTGAAAGGGGGCTTGACCAGTGGATTGTGCTGAGTCCTTTGCCACCGCGGCAAGTTTAACAAAAACCCAGCTTCAGTGTCAATTGTCTGGACCCAAAAACTTATTGACTTCCTACCGCTGGAGGGGTATACTCATGTCACCACAAGATGATGGGGGGTGCGATATGAAACTTTCCTGCCTGCAAGACAACCTCAACAAAGGGCTGAACATCGTGGGGCGAGCCGTTGCCACCAGGTCAACCCTGCCGATAACGCAGAATGTGCTCCTGCAGACGGACGGTCAGAGGCTCAAACTGGCGGCGACCAACCTGGAGATAGCCATCACCTGCTGGGTAGGTGCGCGGATAGAAGAGGAGGGAGCCATCACCGTGCCGGCGCGGCTTTTAAGCGACTTTGTCAGCTCCCTGCCTAACGAACGTATAGACGTAGCGCTCAGCCGCCGTACTTTACATCTCCAGTGCCTCCGCTCCGAAGCCAGGATAAACGGACTCGATGCCCAGGACTTTCCCCCTATCCCCACAGTTACCGATGGCATTGCCACCAAAATTACAGCTCAGTTCCTGGCGGAGGGCATTGAGCAGGTTGTCTTTGCTGCCGCCACTGAAGAATCGCGCCCGGTGCTCACCGGTGTACATATGGAATTTGATGGTGAGCGCCTCACCATGGCGGCTGCCGATGGCTTCAGACTGGGTGTCCATTACACCTCGCTGCTTGCACCGGTGAAAGAAAAAGGTGCGGTTATCGTGCCGGCGCGTGCCTTGAACGAACTCAGGCGCTTTCTCGGTGATGCAGAAGAACAGGTGGAGATAACCGTCAACCAGCAGAAGACGCAGATAATGTTCAAACTCAAGAACATTGAGATGGTCTCGCAGCTAATACAGGGCAACTTCCCCAACTACGCCCAGCTCATCCCCCAGAGCTATGTTACCAGAGTGGTGGTTGATGCTGCCGAATTTGCTCAGTCCATAAAACGGGCGTCGATTTTCGCCCGTGATGGCAGTGGCATCATCCGCTTTGAAATAACCCCCGGTTCTGAAGTTACGCCGGGCAAGGTAAAAATATCCTCGCGTGCTGAGGAAGTAGGTGACAATGTCAACGAACTCGATGCCCGGATTGATGGTGAACCGGTAAAGATTGCCTTCAACGCCCGCTACCTTTCCGACGTCCTCGCGGTAATCGAAGAAAAAGAGGTGGCTTTAGAGACCACCACCGCTTCGAGCCCTGGCGTCATCCGCCCCGTAGGCAACGACAAATACGTCCACATCATCATGCCCATGTTCGTGCAGTGGTAGGAATTGGCGGTGCTTAAGAAGTGAGGTTGGTCTTCATCTGATAGCAGATAACTAGCATTCCTTGCCTGGTGAAGTGGGTTGAGAATTTTTAGCAGATTGAGTGCTGTTTTGGTATTTCAGCAGCGCTTCAAATAGTTCGAGAAGTGTTTTTCTCTTTTCTTCTTCCCTGCTTGTCTTTTCATATTTTGATTCTAAATCCTCGAGATCAGCTATATACCGCTTCAGGTTTTTTTCTGAAAATGTCCGAGGGAATAGCAGGCGGGCTAGCTCGCAGGTCTTGTTTAGGGCTTGTTTTCGTACTTGGTCTATTATTTGTCATATTCCCTCTTCGGTATCTTCCTCAGGAGC
>DAOUAI010000073.1:0-2638 GCA_034433775.1 Dehalococcoidia bacterium
CCCTCCTTGGAGAGGCCATTCACCGTATCCACACCGGACTCTCCATCGGTGCTATGTTTGAATAACCACGATGCTTAAATGGCTTGGTAGTCTCATAGATTCCAACGAGAAGGAACTGAAGCGTCTCGAACCCATTGTAGCCAGAATAAACTCGCTTGAGCCGCAGTTCGAGAAGCTAACCAACGCCCAGCTCCGTGATAAGACCGATGAATTCAAAGCCCGTCTTAAAGCCGGCGAGACGCTCGATGACCTTCTCCCCGAAGCTTTCGCCGCGGTCAGAGAAGCGTCAAAACGGACGCTTGGTGAACGCCACTTCGATGTCCAGCTTATGGGCGGGATCGCCCTCCACCAAGGCAAAATCGCTGAAATGAAGACCGGCGAGGGTAAGACTCTGGTCGCCACTCTCCCCCTTTACCTGAATGCACTCACCGGCGAAGGCTGTCATCTGGTCACCGTCAATGATTATCTGGCACGCCGTGATGCTTACTGGATGGGACCAATCTACCATCTGCTCGGGCTTACCGTTGCCAGCATCTACCCGCCACTGCACCCCGGCGAGCACCTACCTGCCAGGCTTTACGACCCCAGCTATACTGATGAAAAAGACACCCGCTGGGTACATTTTCGCCCCATCACTCGCCGCGAAGCCTATCTGGCGGATATAACCTACGGCACCAACAACGAGTTTGGCTTCGACTACTTAAGGGACAACATGGCTCTCGACCTTTCCCAGTGCGTCCAGCGCCCGCTCAACTATGCCATTGTGGACGAGGTAGACAACATCCTTATCGATGAAGCCCGCACCCCGCTGATTATCAGCGGCACCGCTCAGGAAGCCACTGATAAATACTATACTTTCGCTCGCTTGGTCGCCCAGCTTAAGCCAGAAGAGGACTATACAGTTGAAGAAAAGGAGCGTCAGGTCTACCTCACCGAATCAGGCATGATGAAGATGGAAAGGTGGCTGCGCCAGGAAAGTCTGCTCAAAGCACCTAACCTTTATGACCCTTCTAATTATGCCCTCAACCAGTATATAAACAATGCCCTTAGAGCCCGTGTCTTATATAAAAGGGACCGAGACTACGTAGTCAAAGACGGACAGGTCATCATCGTCGATGAGTTCACCGGCAGGCTGATGTTTGGCAGGCGGTATTCCGAAGGACTGCACCAGGCTATCGAAGCCAAAGAGAGGGTGAAGATACAGCCTGAGAGCATCACCATGGCTACCATTACCTTCCAGAACTACTTCCGCTTGTACAAAAAACTTGCCGGCATGACCGGCACCGCCGCCACCGAGGCTGAAGAGTTCCACAAGATCTACAAGCTGGAAGTGGTGGTCATCCCCACCAACAAGCCGATGATCCGCACCGACAACCCTGACAAAGTTTACAAAGATGAAGACTCCAAGTTCAAAGCTGTGGCAAAGGAGATAGAAGAACTGCACAGGCAGGGCAGACCGGTGCTTGTTGGCACGGTCTCCATCGAGAAATCAGAAAAACTCAGCGAAATGCTTACCAGACGGGGCATTCCCCATCAGGTACTGAACGCCAAACACCACGAAAAGGAAGCAGCTATCATTGCCCAGGCAGGACGCATCGGCGCTGTCACTGTAGCCACCAACATGGCAGGACGGGGCGTGGACATCATCCTCGGCGGCAACCCTGCCGGGCGCGATCCTAGAGAATGGCAGGAAGAACACGACAAGGTTATCCAGCTCGGTGGACTCCATGTCATCGGCACCGAGCGTCACGAAGCTAGACGCATCGATAACCAGCTCCGCGGTCGTGCCGGCAGACAGGGCGACCCCGGCAGCTCCCGCTTTTACGTGTCACTCGAAGATGACATAGTCCGCCGCTTTGGCGGCGACCGTATCAAAGGCTTCATGGAGTGGGCAGGCTTTGATGAAAACACCCCCATCGAACACCCCATGGTCAGCAAAGCGATTGAAAACGCTCAGGTGAGAGTGGAGGGCTACCATTTCGACATCCGCAAACACCTTGTGGAGTATGATGACGTGGTCAACAAGCACCGTGAGGTGATCTACTCCGAGCGCAGAAAAATCCTCGAGGGCGCTGACCTCAAAGCAAATATCCTGACCATGGTCAAAGAGGAGATTGAAAGGCTTGTTACCTCCCATTGTGGCGAAGGCGTACTCGAGCCCGACATTGCAGGCTTGCAGGAAGAACTCGCCTTGATTTTCCCCACGCCCCCCAAGCTCGACCCCGATGCCATCGCTCATCTCAAGCCCAAGCAGCTTGCCGAGAATCTGGTTAAATATGCTGAACAGCTTTATGAGCAAAAAGAAAAGGAGATGGGCAGCGAGAACATGCGCATAGTGGAACGGCTGGTGATGCTACGCACCATAGATACCTTATGGATGGAGCACCTCACTGCCATGGACCACCTCCGCCAGGAAGCCAGCCTCTATGCCATCAGAGGCGTGGAGCCTCTGGTCGTCTACAAAAAAGAAGGGCATGCCCGCTTCGATAGCCTCATCGCCGGTATCCGGCATGACATCGTCCACACTATCTTCCGGGTAGAACTCAGAAAAGAAACCTCGCCGCAGAGGGCACCTCAAAAAGCTCCGGTTGCCGCTGGAGTCGGCAAAAAAGTGGGGCGCAATGACCCCTGCCCCTGT
>DAOUAI010000074.1:0-1807 GCA_034433775.1 Dehalococcoidia bacterium
ATTATGGCAAATCGCCCCTGTCACCTGAGGTAACCCAGAGCCTGTTCCACACCTTCGCCACCTTTTCCAGGCTAAACCGCAACAACTTACTAACACCGCGTCAACTTGAAATCCTCAGACTGATAGCCGCTGGTGTCACAAACAAACAAATAAGCCAGAAACTCTTTGTCAGCGAAGCTACAGTGAAAAGAGAGACCAATGCCATTTTCGAAAAGCTTCAAGTCGCAGATAGGGCACAGGCGGTAGCTGAAGCTTATCGAAGGAACATCCTCTGAACTGGACCCGCACATACCGGATACTCCCTTTTGTGGTAGCACCCTTATCAGACTTTGCTTTCCTTCGCCTGTAACCATCCCCTTTAAAACGCCTCACATCCATACCGGTTAACTTTTTTGCTCACAAAACTTTAGCTTTTTGGTTGCCTTTTTGTTGTCTTTTTAGACCTTTCGGCTAACTACTCAAAACCGCCACAATAGTTAGCAGACACTCTGGTACAACGGGATAAAAACATGGATATAGCACTTTATAACCGTCTTTCCAATTTTATACACAACGATAACAGCGATGATGCTATACGTGTAATGCTAGTCGAAGCTAGACAAGCAATGCGTGAAGGCCTGCGGCAGATGCTCGAAAACGAGAACGGCATCGAGATAGTAGCAGAAGTGTCAGACAGCCACAGTGCGCTTGACCAAGTGAAGAATGTGACTCCGGATACGATTATTATCGATGTCGAACCAGAAGTTAACCATGGTCCCGAGAAAATAGAGCGCCTCAAAAAAATATTACGACCTCTTAAAAAGACCGCCCAACAAGCTAGTATCATCGTGCTCAGCGACAACCACGAACTCCTGGAACCGGTGATAGCTTCCGGCGTATCGGGTTATCTCACAAAAAGCGTCAGCCGCGAGGAATTAGCAGCAGCGGTACGTATAACCCGGCTATGGCGGTTAGTTTTATTTTCCAAGGAGCGAAATTTCACCTTGGTCAAAATTTAGACCGTTCGAAATTCTCATATAAAAGGAGGTGAGAGCAAGAGAAGTAGCAGTAAAACTAAAACAAATAACCGTGGCATCACGCCCACACAGACCTGAAGAAAGGAGGTATCGAATGGACAAGCTAATGAAGGCAATCTCAAGGCTGCACAAGGGGGAACGAGGTATGACTGGACTGGAGACAGCTATCATACTCATCGCTTTTGTCACCGTAGCAGCGGTGTTCGGATATGCAGTCCTCAGTGCTGGCCTGTTCTCCGCAGAAAGAGGTAAAGAGGTCATCTTCGCTGGCGTCGAGCAGGCAAAGACTAACCTTGAGGTGTCCGGCTCCGTCATCGGATATGCTAACAACACAACTCAGGAATTGACCACCATCCTGGTTACCGTAAAGAATGCAGTTGCTGGCAATCCCATCGACATGACCCCTAACTGGGGCGACACCCTAGGGCAGAACAAGACAGTCATTAGTCTTAAGACGGCAACCGAGTACCTGCCCAATATAGCCTGGAACGTGACTCCAGTGGGTGCCGCTGATAGTGATTACCTGCTCGAAGTCGGTGAGCAATTCCAGATCGAAATCGACCTAAACGACCTGGATGGCTCAGGAACCGGGCTGACAACACCTCTCGGACCCAACGACAAGTTCTCCTTACAAGTTAAGCCAGCCCTCGGCTCCACCATCATCGTGCAGCGGACATTGCCTGCTGAGCTGGACGACGTTATGGATCTCTACTAAACGGCAGCCACTCGGTGAGGCACTGTCCCAGATCTAACGTCACTCGGGCATCCTCACTTAGGTGAGGATGCCCGAG
>DAOUAI010000075.1:0-13066 GCA_034433775.1 Dehalococcoidia bacterium
TCAAAAGCAAGGCGTCTTCTAGCCTCAGCTTTCATTTCATAGCTATCCGGGTAATGCGCCTGAACAACAGCTTCAGACAAATCGAGGAGGCGACACCGCTGCTTAATGTCCTGTGGCAGAAAATCTGAGAGCAGCCGTGCCCACTCATCTATAGCTCTCCTGACCAAGCTCCGCACCTGTCTGGGATACAATCCTCTGGTCAGAGGATATAACGGCACCAAGCGTCCGGTATGAATCAGCTCCTTGTCCTCCAGCAACTCCCACTCTGGAGATTCGAAGACCTTCTGCCCTTTGAACTCCGTAACCTTACCGCTAATGACTACTGTAGCGTTGGTACGAAATCTTTTTGCCAGGAAAGGCTGATTGAACCAGACTGCCCTTATGTTCCCCGTCCCATCACCAAGAATGACCTCTGTGCTTCGTAGAGTTCCCAGCTTCGTCACATGTGACTCCCACACCGTTGCCAAGACAGTCTGTTCTTTATCAATCTCAAGTTCCGAAATCGCCCGTCGCTGGCTGTAATCAAGGTGACGTCTTGGGAAAAAGTAAAGTAAATCGCGTATCGTTTTTATGCCCAGTCTAGCAAGCCTGGACGACAAGATTGAAGAAACTCCCTTAATGCTGGTTACAGCAGAATCAAGCTCTAAGCTACCGGGATAAACTGCCGGTTTCGGACGCTGTGACCGCTGTTTGCTAACCATAGGCTCTTGTTTAGCTATTTCTACCTGTTCACCCGCAGGCAACTTCTCAACCTCGCCAAGCCAGTCCAGCACCTCATGCACCCAAACCTCTCGCCTTTTTCTATCCCAAGTGGCATAATCAGGCTTAGCGAATAAAGAATCAAAACGAGCTAGCAAGGCAGGGGAACTTATCTCCCCCCTGTTCTGCCTACTCCAGTTGAGAAGGTACTTGTCCAGTCCCCCTATTACCGAAGTGTTGGAGTAACCCCTCCTGCATTCCAAAAGAAGAATGGTACGAAGTGGTTCAACTTCCATAGTGAGACTTCCAGGCTTACTCTCCCCTGAGAGCAAGTATCAAGGCGCCAGGTCCACCATGAACCCCTAAAGCCGGACCAATCCTCAGCACTCGGGGATGGATATGAGGTAATAGGTTACGCAACCTCTCAGCCAATTTCTGAAGACCGTCCGTTGGCGTGCTGTATCCCAGACCTACATCTTGTATACCAGTAATAGCCCTAGCAGACTCGCAAAGCCTGTCCAACCCCTTCTCCAGAGTTCGCACTACTCCAAGCGGATGTATTTCTCCGTCCTTCAAAATAAGCAACGCCTTGACATTGATCATCACACCTAGTAGAGACGCCGCTCTACCCAGCCGCCCACCCTTTGCCAGATATCGCAGAGTGTCCAACAAGCCAACAAGGCGGACTTGTCTCGTCGCCTTTTGGACAACTTCCAGCACCTGCTTCAAACTGCTACCCCGTGCTGCAGCTTGTGCCGCAGCTATCACGATCAGTCCTAGCCCGGTTGTCACCGATTGTGAATCGACGACCTCAATTCGGCATTTCGTGTCTGCAAGTTGCTCCTTGCCCTGCAAAGCAGCATCATATGTAGCACTCAGCTTTTTTGAGATATGAATGGAGATGATCTCATCATTGTCCGCAGCCAGCTCTCTATATATACTGGCAAAATCACCTGGCGATGGGGCCGAAGTGGTAGGATGTACGTGCTCATTTACCAGCCTGGCATAAAACTCATCAGCTGAGATATCAACACCGTCACGATAAGTCTTCTCCCCAAAAGCTAGATAAAGAGGCACTACAGCTATGTCCAGCTCCCTGGCTAACTCTGGGGTTATATCTGAACCGCTATCGGTTACAATTTTTACCATTTACCACTGCGTACCCCGTTTCGAAATTACTCGAGAGAAACAATATAATAGTAATGTGGCTGTCCGCCAAATACCGATTCAATCTGCTTCTCTGGGTAGCGATTACGCAGTTCCGCAACCACCTGCTCTGTCTTAGAAATCTCAATCCCATTGCCATGATACAGCGTAATCACCTCCGCAGGCTCAATACCAACCTTCTCCAGTGCTACCAGAAGAGCCTCATTCACGTCATCAGCGGCAGCCACTAAATCGCTATCATCCAGAATAGCAATCGCCTGCCCCTCTTTCACCTTAAAACCTTTGATTTGAGTGTTACGCACAGCATGAGTAATTTCTACGGTTTTCACTGCGCGCATAGCTGCTTCCATAGCACGCACATTCTCCTCCAGCGTTCCTTCGTAGTTGAAAGCGATAAGCGCCGCTACACCTTGGGGTATCGTCTTGCTCGGCACCACAACAACTTCTTTGGAGGTCAACGACTGAACTTGGGTAGCTGCCGGAACAATATTTTTGTTGTTGGGAAGGACAATTACCTTTGGAGAAGGTACTGACTCTACAGCCCTGAGTATCTCTTCAACACTAGGGTTCATCGTCTGACCACCCGGCACGATAGCTGCTGCGCCTAGACTCCTAAACACTTCTATCAACCCCTCCCCAGAGACTACAGCAACTATCCCGACCTCGAGTTTCGACGCTCTCTCTTGTTGCATCTCTAAAAAGCTAACATGCTGGTCATCCATATTTTGAATCTGTAACTGATGGAGAGTACCTAATGATGTAGCATACCTTATAACGCCTCCAGGGTCATAGGTATGGATATGAACCCTGACCGTGTTCTCATCACCTACAACAACAACCGACTTACCCTTTCGCTCCAACCTCTTCCTGATTCTGTCCGGGTTGAGCTTACTCCCTTCAAGTAAAAAGTTAGTACAATAGCCATAAGCCTCTTCCGTCTCATCGCTGGTTCCGCTAATAACCGCACTCCCCGCTAACCCACTGGTTACTAACTCGGGTCTGCGGTACTTCAGGCCTTCTAACTCGCCCTTAAGATAGTATAAAACACCTTCCAATAGCACGTACATACCTTGCCCGCCAGCATCCACTACTCCGGCCTCACGCAATACCGGCAATAGAAGGGGGGTCCTGGCAACTGATTCTCTGGCAGCCTTAACAGCAGCATCAGTTATGCTGATAATATCCTCAGGATCGGTAACAGCAGCCTCTTCAGCAGCTTTAGCCGCATCCCGAATCACTGTCAGCATCGTCCCTTCCACCGGTTGTGATAGTCCTTTATATGCAGTACGCGACGCTTCGTTCAGGGCCATTGCCCAATCACTGCCATTAATGGATTCCTTACCATCGACGCCCTTGGCCAGACCACGGAAAAACTGGGACAGGATCACGCCTGAATTCCCTCTAGCACCCATCAGTGCACCTTGCGCCATCGCCTTAGCCATAGCAGCAACACCCCGATCAGAAACTCGGTCAGCTTCCTCCATAACCGCGCACATGGTGAGAAACATATTTGTCCCTGTGTCCCCATCAGGCACCGGGAAGACATTAATTGCATTAATATCAGGAACACTCTTCTCCAGCCAAGCGCTGCCTGCAGCAAACATATCCCTCAGCTGCTCCCCATCACAGACTACACTTTGCTTCATCCTCTCTCCTTTGCTTAATCTCTAGATTGTGGTATTATTTTATTATCGTTGTCAAGACCGACTGCAAGACTTGGTTTATATTAAGACTATCGATATCATTGCCCGAAAGGAGCTAAGACTTGGCTACAAAATGTGACTTTTGTGGTAAAACAGGACACTTCGGCAACAAAGTGAGCCACTCGCTGCAGCACACGAGGCGACGCTGGTTGCCTAATATCCAACCAGTCACCATAAACACAGATGGTAAACGCCAAAGGGTCTATCTGTGCACTCGATGCCTGCGTACTCAGCATAAACTAACCCGCTAAACCAAGCAGCTTCTTCATTTCCAGTAAAGCCGCCTTGGGGCCCTTTTCAGCGTTGAAAATAGCCGCTCCGGCAACCACCACTTCAGCCCCTGCTTCAACCACCTCACAGACCGTGTCCATGTTGATTCCTCCGTCCACCTCCAGCTCCGCCACATATCCCTCTTCATCCAACCATTTGCGGAGCCTTGCAACCTTGCCAAGCATGCCCCTGATCATGTTTTGACCCCCAAAGCCCGGGTTGACAGTCATCACCAGCACAAGGTCAAGTAACGGCAGAACCTCTCCCAACAACTCCAACGGTGTAGCCGGGTTTAATGATACCCCAGCCCTGACTCCAAGACCTTTTATCACCTCCACGACCTTATACAGATGTGGACAAGCTTCAACATGCACTGTAATTATGTCCGCACCTGCCCTCACAAACTCAGATATATGGAGTTCGGGACGTTCGATCATCAAATGCACATCCAGAGGCAGAGGCGTCCGAGAACGAAGTGCAGCCACCACTGGGGCACCAATAGTTATATTAGGCACAAAATGACCATCCATGACATCGATATGAATATAGTCAGCACCTGCCTCTGTCACCTCTGCAACTTGTTCCCCGAGCCGACTGAAATCAGCAGACAATATCGAAGGGGCCAGTTTTACACGCCTACTTCTTGTCATCTTTTTCTATCAGCTTCTTCGCTCTATCGAGAGCCACAGCCACTTGCTCTGGTGCCGTACCTCCAATTATATTCCGCATCTTAACAGAAGTGTCCACCGTAATGTTATACACATCCTTATCAAATAGCGAGGAAAAACGGCGGTACTCCTTTAAGCTCAACTCACTTAGAGCCTTACCAGCATCGATAGCATACTTCGTCAATTCCGCCACAATACCATGAGCTTCCCGAAAAGGCAACCCTTTCTTCACAAGATAATCAGCAATATCTGTAGTAAGAATATAGCTGGACATCGACTCTCGCATCCGCGTACTATTGACCCTCAAAGTACTCAACAAACCGGATAACACTTCCAGAGTTGAAATAAGCGTGTCCACACTATCAAAAAGCCCTTCCTTATCTTCCTGCATGTCCCTGTTGTAAGCCAGGGGCAACCCTTTCATGACCGTCAAAATAGCAACCAGATTACCATACACTCTACCCGTCTTACCCCGGGCCAGCTCTGCAATATCGGGGTTCTTTTTTTGAGGCATTATACTACTTCCAGAAGCATAAGCCTCGTCGATATCAACAAAACTGAACTCATTGGATGACCAGAGCACTATTTCTTCAGCTAGACGGGATAAATGCATCATGGTAATAGCTGCAGCAGCCTCATATTCGATCACGAAATCACGGTCAGAAACAGCATCAATGCTATTGGCACTTATCTGAGCAAAACCAAGTTCCTTAGCCACAAACTCTCGGTCAATGAGATAAGGAACCCCAGCCAGTGCCCCACTACCTAAAGGCAACACATCAGCTCGCTTCAAACAGTCAGTAAACCTCGCGATATCTCGTTCCAACATCTCAAAATAGGCAAGCAAATGGTGAGCAAAAAGGACAGGCTGCGCCTGCTGTAAATGCGTATAACCCGGCATGATCACAGTTTCATTGGCTTCCGCAAGTTCCACAATGACCCGTTGAAGCTGTCTTATCTTGGTAACAGTTTTTGTTATAGCTTCCTTAACAAACAGACGCACATCTAGAGCTACTTGGTCATTTCTGGAACGAGCAGTGTGGAGTTTGCCAGCTACATTTCCTATCTTTTCAAACAGTCTGTCTTCAATACTCATGTGTATGTCTTCGCATTCGGGCTTAAACTTAAATTCACCTCGCTCTATTTCCTTCCTGATTGAAACCAGACCGGAGATTATAAGCTCAGCCTCACTATCTGATATCAAGCCTTGCTTTGCCAGCGCCTTCGCATGTACAATGCTACCTTCCACATCTTGGCGGTACAGGCGGCGGTCAAAACCGAGAGATGCGACATAGTCCTGCACGATCCCGGCAGCCTGCTTGTGGAATCGGCGCCGTAAACGACCCTGTCCCTCAGATTTCCGGTTCATCTCCCCCAGCCAAACTGAAAAATCTCTGGAACAACAGAAACAACCTCACTCAGGACTACCCTGCACCTTCGCTTGAATTCTAACCGGTAAGCCCCAGATATGGATAAATCCGGGCGAAGCACTCTGATCGAACACATCACCTTTGTCATAAGTGGCTAAACTATAATCATAAAGTGATACCGAAGACTTTCTGCCAACGACCATACATGTGCCCTTAAAGAGCTTCACCCTTACAGTGCCAGTAACATATTTCTGCGCGCTGTCTACATAAGCAGCCAGGTCGCGACGCAAAGCTGTAAACCACAACCCATTATATACCATATCCGCATATTCACAAGATACTTTTTGATTAAAACGAAGTTGGTCTTTGGTTAATGTCATCGCTTCTAAGGCTTGATGGGCTTTCAGCAACACAACAGCCGCCGGAGCCTCGTAAATCTCCCTCGACTTTATCCCCACCAGCCTGCTCTCCACATGGTCAATCCTCCCCACACCATGCTTGCCTGCCACTACATTTAGCTGCTGAATAAGCGCCACTCCGTCCATCTCTTCGCCGTTAAGGCTCACAGGTACACCACTCACAAAACCGATCTCGATATACTCCGGTCGATCAGGGCTCGCTAACGGTGATCTCGTCCAAGCAAAAACTTCCTCTGGGGGTTCAGTCCAGGGGTCTTCCAATACACCACATTCTATGCTTCTACCCCAGAGGTTTTCGTCAATTGAGTAAGGGCTGGCAACTTTGATTGGTATAGGAATGTCATGCTTCTCAGCGTAGGAAATGGTTTCCTCACGTGTCATCCCCCACTCGCGTGCTGGCGCCACTACCTTCAGCTCAGGAGCTAAGGTCGCCACACTCACATCAAAACGAACCTGGTCATTACCTTTGCCGGTAGAACCATGTGCCACAGCAATTGCCTTTTCCTTTCTCGCGGTCTCCACCAATAATTTGGCTATCAAAGGACGCCCTAAAGCTGTAGCCAGTGGGTACTGTCCCTCGTAGACCGCGTTAGCCTTAAGTGCCGGAAAGACAAAGGAATCCACAAAAACCTTCTTAGCATCCACTGTTAATGCCTTCACCGCCCCTATCTTAAGAGCCTTCTGTTGGATCATCTGAAGATCGCTAACGCCACCTATATCTATAGTAAGCGCAATAACAGCCATCTTATATTTCTCGGTCAGCCACTTTATTGCTACAGAAGTATCCAACCCACCACTGTATGCCAGGACTATTTTATCCATAATCGCGCTACCTCCGGCTCAGAACTTTGTCCAGAATTTTTACAGCCTCATCCACATCCTTCTCGGTTATAATCAGGGGTGGCATAAAACGAACTGCATTTGGTTTGACCATGTTGACCATCAAGCCCTCTTGTAAACAGGCTAAAACCACCTTCTCAGCTATATCGCTCGCAAACTCAACTGCCAGCAACAGGCCTTTGCCCCTGACCTCGGTTATAAAATCAAATTTCGCTTTAAGCTTCTCCAAACAAGTCCTGAAGTAATTGCCCACCTTTCTCACATGACCTGGGATATCATTCTCGATAATAAACCTCAACACCGCCAGACTGACAGCGCAAACAAGCGGATTGCCACCGAAAGTGGAACCATGCTCACCAACATTAAACACCGAAGCTTTCTCCTTAGCCAGAAGAGCCCCGATCGGTACACCCCCTCCCAGCCCTTTAGCCAGTGTCATCACATCCGGCTCTATACCGGCTTGTTCATAAGCAAAAAGACTGCCGGTACGAGCAATCCCGGTCTGGACTTCATCAAATATAAGTAGGATACCCTTTTCATCGCACCATACCCGCAACTCTTTAAGATAATCATCACCTGGCACGTTAACACCGCTTTCACCTTGAATCGGCTCCACCATTACAGCACAGGTTTTATTCGTAGTCGCCATTTTGACAGCATCAGCACTGTCATAGTCAACATTTACAAAACCCTCAGGCAATGGAATATAAGGCTGCTGAAATTTCTCCTGCCCTGTAGCTGCCACTGTAGCCAAGGTGCGCCCATGGAAAGAGCCACGTGCAGTGATAATCTCATAAGCACCGCCAAGCCGCAATTTGCCATATCTGCGAGCCAGCTTAATGGCACCTTCGTTAGCCTCGGCACCACTGTTACAAAAGAACACCCTGTCGAAACAGCTGTTATCGATTAACAATTTAGCCAGCTCTATCTGCGGGATGGTGTAAAACTGGTTAGATGTCTGAATCAGACACTTAGCCTGTTTTGTCAATGCCTCCACCACCACCGGATGACAATGCCCCAAGCTATTCACTGCCCAACCAGCGACAAAATCAAGATATTCCTTCCCCTCCGCGTCCCAGACCCTCACCCCCTTCCCCCGCACCAGCGTCACCGGAAGTCGCCTGGTCGTCTGCATAAGTAGCTGACGCTCTAGCACCTGCCATTTATCTGTAACACTAACCGATTGTGGTTCCATCATATTTCCCGTTTATCTCATTCAGCAACGCATGGGGACGTGTCCCATCAATTATACGTGTCACCGATACTCCAGACAGCGCAACGAGACAAGCCTCTATCTTGGCAACCATGCCACCTTCAACCACACCCGAATCAATAAGACTTTTTGCCTCAGCATAGCTCAGACTGCTTATTAATCTCTTAGAACTGTCATAAACACCAGGTACATCGGTCAAAAAAATCAATTTATCTGCCTTCAACGCCGCGGCAACATGACCGGCAACCGTGTCACCATTAACATTCAGCAAATTTAAATCTAATTCTGATTCTGGTGAGTTCAAGCTTATAGGAGCAATGACAGGCATGTAGCCAGACTGCAGCAACTTGCTCAACAAAGCGACATTCACCTTCAATTCCTCCCCAGTATATCCCAGCTCTACAGTCTTATTGCGCGCTACAATTAGCCCCCCATCGGCACCACTCAAACCTACCGCTCTGCCACCCAAACGCCATATAGTCGATACAAGCTCCTTGTTGACCAGACCAGCCAGAACCGCAGTCACCACTCTTAGCGTTTCCCTATCCGTCACTCTCAATCCACGTATAAAAGTGGTAGCTATGCCCAGCCGCTCAAGCCAGTCAGAAACTGCTTTGGCACCACCATGTATCACCACCAATGGTATGCCACTTTTCTGCAGCGTGACAAGGTCCTCAAGCGTAGTATCGGCACTCCCCAGAGTACTGCCACCTATTTTGACTACCAACGGCTTCGCCATGGCAACTTTGTTCCATTCCAGCCCACGTGATACCTCTGAACAGGAGCCCCAAAAACCGCCACATTCCCACCATCTTAAAAACGAAAAGGCATTACATTGAAGCTAGCTTGTATAAGCACTATTAATGGTAACATATTCCTCAGATAAATCGCACCCCCATGCCACAGCTTTCGCTTGACCCAGGTTCAAGTTTACTTTAATAGACACCTCTTTGTTAGCCAGCTCTTTGCTCAACCCAGAACTGTCGAACGGTTGCGGCTGACCCCGCTTCATCACGCATACATCACAGAGATAGACATCTAACCTTTTTTCCTCGACCCGAATACCACTCCGCCCCAAGGCTGCAACAACGCGCCCCCAGTTAGGATCGTTACCGTGTAAAGCAGCCTTCACCAAAGGAGAACCTGCAATAGCACGTGCAGCCATGCGTGCTTCAACCACGCCAAGTGCGCCATCAACCGTCACCTCCATAAGTTTTGTCGCGCCCTCCCCATCTCGGGCAACACATTTGGCAAGATATAGGCAAACCGCGTTCAGCGCTTTCTGAAACAACCCGGTGTCCTGTACCTCGATTTTGCTACCTGACACGCCATTAGCCAACAAAACCACCATATCATTCGGGCTGGTGTCGCCGTCCACAGTAATCATGTTAAAAGAAACGTCTACAGCTTCCTTCAAGCAAGACTGTAGGTGCCTGGCTTCAACATCAGCATCGGTAGTCAAAAAACAAAGCATAGTAGCCAAATTGGGGTGTATCATGCCAGCGCCTTTAGCTATACCCCCGATGGTGAACACTCCACAATTAGCCTCAATACGCAGGGCTACTTCCTTGGGGAAAGTATCAGTGGTCATGATCGCCCTTGCCAGCTCATGCCCGCCATCCGGTTTAAGGACAATCCGCTCTACTCCAGACTGGATACACTGCAGGGGTAACCTAATACCAATCACCCCGGTACTGGCAACTAATACATTATTCGCCGAAATTCCTAGCTTCCTTGCCGTCAATTCAGCCATCTCCTCAGCATCGGCAATGCCCCCCTCACCGGTACAGGCGTTGGCACAACCTGAATTGACTATGAGACCTTGGGCCTTTCCAGTGCGCACACGCATCTCAGAGATGATTACCGGCGCCGCTTTAATAGCGTTTGTGGTGAACACACCAGCCGCCGCACAGAGCTTCTCCGAGTGCAAGATAGCCAAGTCCAAACCCCCACGCGACTTTATCCCGGACTCTACTGCACCAGCCAAAAAGCCATGCACTGAGGTAACACTGCCCGAAGCCAAAAACTCAAACTTTGACCTTTCTGACCTCGTCATCTCAACCATTTTCCCTTCCCTCGTTCATCTCCACTACGCTGAAGCCAAATAATAACCTAAAGGGACCGGTTTTGCAAAGTCGCCACTTTAAAGAGTGCAGCCAGATCAACTCCTGTACCCGAAAGCTACATGCTCGCCACATCGATTGAGCAAGCTACATCATGTTGAACAAGCCAGTCTGACTATAGCGTAAGTAACTTTAGTTAGATGAAATCGGAGGAAATAGTTCCTGCTTTCTTGACTTAAGCAAGTTTTCCGAAATATAGATGAGAGGCTTCCTTGCAAGATTGAATTTCTCGTGCAACTGACAAAGTATCTCAGAAAGCCCCAGGACTTCTGCCTCTCTATGTGAGCTAGCCAATTTATAAAACCGCCTCCCTTCTTCCTCATATTGTTCAGCAGACCGAACTAATTTTCTGAAAACCATCTGCTGTGTCTCCACATTCGAGACCAGCCCGTAGTCTGAAGTCACATACTCAGGAAATATGCCTAGGATAAACAAGCATAAATCGGCTGCTCGTTTATAAAGGGCAAATCTGCGTTCTTCGTCCACGCTTTCACAAAGCCTGACAAGGCTATCTAGATCTATATCACTAAACCTGAACTTGCGCCATATACCTTTCCTCAGTCTAACAACCACGGCAAAACTTTCAGTCTTGGTAAAGGAGGACAGCATGTCGGCCAAATAATCTACGACCTTATCGTTAGACAGAAACTTGACCACTTCTTGAGCATCAAACACTGGCACTTTCTGAAAGCGGGTTTTTTCTACTGTGTAGCTTTGCGTTTTTAAGTCCCGGAGCGCCTTCCTCAGCAGTACCTCGAACAAAAACCGGGTAGTAATAGAAGTCATTATTTCCTCCTCGCCCATGAGCACTACTCGCTCAAAAACTCTTTCTACTTCCTGATCCAGCATGCCCTGAATGAGATCAACATCGTCCTTTATCACGCTCAATCTACCGAGAAGTTGAGGGGCAACAGTCTCAACCAGAAATCGAATATCACCGTCTGAGAATTTAGCAATCTTTCTTCCAGACATATATGACAGCTCCTTTTAAATCCTCAGTAAAATTTTACCCTGCCGGAAGACACTGCACCACGAGCTCCAGCAAAAAGGCACTGCCGTGGCACACTTCGACACCACTACGTTCCAGCCTCTTGGGCTTTCCACCTTAACTCATATAGCTTGGCTATAGCCTCCAGAGGCGTCATTGAATCAACGTCAAGTTGCACTATCTCTTTAATAAGTGCTGCGCTGTTGTCAAAAAGAGGTAGCTGTCGGGAGACATCCTTCCCACCCCTGACATCCTGACTTCGCCTCAAGCGTGGCTGCTCGCCTTCCAACTGTGCTAAGATCTCTTGCGCCCTTCGGATTACTGTTTTGGGTAACCCAGCCAGTTGGCCAACATGGATACCATAGCTCTTGTCAGCTCCACCTGGAACGACTTTTCGCAAGAAAATTACCTTGCCTCCTTCCTCCGCTACAGCTACATTGAAATTCCTCACCCGTGGTAAGAAGCTAGCCAGTTCCACCATCTCATGATAATGTGTGGCAAAAAGAGTCTTAGCTTTAAGACCGGGGTGATTATGGAGAAACTCCACCACTGCCCAGGCAATAGAGAGCCCATCATAAGTGCTTGTCCCACGTCCTATCTCATCCAGAATTACCAAGGATTTTGAGGTGGCATTATTAAGTATGTTGGCTGTCTCAATCATTTCCACCATAAAAGTCGACTGTCCAGCCACTAGATCTTCATGAGCTCCAATTCTAGTGAATATGCGATCGACGATGCCTATCATCGCTGATTCGGCTGGAACAAAGCTTCCAATCTGCGCCAGCAGAACAATCAAGGCAACCTGCCTGAGATAGGTCGATTTTCCCGACATATTGGGGCCAGTCAAGATAACGATTTGTGTATCATCACTGCAGAGATAAGTGTCATTTGGCACAAAGCCATCAAAACCCAGACTCCTTTCTACCACAGGGTGACGTCCTTCTCGTATAACTATAGCTGTACCTGTATTTAATACCGGTCTTACATATCCATATCTAGCAGCCACTTCAGCCAAGCTCAAAAAGACGTCTATTTGCGCCAGAGTTCTGCTTGTAGTCAGTATCTCATCACCGGCGCCAGCTACTTGCTGGCACACTCGGCGGAAAATCGCCATTTCAAGCTCCACCATTCTTTCACGCCCGTTAAGTATCACTGACTCATATTCTTTCAATTCTGGTGTAAAAAATCTCTCAGCACCAGCAAGAGTCTGTTTGCGGATATAATCTGGAGGAACGAGGCGGAGGTTAGGTCTAGATATCTCTATATAATACCCGAACACCTTATTATAGCCCACCTTCAAAGACTTGATTCCCGTGCGTCCCCTCTCTTGCTGTTCCAGGTTCGCCAGATACTCTTTTGCCCGTCTGACAGCCATTCTAATCTCGTCTAACTCGCTGGAGAAACCGTCCTTTATCACGCCACCTTCTTCAAGATTACCGGTCGGACTTTCAACAATTGCCCGTTTAATCAGGTCCACAATATCAGGAAATGACTGCAACCTTTCATCCACCCACTCCCACCGCCAGTTACCTCTTTCCAGCTCCTCTCTTATCTCAGCCACCTTCTCCAGTCCAGAGCACAAGGCAACAAGGTCCCGTGGGTTTGC
>DAOUAI010000076.1:0-8731 GCA_034433775.1 Dehalococcoidia bacterium
GAGGATGAAATAAAGCGGTCTACGTCCTCCTTGTTTCTGCTATGTCCTGTGTGTCATCTCTCTGTCTGAGCGGACTAAAGATTATGGTAGTGGGAGTTTTACTTTTGAATGTCGGATTCCAGGCTAGTATAATAGCGACACGACATGATGGAACGGGGTTAATGCAATGTTCGGAAATGAAAAACTGGCTGATATGATTATCTCGTGGGTGAAGGAAGTGGTTGCAAACGCTTCAGGTAAGGGGGTGGTGTTTGGGCTGAGTGGGGGCATTGATTCCTCAGTGGTAGCGGTACTGTGCAAGCGAGCTTGTCCTGAGAGCAGTCTGGGGGTGATCATGCCCTGCCACAGCAGTGATACTGATAGAGAGCATGCCGAGCTTGTAGCCAAAAAATTTCAAATACCATTCGCGGTTGTGGTGCTTGATAGTGTCTTTGATGTTTTGGTGAAAGCGTTTCCATTTTTGGGCGAGAATGATGAATCCCTGGCTCGTTTAGCATTGGCGAACATAAAGCCTCGATTGCGGATGACCACGCTTTACTACTTTGCCAACCGTTTCGGTTATCTGGTTGTCGGATCCAGCAACCGGAGCGAGCTTTCCGTCGGTTATTTCACCAAGTATGGTGATGGTGGAGTGGATATCATGCCTTTAGGCAACCTAGTGAAAAGTCAGGTACGCGATTTGGCTGAATATTTGGGTATTCCACAGGTGATAATTGATAAGCCCCCGTCCGCAGGTTTATGGGAAGGACAGACGGATGAGGGTGAGATGGGTGTCACTTATTACCAACTGGACCGCTATTTAACGAGCGGGCAAGCGGAAGGAGAAATTAAGGGTAAGATCGATTCTATGATTGCAAAAAGTGCGCATAAGCGGTCTCTTCCGCTGTTGCCGCCTTTTTGATCTGGCTGATCGGGTAGACATGGTGGCATTGCCTCGATAGCTCGTGTATGTTATGATGCAGCATGATGGCAGTGGTGAGCCACTTATTGTAGCTAGGAGGACAGGTTCATGGTTACAGACAAAGAGAAGGCGCTTGAGTTAGCCGTAAGTCGTATAGAGAAGCAGTTTGGCGAAGGATCGATTATGAAGCTGGGTGAGATGTCATCGAAGATGCCGGTAGAAGCTATTCCTACAGGCTCGTTAAGTTTGGACTTAGCTCTGGGCATTGGTGGTGTGCCCAGGGGGAGGGTGACCGAGATATTTGGTGCGGAAGCTTCGGGGAAAACCACACTGGCACAACATATAATTGCTGAGGCGCAGAAATTAGGTGGCATCGCTGTTTATATAGATGCGGAACATGCTCTGGATACTGCATACGCGGCAAATTGTGGTGTAAAGATTGATGAACTTCGTATAGCTCAACCGGATAATGGTGAGGAGGCTTTGGGGATTACGGAGGAGCTGGTGAGGAGTGGGGCTGTAGATGTAGTTGTTATTGATAGCGTGGCTGCCTTGGTACCTAGGGCGGAGATAGAGGGTGAAATGGGAGATGCACATGTAGGCTTGCAGGCGAGGTTGATGTCTCAAGCGCTACGGAAGCTGGTGGCTGCGATCAGCAAGTCCCATACGGCGGTGATATTCATTAACCAGTTGCGAGAAAAGGTTGGTATAGTTTTCGGCAGCCCCGAGGTCACTCCCGGGGGAAGGGCATTAAAGTTTTACAGCTCTGTCAGGATCGACTTAAGAAAAATCGATGCCATCAAGCACGGCTCTGAGGTGGTGGGTACAAGAGTGAGGGCTAGGGTGGTGAAAAATAAGATGGCGCCGCCATTTCGTTCCGCTGAGTTTGACATAATGTTTAAATATGGTATAAGTAAGGAGGGTGATCTGGTAGATTTGGTGGTGGCGTTGGGGGTAATTAAGAAAGCGGGGACTTTTTTTACGTATGGTGATATAAAGCTAGGGCAGGGGCGGGAAAATGTCAAAGATTATTTGAGGCAGAATCCTGCCTTGGCATCTGAGATCGAAAAAAAGATAAAGACAGTGGCGCAAGGGACCTCTGGTCTTGGTGCCGATGTTTCTAAAGAAGTTTTCGAATAGAGGACTATTTGCCGTACCGTTTAACCTATGATCGATAATTCTCAGAATGCAGAGGAATGGTGCTAGCAAGAAAGATTACTGCTTTTGGTTATAGAAGTAAGCTGGTAGATGCTGTTGCTGATGGCATCTACTCCTTTTGTATAAAATGCTGGGCTGACAAGCAGAGCGTGCTTTGGCGTAGGTCAGAATTATCCTCTGGAGAGGTAAAGGATTGATCGAGGCTGATGTGACCGGGCGGTGTTTTGAGGCTGCATTGCGTCTGTTGGGCTATCGCCCTCGCAGTCGTGCTGAGTTAAAGCAGCGTTTATCAAGGCGTGGTTTTCCTGACATTTTGATAGACAAGGTTATAATGGTTTTAGAACAGAAGGGCTTGGTAGATGATGCAGCGTTTGCTCGGTATTGGACAGAAAACCGTCTTCAGTTCAGACCAAAGAGTGCAAGGCTGATAAACCTTGAACTAAGACGCAAGGGGGTCACTCCGGAAATAGCGGGTGGGGTTACAGAGGGGCTGGACGAGGAGTCACTGGCACATCGGGCGGGATTGCAGAAAGCGCGCGTCTTTGCTAACCTGACTGAAGAAGAATTCCGTAACCGGTTATACCGTTATTTGCAGCGTCGCGGCTTTGCTCACGAAGTTATTGAGCCTGTCCTGAAGCGTCTGTGGGATGACGTAGGGGGCTGCTAACATAAGAGATGGTTGGGGAGAATATCGGAGAGTTTAGCGGCTCGTTTTAATGGTGCGATACGATATAAATATGCGTTGCAACTGATAGGGATTGTGGTATAATTTAATCATTCTCGCATAAGATACGGAGCTTACAGAAGGAGGTCTAAGTTGGCAGATCCAAATAAGGCTATATATGAATCGAGACCGTGGTTAAAATTTTATCCTCCCAATATACCGCCGGATGTCGAGATACCAGAGAAATCGGTGGTCGAGTCTTTTGATGAGGCAACTGAGAAGTGGAAGGACAAGACTGCGGTTATCTTCTACGGGAGAAAGATGACTTATAAAGAACTAAGGGACCAGGTTGATAGAGTAGCTACAGCACTTTGTGACTTAGGTGTGAAGAAGGGTGACCGTGTTGCTTTGTTGCTGCTAAATTCACCGCAGTTCATCATTGCTTACTTCGGGGCAGTCAAAGCTGGGGCTACAGTAACTGCTATAAGCCCGGTATATGTTAGCCCGGAGATCAAGCACCAGCTTGAAGACAGCGGTGCCAGGATGATTATTTGTATGGATATCCTGTATGACAATGTGGAAAGGGCTGGAGTTAAGCTGGACGCGGTCATACTTACCAACATTGCAGAATATCTGCCACCGATGAAGAAATTTTTGGGGCAGAGTGTGCTGCGCGCAGTGTACCAGAAAATGGCGGCGCCACCTGCTGAGATATATGAGCAAGAAGGTTTCTATCGGCTCCAGGACCTGATCAAGAAATATGCTCCGAACCCGCCTAAGATTGAATTCGATATAAAGAATGACATAGTCACCCTTCCTTATACCGGAGGTACTACCGGACTACCGAAGGGAGCGATGATAACCCATTATAATATGGTTGCCGCCCGCACTATTGCTGAAAAATTCTGGGCCCATGTGGTACAGGAAGGGAAGGAAACGGTACTGGCGTATTTGCCCTTTTACCATATATATGGTCAATCGGTGATCATGATGGGCGGGTTGTGCCAGGGTTATACTCTGGTAATATTCACCACGCCAGACCTTGATGACATTTTGAATGCCATCGAGGCTTACAATGCCTCTATGTTTTATAGTGTACCGTCACTTTATGAATACCTTCGGGACTACCATCGTACTGATAGAGTAAACTGGAAAAGGTTAAAGGTCCTCATCTCCGGTGCTGACGCTCTTCTCGAGGATACAGCAAAAGGCTGGGAGAAAAGGACTGGTGCTAAAATCCATGAAGGGTGGGGGATGACGGAGACCAGTTCTGTAGGCATTGTAAGTCCTTATGGTAAACCCAAGCTTGGTTCCTTCGGGGTGCCGCTGCCGAATACGGTGGCTGGTATACTTGATCCCGATAGTGACAAGTTCATGCCTGTGGGTGAAGTTGGGGAACTTGCTGTCAAAGGACCGCAGGTGGCGAAGGGTTACTGGAACAAACCAGAAGAGACCAAAAAGATGTTTATCAATATCGATGGCGAGACATGGCTCCGGACCGGTGACCTGGTACGGATGGACGAGGACGGTTACTTTTACTTCTATGATAGAAAGCGGGATATGATAAAGTATAAAGGTCTGGCAGTTTTTGCTCGCGAAGTTGAGGAGGTTATAACCAGCCATCCGCAGGTCAAGGAAGCCGGGGTCATTGGTGTTCCAGACCCGGAGGTGGGTGAGAAGGTGAAGGCGATAGTGGTTCTGGAGACCGAGGCAAGAGGCAAAGTTTCTGAAGAGGACATCATTAAATACTGTGAAGAAAGACTAGCGCACTACAAGGTGCCCAAGATAGTTGAGTTCAGGGGCGAGGTTCCCAAGACTGATGTGGGTAAAGTATCGCGCCGCGAACTCAGGGAGGAGGAACTTTAGTATGGGACCTTTCTTTAAAGTAGAGAACCTGACCAAGCGTTTTGGAGGCTTGGTAGCGGTTAATAATGTCAGCTTTGAAATCGGCAGGGATGAAATAGTTGGTCTAATCGGTCCCAACGGTGCCGGGAAGAGCACTTTGGTACGTTGCATACTGGGTATACTCAAGCCTGATTCAGGCAAGGTGGTCTTTAAGGGTGAAGACATAACTAAAAAGCGTCCGTGGGAAGTAGTCCAGCGAGGTCTGGTGGGCACATTTCAAGTGGTCAAGCCATTCCGTCGCTTGCCCATAATAGCTAATGTGATGGTGGGTTGCCTTTGCCCGAGGATAACCAAGCGTGGTGAGTGGGTCAAGAGAGCGGAGGCCAAGGCGAGAGAGGCTCTGGAGTTCGTGGGTATAGCCGATTTGGCGCTGGAGCCAGCCTCTATCTTGTCACATGGCGATTTGAAGCGTCTGGAGGTAGCAAGAGCGATTGCCACCGAGCCTGAACTCCTCATTCTCGATGAGCCTTTTGGTGGACTTAACCCTGCAGAGACGGAACTGGTGGCCAAATCAATGAGGAGGTTACATAAAGGTGGACGGTTTGGCAGGCTTCATAGCGAAGGTCCAGCCATGCTCATCATCGAGCATAAGCTGGCTGAGTTGATGAAAATCGTCGATAGAGTGGTTGTGCTTAATTTTGGTGAGGTAATTGCTCAGGGGACTCCGGAAGAAATAGCTAAAAATCCTATGGTCATTCAAGCATATACGGGGAAGGAGGTGCTCGTTGCTCGAGATTAAGAATGTGACCGTATGCTATGATACTGCTATGGTGCTGGATGATGCCAGTTTGAAGGTGGAAAAGGGCGAATTGGTTGGGCTTGTTGGTCCCAATGGCGCTGGCAAGACAACCTTGCTCAAGGCAGTAGCGGGGTTGATAAACTGGGAAAAAGAAGTGTTGAAGGGGACAAGGAAAGGTGACATAACCTTTACCGGGACTATTGAATTCGAAGGTGAAAAGATCGAGAATCTCTCGGCTGCCGAGATAGCTAAAAGGGGGTTGCTCCTCTGCCCTGAAAGAGGCAGACCTTTTGTCGAAATGACCGTGAAGGAGAACCTGCTTGCTGGTGCCTATCTTTGTAAAGATAGGAAAGAGGTGGAGCGCGGACTTGCCAAGGTCTATGAGCTATTCCCGAGGTTGAAGGAGAGGGAGAATCAGATAGCCGGCACGCTTTCTGGTGGAGAGCGGCAAATGCTAGCTATTGGCAGGGCGTTGATGCGCCAGCCGAAACTTATGCTGGTGGATGAACCGTCCAGCGGTCTAGCACCAAAACTCAAAGAGGACTTATTCAAGCGGATAGAGGAGATCTACCACGAGCTCGGGGTGACCATACTGCTTGCGGAGCAGGATGTAAGTTTTGCCTTCTCTCTTTCAGTCAGGAACTATGTAATGTCGCGGGGACACATAATTGCGCATGGCACTGCTGATTATTTACTGAAGGATGAGACCATACGGAAAACGTATTTAGGGCTATAACACTATTTGCGGTCGGCTACGCAATACTGAAAAAAATATAGCGAGGTTTGTTAAAAACCTCGCTATTTTTCTCTTGCTGATTGTGACACTAGTACAATGAAGCCCCGCAAGCACGGCATTCTTTTCGCCAGGCGACGTTTGCCAGTTTACAACGGGGACATTCTCGTTCAATCTTGTCTCTTATCCATACAGCGATCCCCTCGGGCATAAAAAGTAACACCGATATTATTATGGCAGCAAAGATAAGGAATCTGATTTCGGGGATAACATGCAGGCCTTCTAGTAAGGGATATAGAAAATATACCCCAAAAACGGGGCCGTAGATGCTGACGATACCACCAAAAACGGACCAGATCACAGCATTGAATGATAGTGTAAGTTCAAGTGTAGAGGGACCGGCGATTCTCATCGCATGAGCGAAAAGGGCTCCAGCTATTCCGGCAAAGAAACCGCCGATGGCGAAAGCCAGTATCTTGTAATTTATAGTGTTTATCCCGGTAGCCCTGGCAGCGATCTCGTCCTCACGGATGGCATGGAGGATAATTCCCGTCCTTACCAGGCCGCTCTTAGCGTCGGTGAGTTTCCACATTATAAGCACAGAGATGGTCATTACGATCACCGAGATATAATACTCGGTTACCCTGGACTCAGAGAGGCGAGTTAGCCCGGAGATACCGTGTTCCCCGCCGGTGACATCCGGGAAAGCTTTTACAATGGCAAGCAATATCAGTGGGAAAGCAAGTGTGACCAGGGATAGGTACGGACCTCTAAGCCTCAGTGCCGGGAAGCAGGTGATGACTCCGATGATCACCCCGGCAAGAGCACCTATGGGTATTGTTGCCCATGGCTGTATGCCGAAGTAGTGGTTCAGCATGCCAGCGGTGTAGGCGGCTACACCAAAGAACAACGCATGACCAAAGTTCACCTGACCTGTATATCCTGACAGGAAGTCCCAGCTCACAGCGAAAATAACGAATATATTGGTGAAGATGAGGATGCGGAGAATGTAGGGGTCACGGGTAATAGCAGGAAGAATGAAGATGAGCAAGAAGAAGACCAGGGCGATTAACCTGCCAGGAATTGCTATAACATCGCCCTGGAAGTCCTTAAGTAACCGCCTTATCATTATAGTCTCTCCTCTTCAAAAGCTACACCGAATAGCCCTTCTGGTCTGACTACGAGGACTATCACCATGATCAGCAGTGAGAAGGCTAGCTTCAAGAAAGCACCTGCCGGAACTAGAAACACGATCAGTGTTTCGACAGCAGCTATGATAAAAGCGCCGATGATGCTGCCTTTTATACTTCCAAGACCACCAAGCACCACTATGACCATAACCATTACCAGTGGTGACATCCACATGTATGGATAGGTGGTCCATAGGGGTGCAATCGTGGCACCAGCGAGAGCAGCCAGGGCTGTGGCTATGGTCATGGTCACAAGTAATATTGTGGGTACACCGATGCCCATTAAGCCAGCAATTTCAGGGTCCTGGGCTGTAGCCCTGATGGCGATACCCATTTTCGTCCGTGCCAGGAGTGCCCATACGATGATGATGGCAGCCAGCATGATGCCTATAGAAAGAAGTTGCTGGTAGGTAATCCTGACCCCAAATATTTGCCAGACCCCGGACATAAGAGGTGGAGACTCTCGAAAATGGGCACCAAAGCCCAAAAGCATGATCTCCTGGAACACCATTGCCAGTGCGATGGTCACCAGAAGTACTGCCACATGGTGCTCTCGAATTCGGTCGATGAACAGCTTATAACTCGCTGCGCCGATGAGGGTGGTTACGACCACCGAAACAATCATTGCCGGGACTGGACCTAAGCCAGCCCGGTAAGTAAAGTAGTACATGCCGTAGGCGGTGAGCATAAAAAATGCAGTGTGTCCCAGGTTCAACATGCGGGCGACACCGAAGATGAGGGAAAACCCCACCGCTAGAAGCGCATATACGCCCCCCGTTAGAAGTGCCTGCATTATAAGAGCTTGAACCATCTTTCCTTCCTAAAGTATCTTTATCCCAGTTTCGGAAACCAGTGGGTTACTTGTGCTTCTATACTAAACTCTTTGAGACAGTCGCAAAAGGCTGCTGCCAGCCAATTCTTGGTTCGCCCGATATTCGGGTGCCTTTTCAATGTCAACAGAGCCGCCGGCAGCGTCGTCCACTGCCGGCAGCTCTGCAGTAAATATATTACTTTTTAGACTGGTAAGTGAAGGCTATCTCTTTGAAAAGTGCCTCGTTATAGCCATAGAGGGTCACAGTGGTCAAATTAACGAGGATCCACTTACCATCCTTCTGTTGTACACCCATGACAAAGGTCTCAGCATCGTACCCGGCAATAACCCAGTTCACCTTGGCGGTTGTGGCTTTGGTGCCATCAGCCAGTGTGACTTCTGTGGGTGTGCCCACCTTTATATCTGTACCGCCAGCGTCTGTGAGTGCTTGTTTCTCTATATCGGCGAAGGCACCTTCCCAACCAGCAGAGATGGACAGAGCTGGGACACTATCTGGAGAAGCGAAGAAGACAATCTTTCCTGTCTCACGGTCTTTTTTCTCCGTCCAGTCCTTCGGGTATTTGATGGAGAAGCCTAGCTGGTCATTCTTATATTCAGCTGGTGTGAAGG
>DAOUAI010000077.1:0-7767 GCA_034433775.1 Dehalococcoidia bacterium
TGAGAATGTCAGGGCTAGTCTTGCCTGTTCTGTGGCTAGCTTGACTGGATAGAGCGCTTCATCGGGCATGGCATCTGAGGCTGCAGTTGCGGTACCGATACCGCTTACCACTACGATGACGATAGCGGTTAAAGCCACCGCCCAGGCGGTGCTCCAGTTGAACCCTCTGGCTACCGGCTTTTGTTTCTGTCGCTGGGCGTACTCGTAAGCGCCCTGCAGTCTGACCCCTGTCCAGTATCTAAATTCAGAGCGAGGCTGAATATAGGAGCCCCTTCGGCCCACATCGAAGGCGGTGCGTAGTAGTTTTTCCAGCTCGGCGGCGTGTTCTGGATAACAGGAAAGCACGCTTTCCAGGTGCTCGCCGGAGCGGACACGGTCATAGCATTCATTGAATATATCTTCTAATTTCCTTGCCATCCTATTCCTCTATCCCGCCGAGCGCTTTTCTCAATGCCATGGTGGCGTTGAACTGGAGCGCTTTGACCGTGCCTTCGCTCTTGCCCAGCACTTTGGCTGTCTCGGCGATGGACAGCTGGGCGATGAAGCGCAAGGTAGCTACCTCCCGCTGGGCTTCGGGCAATTTTTCCAGTGCTATCTTCAGCTGCTCCACTTCGTACTCTCTTTCACTAATTTCCACGGGGTCCTCCACCGTGGCTAAGTGCGCTTCATCGAAGCCAGCCCTTTTCTCTCTGGACACCTTTCGCACATGATCGATGACGGTGTTATGAGCGATTCTAAACAACCATGCTGCGAATGGTAACTCTTTCCATTTATAGTTACCAATCGCTTCCAGGGCCTTGATAAAAACATCCTGCGTTAAGTCCTCTGCATGGGCCTGGCTTTTGACCCTGGCATAGATATAGCGGTAAATGCGGTCAAAGTTCGCATTGTATAGCTGTGTAAAAGCTCTCTGGTCACCGCTTACCGCCTGTTTAACTAAATGTTCTTCGTTTATTAACACCAGGGGGAACCTCTGATTGTCGCCTGAGAGAATTTCCCAGGGGACTATTCACCTGGTGTCTATTATATAAAACGGGGCTTAGCAGCGAAAGTTTATTGGAGCAGATGACCTGTTTGGCACAGGAGGTCATTTTGCAGTAAAATGCTACTTTAGCTACGTATTTGTTGAGATACAGCGGCGTGCTTCAAGCCTTAGTAGCGTAGAATACAGTGCCGAAGACTAACTGCAGCCCGGCACAATATTAACCATCTGGAGCAAGCAATGGACAGGTCTGACAAGTTCAGCCCCATATTTTATCCCAGGTCAGTGGCAGTGATAGGGGCTTCAGCTGAAGCAGGCAGACCGGGGCACCAGTTCTTGAGGGTGCTACTGGAGTTTGGTTTCAAAGGCGAGCTGTACCCGGTAAACCCTGATGGTCCGTCTGAGATACTGGGGTTCAAAACTTATCGCAGTGTTCGGGATATCCCCTATCCAGTTGATTTCGCATTTATCACAGTGCCGGCAGCTTCTGTGCCCAGGGTGATTGAGGACTGTGTGGCAAAGGGATTGCCTGGAGTAGAAATATTCACCTCTGGCTTCAGGGAGACAGGAAAGGAGGGGAGGAAACTGGAGGAAGAGATAGTGAGGCTGGCTGGGGGTAAATTGCGAATAATAGGACCAAACTGCTTTGGTGTTTATTGCCCACGAGGTGGGCTGACCTTCCTGCCTGGTGCCAGGTTGCCTTCCGAGAGCGGGGATATCGGCTTTATTTCACAGAGTGGAGGGCTGGCCCTGTATTTTGTCTGGGCAGCCAGCGGTTGCGGACTCAGGTTCAGCAAAGCAGTTAGTTATGGTAACGCCTGCGATTTGAATGAGAGCGATTTTCTAGAATATCTGGGCGCTGACGATGAGACCAGAGTCATCGCCGCCTACATAGAAGGGGTCAAGGACGGCAATCGGTTCTTCCAACTTGCCCGTAATCTGCTGGGTAAAAAACCGGTCATTGTATGGAAGGGCGGGCTTTCCCAGACCGGTGCTAGGGCTGTGAGCAGCCATACTGGCTCTCTGGGGGGAGAAAGAGCGGTATGGCAGGCATTTTCCCGCCAGACCGGCGCTGTGCTGGTGGACGATTTTGAAGGACTCCTTGATGCGGTGCTCTTTTTCCGACAGTGCCGGCAGGGTATTGGACGGAGGGTGGCTGTGGTCGGTGGAGGTGGTGCGGTTGGTGTGGCTGCCGGGGATGTTTGTGAGCGGGTAGGGCTTGTGGTGCCACAAGCGCCTGAACATATTCAGCAGAAGTTGAAGGGGTTGTTACCTCCGGTGGGAACAAGCGTCCGGAACCCTTTTGATATCGGGGCGCCTGTTGTGCCGCCGCTGTTGTTCAGGAAGACCCTGGAGGTGTTGCTTGCCTGGGACGAAATAGATGTGGTGATAATCGACCGCATATATCTTTACGGCATTGGGGCACTGGGTGGTATGCCAATGAAAGACTGCGAAGAGCGGGTGGAGGTCATTATGGACTTGCAAAAAGGCACGGACAAGCAGTTCGTAGTGGTCACTGAGGAGCTTTCAACTGCCGCTGACAAGATAGAGGTGGAGATGGAGCGGAGGTCTGTGCAGGAGAAATTATTCAGTTCAGGGATTGTCTTTGCCCCTTCTCTTTCCAGGGCAACTGCCGCTTTAGCCAAGGTCTGCTCTTACTATGAAAGAGCCCGAATGTAGCTGAAGGAAAATACTCTACATAGGGTGTGTAAAACCCTCGATATTCTGGTAGCGCGATAACCGGTTTTACTTTGTGTTATAAGCCCTTGTTGGAGATGTATAGAGCGAGGTCTGCCAATCGGCAGCTGTATCCCCACTCATTATCGTACCAGGCTAGCACTTTGACCATATTGCCCATGCACATAGTGCTGAGGGCATCGAAGATAGAGCTAGCCGGGTCGCCTTTGAAGTCTGAACTAACAAGCGGCTCATCGCAGTACCGTAGGATGCCGTCAAGTTTACCCTGGGCGGCGGACTTGAATGCCCCGTTGACCTGGTCTGCAGTTACTTCTTTTTCAAGGTCTGCTACGAAATCACAAAGAGAGACTGTAGGCACAGGTACCCTGTAAGCCACTCCATCGAGCTTGCCTTTCAATTCTGGAATTACCAAGGTGACTGCCTTGGCGGCGCCAGTGGTGGTGGGGACTATGTTTAGCGCTGCGGCACGAGCACGGCGCAGGTCCTGATGGAACATATCGAGCAGCCTCTGGTCGTTGGTATAGGCATGGATTGTGGACATGAACCCTCGTACAACCCCGAACTTCTCATGCAGCACTTTGACCACCGGGGCGATGCAATTGGTGGTACAGGAAGCATTAGAGATAATGTTGTGTTTATTCGGGTCATATTTGTCCTCATTTACACCGAGGACAATGGTTATATCTTCTCCCTTGGCTGGTGCTGAGATGATGACCTTTTTGGCGCCACTCTGGAGGTGGACCGCAGCCTTGGAGGCATCGGTGAATAGTCCCGTGGACTCGATAACTATGTCAGCTCCCAGCCCGCGCCACGGGATTTTGCTCGGGTCACGCTCAGCCAGCACTTTCGTTTTCCTGCCGTTAACGACTATGGCGTCAGTGGTTGCCTCCACTTTACCCAGATATATGCCATATGTGCTGTCGTACTTGAGCAAGTGGGCATTGGTTCTGGCATCGGTGAGGTCGTTGATGGCTACCACCTCGATTTTACCGGCATAATGCTGAGTGATAGCCCTGAATACAAGCCTGCCGATTCGCCCGAACCCATTGATCCCTATCTTAACTGCCATTATACTGTCCTCCTCGATATCACATTCTGGCTAATTACCTATTATAGCTTACCTTTATCTTAGTTCCAATACCACCCCTTATGTTCCAATCTGCGGTAATCTCCATCTTCTTGGGTTTGATAGCGCTGACGAGGTCGTCCAGTATGCGGTTGGTGGCTGCCTCATAGAATATTTCCACCATGCGGTAGCTGGTAAGATAGAACTTGAGCGATTTTAGCTCGATTATCTCCCTGTCGGGGACGTACTTGATGTTGAGCGTGGCGTAGTCTGGCTGCCCGGGATTGAGCGGGCAGAGGCAGGTGAACTCGCTGGTGGTTATCTCCACTTCGTATTCTCTATCAGTGTAGGGGTTGGGCATGGCTATCAGCAGTTCTTTTTGAGGTTGCGGCTTGTATTTAAGCTTCAGCCTTTTCACTCTGTTCTTGAGTTCGTCCATTGTCGTCAATCCCCGGTCCAGTAAAGGTCTACGCCGTCCTTGGTGAATTTCTGGGCTTTACCTTTGGACATCAAAAATTTCAGGTGGGCCAGTGTCTCTAGGACTGCCAATCGTTTGTCGAAGGTAGAAAGTTTGGAGAAAGGCATGGGTTCACCAGTGGGCATCCATAATATTTCGCCAGCTATCTGGTAAGCGGTCTTCATTTCATCTTCTGCAGCTATAACTATCGCCCTCTCTCGCTCCTGATGGTGATAAAACAATTCGTTTATACGCAGTCTAAGCCCAGAGAAAACAGAGCCATGCCCCGGGAAGACAAAGTTGACCTCAAGCTTGTTTAAAGATTCCAGGGAGGCGAGGAAGTTACCCAGTGGATTGTCCCCGGACTGCGGGTGAAAGCCGACATGTGGGGTGATATCGGGCAGGACGTGGTCGCCGGAGAAAAGGAACTTCCTTTTCGGTTCGTAAAGGCAGACGTGCCCCGGCGAATGTCCAGGAGTGACGATCACCCGGAGTTCTGTGGAGCCGAGCGAGAGCTTCTCACCGTCTTTGAGTCTGGTATCTGCTGCCACTGTTCCCACAAACTCCTTCAGCGGCATGGCAGCTTCGGCGAGTTCTGGCAGGTATTCTTCAGGAACGCCGTTTGACTGAAGGAGCTGTCTCAATTCTGCTAGCAGACTATCAGGGTTCTGGTACCGGGACTCAAGCAGTCTTTCCTCGGTCTCGGTTAGAGCAATTGTGGCTCCGGACATTTGTTTCAACTTATATGCCATCCCATAGTGGTCGGGGTGGATATGGGTGATGATTATGTGAGTGATATCCTTGAATCCGAGGTTGCCCGATTTGAGTCCGTCCCTGAGTGCAGCGAAGGCTTCCGGCGTATCGAACCCGGTGTCGATGAGCGCGTTCCCTTTATCGCCTTGCAATACATAGGCATTGACATGGTCGAGTGCCCCACTGGGAAGCGGGATTTTTATCTGGTGTACTCCCTGAACTATTTCCATTGCCTGCCTCCGAATTTGGTGAGAAACTCCCTGCCGGGGAAACGGGCTTGTGTGCCCAGCTCCTCTTCAATTCTGAGAAGCCGATTGTATTTGGCAACGCGTTCGCTGCGGCAGGGTGCGCCGGTCTTGATGAGACCCGAACTTACGGCGACTGCCAGGTCGGCTATGGTGGTATCCTCGGTCTCGCCGGAGCGGTGGCTGATTATGGTCAGCCAGCCAGCTTCTTGGGCCCGTCTCACTGTATTAAGGGTCTCGGTCAATGTGCCTACCTGATTGAGTTTTATCAGGATGGCGTTGGAAGCCTTTTTAGCGATGCCTGTCTCCAGGCGCTGCAGGTTAGTGACATACAGGTCATCGCCCACAATGGTTATCTTATCTCCGAGCTTGGAGGTAAGGGTTACCCAGCCGTCCCAGTCATCTTCAGCCAGCCCGTCTTCAATGCTCACGACGGGGTAGTTGGCTACCCAGCGGGCATAATAGTCGATGAGTTCACTGCTGGTAAGGATGAGCCCTTCACAGTTCAGGACATATCTATCATCATGGCAAAAGCTGCTGGCTGCGGGGTCGAGGGCTATGAAGCAGTCTTCGCCAGCTTTGTAACCGGCAAGTTCGATTGCGGCTAATATAAGTTCAACTGCTTCTTTGTTTGACTTCAGCGAAGGGGCAAAGCCACCTTCATCGCCTACAGTGGTGCCCAGTCCTTCACCTTTGATAACCTGTTTAAGAGCATGGTAGACCTCAGTACCCATTTGCAGCGCTTGCTTAAAACTGGATGCCCCGTACGGAACTACCATGAATTCCTGAAAGTCGGTAGAATCGGCAGCGTGTTTGCCACCATTAAGGATATTCATCATCGGCACAGGCAGAAGGTTAGCGGGGTCCCCACCGAGATACCGGTAGAGGGGCAAACGGTGAGAGCTGGCTGCCGCTTTGGCTACGGCCAGGGACACGCCTAGGATGGCGTTGGCACCAAGTCGGGACTTGTTCGCCGTGCCATCGAGTTCGATAAGCTTTCGGTCGATTTTTTCCTGGTCTGATACAGCCATGCCGAGCAGTGCTGGTGCTATTTCTCCATGGATGTTAGCCACTGCTGTGAGCACACCGAGTCCACCGTAGCGCTTCTTGTCGCCATCGCGTAGCTCTACAGCTTCGTACTTACCTGTGCTGGCGCCCGAAGGCACTGCGGCGGTGCCGATGGTGCCGTCTGACAATTCCACATCCACTTCTATAGTGGGGTTGCCTCTGGAGTCGAGAATTTCGCGGGCAGTTATTCTTTTGATGGTCGCAGAAGCTGTTTTCATCAAACTCTTAACCCCTTTTCCGTTCTTTTGCCAGTGCTATGGCTTTTTCCACGGCGTCCACGGCGTCTTCGGCAAGGACTATTGACTTGTCCTCCTGCTCGTTTCGAGAGAACGACCATGTGTTCAAGCCAACTACTGGCGTACCGCTTTTCAGGGCGAAGGCGATTTCGCTGAGCGTCCCATAATCGCCACCGATGGCGATTACTGCTTGGGCTGATTTGACTATAACTAGGTTTCTGGCTTCGCCAAAACCGGTAGCGATGGGAATTTGTACATAGGGATTGGCTGATGATGGGCTATCGCCGGGGAGGACACCTATGGTCGTTCCTGATTCGATAGCAGCCCCGCGGCAGGCAGCTTCCATTACCCCGCCCAAGCCTCCGCAGATGAGGATGGCGCCTCTTTTAGCCAGCTCTCTGCCCACAGCTTCAGCCAGTGCTGCTTCCTGGGCAGAACAGTGCCCCCTGCCGATTACACCGATGACAGTCCTTTTTTCGGACCCACCTCTGGACATAGTACCGTCGCGAATTGCAGAAAAGTCTGGAGGCAATTATACCATGAAGTGAAACGATGGCAAACTGAAGTCACCTTTGTTTGCTTGATAGTAGAGACTTAGCAAGCTCCCTCCTTGTTTCCGGACCAACTTTTGTGCTCACCGAGCAGAGAGTCTGCTTGAGCGCAATTTCAGCGGAATAAGTTCATCGCCACTCCGGGATATCTTTTGGTGACAACTTTCTGTTGCCGAGTGACTCAAACTGTTCTTTGCTCAAATAATGTATTACCGGATGGTAGGATCCCATTACACCAGGTCTGTTTTGTCCGATTAGCGACTCATCATACTGAGTGGCGGACCAGGCCGCCTTTTTCCAGGGGAGGTTATATTCGTCTGGGGCGTATTCCGGCAGGTGCCATTCGGGCATAACGCTCATCCATCGGATAGTGATGGTCTGACGGGAGCGTGGACCCCAGTTAGCCCAGGTGACACCATTTTCTACGGTAGCGTTACTCGGTCTATTCTCCGGGGTAGAGTAAACGATAATATATTCGTCGTTCTCATCCAAGACTATTTCGTCATCCATCAGAGAGCCATAGTTTACCGCTGTTTCGTATTTGTCGCCTTCGCCTTTGCCATACTGAGAAATGGACCAGTAGCGTACCTCTCCGCCAGTCATAATGGACTCGCCGTTCCGGGTCTTCGGGAATTTGGGCATTTTGCCGGTAATGACGTACACCTTACCTGGACCAAGCTGAAATATTCTGGTCAAGTAATTGTTATTTTT
>DAOUAI010000078.1:0-22832 GCA_034433775.1 Dehalococcoidia bacterium
TTGCAGACCGGCACTATGCTGCAGTGCTTTGATCTCATCTATGCCGATCTCTAAGTTCGTTTTTGAGTCTGATGGACTACTTTCGGTATCGTTGATGATTATTACGTCGGCGTGTTTTCTATTAGCAATCTTATGGCATGGCTGGCATTCCTTGCAGGGTGGCTGGTCTCCTTTGCAGTTTATTGCTTGGGCTAACTCAAGGGCGAGGGTCATCTTACCTACATGGGGAGGGCCTGTTATTAGGTAGGCATGTGCCAACTCATTATTTTTGATACTGCGTTTGAGTAGTTCCAGTGTTTTATGTTGACCGATGGTCTGCCACATTTTGCACTCTGGACATTAAATCAAATCCAGCCCTGTTAAGTCGTGATAGGTTTCGCGTCTGCGGATAAGGCGGGCTTTGCCATCTTTGACCATTACGATTGCTGGTCTCGGTACCAGGTTGTAGTTGCTTGACATAGGGATTGAGTAAGCACCGCTAACTGGTATTGCAATGATATCTCCTGGATAGACAGGGGGTAACATCAGGTCTTTAGCCAGGATATCGCCTGATTCACAGTATCTGCCGGCAATAGTTACTCTAGCGCTTTCCTTTTCTTGCAGTTTGTTTGCCACCAGAGCTTCGTATCGTGCACCATAGAGGGCTGGTCGGATGTTGTCTCCCATGCCGCCATCAACGCAGACGTAAGTGCGTATGCCTGCGATTTCCTTGATTGTACCAACTGTGTATAAGGCTACTCCTGCTTGCCCCACAATGGCTCTTCCTGGCTCTATGATCAGCTTGGGACAGCCTAGTCCAAGTTCACTTGTGAGGCTACTAAGTTTTGAGGTTATCGCCTCAGCGTACTCTGCTATTGCTGGTATATGAGCGTCCGTAGTATATCTAACACCGAAGCCACCCCCTGGACTAAACTCGTGGAGCGGGATTCCGTATTTTTTGTTCATCGCTCTGGCAAAGTTCAGCACGGTATCCACAGCTATCTGGTATGGAGAAGTATCTGTAATTGGTGAGCCAAGATGGAAGTGGAACCCTCTGAGAGCGAGATTAGGAGCGGATAGTGCTCCTGTTACAGCCATTTCAGCCTGTCCGGTGGTCAATGGAAAGCCGAATTTGCTATCAAGTACTCCTGTGGTTGTGTATCGGTGGGTGTGCGGGTCTATATCCGGAGTGAGTCGAAGTAAAATGTTTTGCTTGATGCCTACCTTACCCGCTAGTACATTAAGTAGCTCCAGTTCGTTGGAGTTGTCTACGACTATCTGCCCAATCCCCCATGTTAAAGCTTGTTTCAATTCCTCAACAGTCTTGTTGTTGCCATGGAAGTATATCTTGTCTTTTGGGAAGTCTATAAATTGCGCTATGCTTAGTTCACCGCCAGAGACCACGTCGAGTCCGAGCCCCTCCTCCTTGATGATCATGGCTAGGGCAGGATTTAAGAACGCTTTAGATGCATAGGCTACCAGTGTGCTGGGGTAGCGGCTGGTAAACTCCTTGCGGAATTCTTGGCATTTTGTTCTGATGGTAATTTCGTCAAAAATGTAAAGAGGGGTTCCAAATTCTTTAGCAAGATCAACACAGTCACAACCGCCTATACACAGATGGTCTTCGCTGTTGACCTCTTTCGTTATCGGGAACAATGACAGCTTAGCTGAAATCTCTTTTTGCATTGAGGTGGTCAGTGATTATTATACTATTGTCGCATCTGGACTGCTATAGCTGGCGTTGAATTCATGTAGTTTTTAACCGGTTGTAGCTCGCCGGAGGTAGGATTTCCACCGAGCATTTACCCATTCTTGGAGAAGATCGATCTGTGTCTGAGTCATTTTTTTAAATCGTCCTTGCGTAGCAATGTAATCCAGCACTGGTCTCAGGTTGCCTCTTTGTGCAATGGCTTTGCTGGCAGCCGTAAGGCGGAAACTACCATTTTCAATTTCATAGAGGACAGAAATCCCTGTTTCCACTGCAAGTTGGCCGATTTTGATTGTGTGACTTTGTGGGAATTGCCAGCCTGGAGGACAGGGGGTAAAAACATGTATAAACTTTGTACCTTTTATTGACTTAGCTTTCTTCACTTTCTCGTAGAGGTCTAGCGGGAAGGAAGCATTGGCTGTGGCGACATAGGGTATGGCATGCGCCTCCATTATTGGGGCTATGTCTTTAGGCTTTTGTTGCTTGCCTAATATAGGCGTAGTTCCTGTGATAGCCCCGGTTGGAGTTGAGCCTGACCTTTGATTGCCCGTGTTCATATAGCCTTCATTGTCATAACAGATATAGATAAAGTCCTCATTCCTTTCTGCAGCACCGCTGAGTGATTGAATTCCGATGTCGTGTGTCCCGCCATCGCCGGCTATAGCTAGTACAGTCAGTCCTTTTTTACCAGTTGCCCTCAGCCCGGCAAGTATGCCAGTGGCTGATGCAGCAGTGGAGGCAAAGGGTGTGTTCACACAGGGAACATTCACCGGTGTAACAGGGTACATTCCATGTAGAACAGTGAGGCAGCTTGCTGGAACTGTTACGATTACTTGTCCCTCGAGGGCTTTTAATATATGGCGATAAGCAAGGGAAAGAGCGCAACCCGGGCAAGCTCTAGTACCAGGCAATACGTATTCTTTTTCTGTCAGACTCAATGCGTTGATCAAAAAGCTCCTTTAGATATAACAAATCCATTCTGGATGTTCTATATTGAGGATGTTGGATTTGAGTGAGTCTACCGACCTTTTAACTGCCTCTACTATTTCTCTGGCTTTAACATCTCGCCCTCCCAGTCCAACGATAAAGTTTCTTATCGCTGTGTGAGTATTATTCCCGTAAAGCGCTGATTTGATTTCTGATGAGATGATGCCTTCGTTACCGTAGCTAACGCTTTTGTCGAAGATGACAGCAAGGCGGGAGTTTTTGAGTGCCTTGATAACGGCGGTCTTCGGAAAAGGCCTGAAAACCCTCAGCCCGAGCACGCCTGCCTTATAACCGTCCTGGCGTAGCATTGCTGCAGCCACTTTAGCTTCCATAGCCAAGCTGCCCATAGCAGTGATGACGATATCGGCATCCTCGATGTTATCTTCCCAAACTGGATTGGCATAGTCTCTGCCGAATATCTCGCCGAATTTTTGTCCTACCTCCACTATTGTATTTGCTGCATTTTGCAATGATTCCTGAAGCAGATATCGTAGTTCCATGTAGCCATGGCATAGTACCCCCATGGCATTTGGTCGTGGGTCTGCAAGTGTGACCAGGTTGTAGTTTTTGGGGTCTGCAGGGTCCAGGACCGTATGCGGTCTGTAAGGTGGTAAGAATCTATCTGTGTCCTTTTGTGACGGGATTTCCACAGGCATTTCGGTGTGGGAAAGCAGATACCCATCAAAGCAGACCATGACAGGAATGTAAACCGTTTCAGCAATCTTGTATGCTTGGATGATGGAGTCTAATACCTCTTGATTGTTTCTAGCGTATAGCTGTATCCAACCGGTATCACGCTGCGATAGTGAGTCCTGCTGGTCGTTGAGTATATTCCATGGGGCGCCAATGGCTCGGTTAACACATGCCAAAACAACTGGAAGGCGGGCTCCGGCAGTCCAGTGAAGCATTTCATGCATGTAAGCAAGTCCGTGCGAGCTGGTAGCAGTGAAAGCTCTGGCACCAGCTATGGAGGCAGAAGCACAAACAGCCAGTGCACTATGCTCACTCTCCACAGCAATGTACTCTGCCTTTAGTTCTCCGTTTTCGACAAACTCGGAAAGACGCTCTGTAAGTGGCGTCTGGGGAGTGATCGGGTAAGCGGCTATAACCTGGACGCGGCATAATTTAGCTCCTTCGGCAGCAGCGTAATTTCCATCCAGTAGCCTTACGCTGGTTTCGTTATCCTGTGTTGTCACCAGTCTGCTCCTTTTGTTCTGTAATAATCATGTCATGGTTATGGCTTGCGTTGGGCATACTTGTGCGCATATACCGCACCCTTTGCAGTATTCCAAGTTTATTTCAACCGGGATCGACTTTTTAATAACTGCTTCCGGGCAGTACAACCAGCAAATGAAGCAGGATGCCTTGCTGCGCTTCGACGGGATGCATTTATTGTGGTCGATGGATGGAGTTTCAGTGCGCCATTCGCCTGTTTTCCCAGCTTCTCCAATAGCTGGCGATGATTCCCCACAAAGATGACCACAATTTCTAGTCCGTATAGCTGACATTGTGTCCTGTCTTAGCCTTTTGTAGATGTGACTGTGGACTGATAGGTCTTAATAAGGGCTGAAATGTTAAGTTCTGAGGTATCGTTTGCAAATTTTTCTCTAATCGCCTTTTCTAGGCTTTGCAGACTTACTATTCGAGTAGCATGGGCGAGCGCTCCGACAATAGCGGTGTTGACAACAGGAATCCCGCTGACAACCAAACCCAGTTCCTTACATATCCCTGTGGCATCCACGGTTGCTACATTATAGTTGCTTGGCAGATTCAATTCAGCTGGGTGTCGTATCGAATTTACTATGATCCAACCTTTCTCTCTCAGCCCGCTAAGGACCTCATTATATTTGAGGAGAGTCTGATCCAAGATTACCACGGTGTCCGGGGACTCTATTTGGGATATGATAAGTACAGGCTCAAACGAAATCCTAGTCAGAGCACTTACTGGAATGCCTCGCCTTTCGGCACCAAAGAACGGTGCTGATGTCACACCTCTATATCCGTCCAGAAAAGCTGCATAAGCTACGATTTTTGCTGCTGTGACAACGCCTTGCCCACCGCGACCGTGCCATCTGATTTCGTAAATGCCGTTGTTGGTGTTCACATTCGTTTCCTGCGGCAGTTGATCTTGCTCCGATATGCGCAGTGAAAATTTGTGCTGCAAGCATAAATGTTAGCTCCAACAGGAAACCAAGTCAAATATATCCACGATGGTTCAGTGTGACTATTTCCGGTGCGGTCATATTGACTGAGCTGCTGGCTCTGTGTAGAATCGTAGTGATTTGCCATGTTTGATTTTCTGACCCAAAAGTTTTTTCAGGTCTTTAAGAGCCTTGGCAGTAAAGGAAAACTGAGTGAGAAGGATATAGACGAGGCACTGAGACAGATACGTCTGGCTCTGTTGGAAGCAGACGTTAACTTCAGAGTGGTCAAAGACTTTTTGTCAAAGGTTAGAGAACGAGCCCTAGGTGTTAGTGTACTGGACAGTTTAACCCCGGTTCAACAGATTGTGAAGATTGTTAACGAAGAGCTTACTAATATTTTAGGAGGGGTGCCCAGTCATCTTGTAGCGAGTCGGCGACCCCCTTCTATAATAATGCTTGTGGGGTTGCAGGGATGTGGAAAGACTACCACAGCAGTCAAAATAGCCCTGCACCTTAAGAACTCCGGGCAACGCCCTCTTCTGGTGGCTGCAGATATTCGTCGTCCCGCTGCTATTGAACAATTATTGCTGCTTGGCAGGCAACTTAGTATCCCGGTTCACGCTGATAGTAGTCAGGCGGCGGTTCCGGTTATATGTAGGCAGGCATTAAGATCGGCCGAGCAGATAGGTGCTAACTGGGTGATTATTGATACTCAAGGACGTCTTCATATCGATGATGTTATGATGTTGGAATTGGTCCAGCTCAAGGCGGCCCTTCAACCCTCTGAGGTCTTATTGGTGGTTGATGCTATGAGTGGTCAGGACGCGCTCAATATTGCTGAGGAGTTCAATAGACGGCTGGGGCTAACTGGGCTGGTACTAACTAAAATGGACGGTGATGCTCGTGGCGGCGCGGCGCTTTCCATTAAGTTTATTACCGGGTTGCCAATTAAATTCATAGGTACCGGCGAGAAAGCCGACGCCATAGAGATATTTCACCCCGACCGTTTGGCATCCCGCATCTTGGGCATGGGTGACGTGCTAACTCTGATTGAAAAAGCTGAGAAATTGCTTGCCGGCGAGCAATTGCGGCAAGCAGAAAAAAAACTACGGGCTGCAAAATTCGACCTCGAGGATTTGCTCTGGCAACTGCGCCAACTGAAAAAGATGGGGACAATAGCGCAGGTTGCCGAGTTGTTACCTGGTTTCTCAAATATATCCTCCAAAGTCCTTCGAGGCGATGAGGAGGACCAGATGCGAAGATTTGAAGCTATTATTCTTTCAATGACACCCGAGGAACGACGTAATCCAGATATAATAAACGGCAGCAGACGTCGCCGTATTGCTCAAGGCAGTGGGACGACTCCGCGTGATGTCAATCAGCTCCTTAATCAGTACTATCAGGCGCGGAAGTTGACCATGATGGCAGCTAAAGGCAAAATGCCTTACGGGATCTTAGGCATCCCGAAGTAGTAAAGTAGCTAGTTATTTAACGGCCTTGGTCAATCCTGTTATGGTTATTTGACGGTTTTTGATCTCGACACTGGTTACCGTCAGTGGTAGGTCAGCTAGCTTAATATCGACTACGAAGTTCAATAGTTGCTCCATTGTATTGTTTAGTGACTCAGGCAGAGGGAGTTTACCGAGATCTAGATCGCTAACCACTACTCTGGGTTTATCATTTACTATTGCTACTCGTCCGATCAAACCTGTTTTAGCGTTAATCCCTGGTATTTCCAGCTCGGCATAAATAAGGAATTCGCCACCATTACTGTTACGCAGGTTGACTATCATCTTTTCGATGAGTGGTTTGCCTGTTGATTTAGCTTTAGCTAGCTCTTTGCTTATCTTTGCGTTTATCTCCTTTTCTGTGACCTGTAGGTTAACTTCTCGCTTTTGCCCGGCGCTGACTGCATCCTCAATTTCAATATTGAAGGAAGCGATTTTCTCTTCGAAGCTTAACGCTGCCTTTTCGTCCGGGAGGATGGGTGTTACTTTTGTCTGGATCTGCGGCGTCAGCGAGTAGAGATAGTACCCAGCCAGTAAGATAACGAGGACAAGTATCCCGATTAGACCTAAAGCTACGACTAAACCTCTTAATAAGCCCATATCGTGTCTCCTGAAAAATTAAGCTGATTTACTCTAGATAATCCTTCAACCTACGGCTGCGCGTGGGATGGCGCAATTTACGCAAAGCCTTTGCCTCTATCTGACGGATTCTTTCGCGGGTGACGTTGAATTCTTTGCCCACCTCTTCCAGAGTTCGAGCGCGCCCGTCCTCGAGCCCGAATCTCAGGGCGATAACTCTTCTTTCCCTCTCAGTAAGCTCGGAGAGGATCTTATTCAGTTGTGCTTTTAACAGTTCCTGTGACGCAGCATCGGCCGGTGGTAAGGTAGCACGATCCTCGATGAAGTCGCCAAGGTGACTGTCTTCATCCTCACCTATCGGCATTTCCAGAGATATCGGCATTTGTGACAACTTCATAATTTCTCTTACTCTTTCCGAAGATATTTCCATTCCCTTACCGATTTCTTCGTAGCTGGGCTCGCGCCCGAATTCCTGAGCAAGGCGCCTGTTTACTTTTAGTAGCCTGTTTATCGTCTCCACCATGTGAACTGGGATACGGATGGTTCGTGCCTGGTCGGCTATGGCGCGTGTGATAGCCTGCCTGATCCACCAGGTAGCATAGGTGCTGAATTTATAGCCTTTTCTGTATTCGAATTTTTCCACAGCCCTGACTAGTCCTATATTCCCCTCCTGTATCAGGTCCAGAAGAGGCATTCCATGACCGACATATTTCTTAGCCACACTGACCACGAGACGCAGGTTTGCTTCGGTGAGATGTCTTTCTGCCCTTCTTGCTTCCCTTTTAGTGCGGTCAAAGTGATGTTTAAGTTCATGGTTCAGGGACTGAAGGCTAGAGTAGAATTCGGTGTCAACAGGTTCTGCGACCAAAGCCTTTAGTTGCTCCCAGGAGGTCTTGTTAGCCAGAAGTTCCAGCACCTGCGGAGGCAAGAGCCTGCTATCTATTGAAAAGTCTATAAGGCTTTGTTCAACCTCTGCCTTATCTTTGCTGAGCCTTGTGGCAATGCTTTCAACGATGACCGGGTCTATCACTCCGTCAATAGCTGCTCGGAGCTTTGGGTCGGTAAGGCTCTTTACGAAGTTGTCATGACGCTTTATACCCAGCTGTTTAACTAACGCATTTACTACTGGCAGCGCTGCCAGTAGGTGGCGTAGCAGATAGATTACCATATCAGCGGGCGAAGGGTATTCCTGGTGCTGTTGAAGATAAAGCTGTTCAATTTTTTCTAGGTATTTAGCCTCCTCGATTTTACTGGCTAGTACCTTTTCGTCTTCTGCAGTGAGCAAGGCAACCTTACCGATTTCATGCAGGTACATTCGGACCGGGTCATCGATTGTCTCGTGCTCGATATGTTCTACTTCGGTATCTAAAAGAGTTTTATCTTCCTTTTCCAGCCTAGCTATCCACTCGCTATCGGGCTCTTCACTAACCTCTTCTGCTCCCCATGGGATCTGTGTTGCAGAATCGACATTGCTTACAAGATCCGGTTCGTTGTTGTCCAACTCAAAAGCCCCGTCTGTGGCAGGTTTTTGGGTGTTGGCGGAATTTTCGTCTCTATTGCCCCTGGAGGGGAAGAACGATAGCAGTTCTTCTTCGCGGCTCAACTTTGTCATGCATTGCTCCTTCCAGTCAGTTGCTGTCGTAAGTAGCTTTGTCTCTTAAAGATTTCTTTTAGTTGTTTGCTAATTTCTACCCCTTGCTCTTCGAGTCTCATTAGTTGTGCGGTTATACCACCGGTCTCAGCCTCCGCAGCCAACAACTCCTGTTTTTTTATCTCCAGGTTTCTTAGTCTTTTTTCGTGAAGGCGGATGATGCAGTCTTGGAGAACGCTACGCCGTAGGGCTTCGCTCTGATGGACGATGTCTGGTATCTTTTTGGACAGAAGGCCTTCCATATATTCTCGAAGAGGAGCGTCAAGTTCTTTTTTGAGGTCAGCGAGCTCGGTGCTTCGTTGCCATCTAAGGAAAAGCTCTTTGTTTTCACTTTGTTCGAAGCATTCAGGTGAAAGCTCAGTGGTTTCTGTTTGGAGTTCAGGATATCGGAGTAGCAGCGCCAAGCAGTACTGCTCAACGGGGCTTGAAAGAGGCGGGACTACAGTTATCTGCCCTGTTGCTGCCACTTTAGTTGGCGCCTTTCGTAGTGTTTTTGTTTTTCTTATTGCGTCTTCTAGGGCGCGTGGATCGATTTTCAAATGGTGGGCAAATCTTTCCACGTAGTGAGCGTGCCTTACGGGGTCTTTTATTTCCAGGAGTAACGGGGTGAGTTTTTCCACCGCAAGTGACTTTTCTGTTGCACTTTCAAGGTTGACTTTGGTGACGATGGCGTCAATGATGAAGTCAATGATCGGTCTAGCACTTTTTATCAGTTGATGCCATAGGTCTGGATTTTCTTTTATTACCTCGTCAGGGTCTTTGCCTTGGGGGAGCAGCATAGCTTTCACTTCTGCTTTGTATGCGTCTTCATACTTGACCCAGCCATAAATTGATGGCAAGAAGGGGATTACTTTGTCCACCAGTTCTCCGCCTCTAAAGATAGCTTCTGTCCCGGCTGCATCTGCATCTAGGGCGAAGACCAGGTTTCGAGTCAGGTTTTTGAGCGTAAGCAGTTGTTTCTCGGTAATAGAGGTACCCATAGAGGCGACCACGTTTTGCCATCCATATTGGTGGGCTATGATTACATCCATGTAGCCTTCTACAATGATGGCTTGATCACTGTTGCGGATTGCATTCTTTGCTTGATCGATGCCATAAAGAATGCTACTTTTATCAAAGACTGCGGTTTGTGGCGAATTGAGATATTTAGGCAGGGAATCATCCAATGCTCTGGCGCCAAAGCCAACTAACTTACCACCGGCATCCCGTATCGGGAAAATGAGACGGTTGCGGAATCTGTCATAGGTGTGTTTGTTTTCTTGTTCAACAAGTAAACCTGCGACCAGCAGGTCGGTTTCGTTGTAGCCTGTTTCTATCAGGTGATTTTTTAATGTTTCCCACCCTTCGGGGGCAAAGCCTAGCTGGAAGTTTTTGATGCTCTCGTTCGATAGCCCCCTTTGTGCAAGATAGCGCCTTGCTGTTTCTCCTGCACCGGTATTCAATAGCAGGTTGTGGTAGTAATTAGCGGCAATCTCGTTGATTTTGAGGATTTTTTCCTCTTCTCTTGTGTCTTGCCTGCCATAGCTGGATGGCGCGGTCAGGTTGATGCCTGCTTTATCAGCAAGGAGCTTAAGTGCTTGGCTAAAATCGACCCCCTCCTTCCTCATTATGAAAGAGAAGATATCGCCACCTGTATTGCAGCTTCCGAAGCAGTGCCAGCTCTGTCTGTCTGGGAATACGAAGAAAGAAGGGTTTTTTTCAGTGTGGAAGGGGCATAGCGCACGATAGTTCCTCCCTGATTTCTGCAGAGTTACATATGCAGATACAATCTGGACAATGTCTAGTCTTTGTTTTATTTCGTCAATAACACTCATACCCTAGTCCTAGGAACTATTTTACATAATATCCATAATAAATTCAACAACTGGAGATTTCTTTTGCGATATGGAGAGCGTATTGGTCTGTCATCCCGGCGATGTAGTCAGCCACTCTTCTCTCGGCGGGGTCGTCCTGCATTTTATATTCCTTCGGTAGCTGGTTCTCGTGTTTTAAAAAATAGGAAAACAGGAGATGGATGGCTCTACGTGCTCTTTTTGCCTCCTCGTCGGAGATGGTTGAGTTATAGACTCTTTCGAATAGGAATTCGCGAAGGCAATTGGTCACTTCGAGGATAGTGGTGGACATACCGATGCTCGGCTTTTGGATTCTTGGTTGGGTCATTTTGGTTAAGGAGTAGCTAATGATATCGGTGACCAGGGTGTTAATGCGCTGGGAGAGGGTTTCGCCCAATACTTTTATTACGGACTGAGGAAGGTCGCTTTCGGTGATGACTCCTGCCCGGATAGCATCGGTGGTGTCATGGTTGACATAGGCAACTACATCTGCGATTTTTACCACCTGACCCTCGAGGGTGCCCACTTCTGTCCATCCTTCCCCGAGTATCTCAATATTACCTTTTGAGTGGTTCAGTATCCCGTCTCGTACTTCCCAAGTCAGATTCAGTCCTTGTCCATCTCTCTCCAGGAGATCGACTACCCTCAAGCTTTGCTCGTTATGCTTGAAGCCGAACGGGCAAAGTTCGTTCAGTACTTGTTCGCCGATATGACCGAAGGGGGTGTGTCCCAGATCGTGTCCCAAAGCGATGGCCTCTGTCAAGTCCTCGTTAAGGTTCAAGGCTCTGGCGATAGTACGGGCGATCTGGGCAACCTCTAAGGTATGTGTCAAGCGTGTAACATAATGGTCGCCTAAAGGCATGATGAATACCTGGGTCTTATGTTTAAGGCGTCGGAATGCATTGGAGTATATAATACGGTCGCGGTCTCGCTGAAAAGCCGTCCTTATGGGGCATGGTTCTTCCCACCTGAGTCTACCGCGGCTAAATCTACTTTGTGTTGCGAAGGGGGAAAGACGCCTCTCGGACTCTTCTATTTGCTGCCGAATATTTAACTCTGTCATCAATCCCGGTCTTTTTGTTGTCCCGAGTAACGCTATCAGGAGTGGCCCAGCTTTGCCTCAGCAGCTGCGATTATGCGCCTTGTCTCTTCGATCATGTCCGGGCTCACTGAGACTGAGGTTATTCCCCATTTTACCAGTTTCTCTGTAAGCTCGGGGTATACAGAAGGTGCCTGTCCACAGATAGATGAAGTGACCCCTCGGCTGGAGGTTGCTTTAATGACCTTTTCTAAGGCGATAAGCACCGCCTCGTTTCTTTCATCGAATTCTGGTGCTAGCTTGGGATTATCTCTATCTATGCCCAGAATAAGCTGAGTCAAATCGTTCGAGCCAATGGAGATGCCGTCTATCCCGACATCTATGAACTGGTCTATCAGGAATACATTTGAAGGGACTTCGACCATCATCCAGAGTTTGAAATTGGGAAACTGATATAGCCCCTCGGCTGCAAGGAATCTTTTTATCCGTGCCATCTCATCCACGAAGCGGACAAATGGGATCATGACGTACAGGTTATCGTAACTCTGGCAGACCTTCTTAATTGCTTCCACTTCAAGTCTGAAGACCTCGATTTCATGTGTATATCTGGAACAGCCACGGTACCCGAGCATAGGGTTTTCTTCAAATTCCTCATATTTTTCTCCTCCACGGAGGTTTCTATACTCATTGGTTTTAAAGTCTGTAGTTCTATATACTACAGGTCGGGGGTGAAATGCTTTTGTGAAGGCTGTGATACCCCTGGCTAGCATCTCGGTGAATTGTTCGCCTTTGCCTTCGTGTAACATATATCTGGGATGTGCGCCTATCTGAGCGATCATGAATTCAGCCCTGAGCAGCCCCACACCGTCCACATTTCGTTTGGCGACCGATTCTGCTAGTTCAGGCTCGGCGAGATTTACATAGACTTTTGTGCGAGTTATTACGTGTTCTCCGGTGGTTACAGATGGTGCTGCTATTGGCTCGATTACTTCGCCGGCGAAAACCTTACCCTCGTAACCATCAACTGTAATTTCCTGCCCATCGACAAGGGTCTTGGTTGCTGTTTCGGTGCCAACCACGCAGGGTATTCCGAGTTCGCGGCTTACTATAGCAGCATGTGCTGTTCTGCCTCCGCGATCGGTGACTATCGCTGCGGCGCGTTTCATTGCCGGTACAAAGTCAGGTGTTGTCATTTCGGCTACCAGGATATCTCCGTGTTGGACTTTGTCTATCTGTGAAGCATCCGGGACAATTCTTGCGGGACCAACGGCTATACCAGGGCTGGCTGAAAGGCCGGTCAATATTGGTTTGGCTTCGATTACGGGTCTTGCTGCTTCTTTCCGTGGTTTCAGCGTGGTTATGGGGCGTGTCTGGAGAATGAGCAGGTGTCCATCCTCTTTTGCCCACTCGATGTCTTGCGGGAGCTTATAATAGTCCTCGATAGTCTTGCCTATCTTGGCCAAGGCGATGATTTCGTCATCGGACAATTTCTGTTTGTTTTGTTTGGGTGCAGGTACCGGAACTTTAGCAGTAAATTCGAGTTGTTCGGGCGACGTTGGTGGTGTTTGAGTGTTTCTTACCAGCTGCCATTCTTGACGCCTTAATTTTTTGTCAACGATTTCCCATCTGTTTTTGTCTACCAAGTAGAGGTCAGGAGTTACATCTCCCGAGACGATAGCTTCTCCTAGTCCATAGATCGCTTCTATAAGGATTTTTGTATCGTCATTAGCTACCGGTTCTGTAGTAAACATAACGCCTGAGGTTTCAGATTGCACCATCTTTTGTACCGGGACTGCTATACCCACTTTGAAATGGTCGAAGCCTTGCTGCTCTCTGTAAAATATAGCCCTGGATTCAAATAGAGAACCCCAGCAACCCAGTACTGCAGCTACCACTGCATCCTCGCCTTTTACATTCAGGAAGGTACGTTGTTGCCCGGCGAATGAAGCTTCGGGCAGATCCTCAGCTGTTGCTGAGGAACGGACTGCTACCAATCCTCCTCCCAGTTTCCGGTAGGCTTCTTTGATCTGGCTGACTAGGTCAGCTGGCATAGACTGTGCAGCAAATTTGCTTTTGATAAGGTTGGAGACCTCTTGCAACTTCTTGCTATCATTCACATCAAGATTGGTGAGAAGTTGCTCAATGTCTGCTGCTAACCTACTTGTCTTCAAGAATTTAAAGTAGGCTTCAGACGTAACGATAAAACCCGGGGGTACCGGAATTTGGGCACGTGTCATTTCTCCTAGATTTGCCCCTTTGCCCCCTACAAGGGGGATATCATTTTTATCTACTTCATCAAACCAAACAATGTATTTTGCGTCCTGCTTCATTACACTCCTTCACGGAAAATCTGTGGTGATGTCTTATTATACCATCCGTGTTCAGTCAGTTGAAGAGCTAACTGGGTGCACTGCCTTTACAATAAGCATAGCTAGGGATATAATTTGTTGACATGTCTATTATTGGTGAAGGTCCTCTCGGGCTTTTAAAGAGCGTTTCGATCGCTGCATCACAGCGTAACTGCCCGGCTTATCTTGTTGGTGGATTTGTTCGGGACTGGCTGCTGGGAAGAGAAACTACCGATATCGATGTTGGAGTTGGGTGTGACCCCCAGGATATTGCTGGCAGTGTAGCTATCGCAGTGGGTGGAAAGTCTATTTTGCTGGATAGCTTCAACAGAGTGTTCAGGGTTATAGTCAAAAACGGTGAAAGGCAATGGCATTTAGATTTCACGCATTTCTCTGGCAGTATCGAAGATGACCTGGCAAGACGGGATTTCACTATAAATGCTATGGCAGTAGAATTGCAGCAGTTTGTCTCGTCTGGCGTAGCAAGGACTATTGACCCCTTTTCAGGCGAGAAAGACTTGAAGGCTAAGATAATACGGGCTGTAGGACGGGATGCATTTCAAAAAGATGCCGCCCGGCTGCTTCGTGCGTTAAGGCTGGCGCGAGAACTCCAATTTGTGATTGAGCCCGGTACTGAAGATTTAATTCGTCAGAACTGTGAGCTAGTCACTTCGGTGCCGGGTGAGCGGGTCAGAGAAGAGCTAGTGCGGATGCTCGTTTTCCCTGGCAGCGCTGATTTACTAAAGTATGCGGACGGACTCGGTCTGCTTACCCAGATTATTCCTGAACTTGAGCACATGAAAGGCGTAGGGCAGCCAAAGGAACATTACTGGGATGTTTTCGAGCATTCAATAGAGACTGTGGCGGCAATTGAGTTTTTGCTTCGTGATAGTTCGTGGAGATACGGTGATGATGAGCTGTTGAGTGTGACACCTTGGTCGGACGAACTAAGGAAGCATTTTGATGAGGAAGTGGCTCATGGTAGTAACCGTCGGTTGCTCTTGAAACTCGGCGGGCTGTTGCACGATTTGGCTAAGCCGGCAACAAAGACAATTGATGATACGGGAAGAATACGATTTTTGGGTCATGCAAAGCAGGGTGCTACTACGGCAGTTACAGTGATGGAACGGTTGCGGTTTAGCAATCGCGAGACGCGGCTGGTGGAAAATCTGGTCTATCATCATCTGCGCCCTGCCCAGATGACAAATGGAGATTTGCCTACAAGCCGGGCTATCTATCGCTTTTTCAGAGATACCGAAGGGGCTGGCATTGATGTTCTTTTCTTGGCTTTAGCTGATTTTTTAGCTACAAAGGGACCCGGCATTGACATAAATGAGTGGAAGCGACACAATCAATTAATCAGCTATATATTGGCTGAGCACCAAAAACAAAGAAGCGTTATCTTACCGGTTAAATTGATCGACGGGCACGATTTGATGGGCATTTTTGGCTTGAAGCCGGGACGTCTTATTGGTGAGCTTTTGAATGAGGTCCGTGAGGCGCAGGTAAATGGCGAAGTGATTACCAAGGAAGAGGCCATAGAGTTTGTTCGTAAACGTCTGGAGACACGGCAATGTGGTGCGGCTTGTTGATAGCAGGCTGTGGTAAAGCTGAATATTTACAAATCAGCAAAGTCGTTAAGGAGAAGAAATGGCTCGTGGCAGTATCTACGTTCTGTTATTTATTTTAGCCCTTTTCGCCTTTGGGCTCTGGGTACTATTCCCGTTGGACGGTGAAAGGCTGGGGAGGCACGGTCTGGTCCTCGGATTGGATCTTAGGGGCGGTAGCCATTTAGTCTATGAGGCTGACTTATCGCAGAAAGACCCATCGCAGAGCGATGATGATGCCATGGAAGGGGTGTTGGGCAAGATTGAGCGGCGTGTTAACGCTTACGGGGTGACCGAGCCTGTAATTCAGCGTCAAGGGCATAACAGGATTTTAGTCCAGCTTCCCGGAGTGAAGGATGTTGATGAGGCTATTAAACTCATTGGGCAAACAGCGCAACTTGATTTTAGAGAAATGGAGTTAGATGCTACCGGGCAGCTGATATTTGATGAGGAAGGGAAGCCGAAATGGACGACGATAGCCAAAGCTACTGGTAGCGATGGGGTTGAGAAAGAACTCACCGGCAAGTACTTGAAGCCAAACGCTAAGGTTGTGTTGAACCCACAGACCAACGAACCGGAAGTGGCTTTTGAATGGACCGAGGAGGGCGCTATCCTTTTTGAAAAGATTACAGAGCGTAATCTTCATAAACCTCTCGGTATCTATCTCGATGGGGAACCTATTTCGTGGCCTACCGTTCAGGCTGTTATAAAAGAGCGAGGTGTGATTACAGGATTGAATATCGAAGAGGCAAGGAGATTGGCTATTCAACTCAATTCCGGTGCTTTGGACGTGCCGCTGAAGATCATTCAGGAGCAAAGGGTTGATGCTACGCTGGGTGCTGACTCTCTAAAAAAGAGTCTGATTGCGGGGATTGTAGGCGCAATTCTTGTTGTGCTGTTTATGATTGCCTACTACCGCCTATCTGGTGTCCTTGCTACCTGTGCTTTAGTGGTATATGTTGTCTTGCTGCTAACAATCTTTAAATTACTGCCGGTGACGCTGACATTGCCCGGGATAGCAGCCTTTATCGTGTCTATCGGCATGGCTGTCGATGCCAATGTGCTTATCTTTGAGCGGATGAAGGAGGAACTAAGAGCGGGGCGGACCTTAACCGCAGCGGTGGAGACAGGTTTTAACCGTGCCTGGACTGCTATACGCGACAGCAATATTACAACTTTTATAGCCTGTTTTATACTCTACTGGTTCGGTGGCACGCTCGGGGCTTTTATGGTAAGGGGCTTTGCCTTGGTCTTGTTTATCGGTGTTGCTCTGAGTATGTTTTCTGCGATTGTGGTCACCCGCTCATTTTTGCGCCTGGTTGTGCGCGTGATTTCCAGACGTGGTGCTTATGGAGTATAGAAAAATGGACATTGTAGGCAAAAGGTTTTGGTTCTTTCTTATATCGGCGCTTGTGATTATTCCTGGTATTATTTCACTAGCTGTATACGGTCTGAATTTGGGGGTAGATTTTAGCAGCGGTACAACTATGACACTTCGATCTGGCACCGAGGTTAGCCAGGAACAATTTCGTCAAGCTATGATTGACTTGGGTTATAGGGAAGCGGTGATACAGCGTACCGAGGAAGGCGATTTCTTTGTCCGCATTAGAGAACTTTCAGTGGATGAACGAGAGGCCTTATTAGCTGGACTAAAGGACAAGTTAGGCACAGATGTGACCTTGCGCGATGCCTATCTAGTTTCTCCAATTCTGGCTGCAGAGACTGCAAGGAATGCTGCCATCGCAGTTCTTGTTGCTGCCATATTCATGATGCTTTACATTGCGTGGGCATTTCGGCGCATGCCCAGACCGCTCCGCTGGGGGGCAGTTGCTGTAATCGCTCTTGCCCACGATGTGCTGGTAGTCTTGGGGATTTTTTCGATCCTGGGATGGGTAGCTGGAGTCCAGGTCGACTCTTTATTTATCACCGGCATCCTCACGGTGGTCGGTTATAGCATCAATAATATTGTCGTTGTTTTTGACCGCATAAGAGAAAATGTTGGCCGCGGCATAAGCAAGGGCTTCGAAGTTACTGTAAATTCGAGCATTTTGGAGACGATGGGTCGGTGCCTAAACACTAGCTTAACAACGCTGTTTGTTATCGTTGCCCTCCTCCTTTTGGGTGGTATTACCCTGCGGTATTTCGTCCTGGTGCTATTTGTCGGCGTGGTTGCAGGGACGTATAATTCTATTTGTTTGGCAGGGCAGTTACTGGTGGTATGGGACAAAGGCGAATGGGGGAGGTTTTTTACCTGGGCGAAGCCTGCGAGGAGGACGGCTTAGCCACCCTGTGCCATTCTCAGCTTATGTGATGGATCTGTTTAACCATTCGAAGAAAATTATCGAATTGAGGCGGTTTGGCAGTTGTTTCAGGTCTGCCCAGTGTATCATCAAAGTTTTGGTTTTCTAGGAGGACAGCAAGGGTCGCTTCGACAGACAGGGACAATGCCTGAAGATGGTAGCCACCTTCTAATACCAGCATGATTCGACCTTCGCAGAGCATACTAGCAAGCGTCTTTATTATCTCTACGAGGCGAGCAAAGCCGGATACGCTTAACCTCATCTGAGCTAGCGGGTCAGCCCAGTGGGCATCATATCCGGCGGATACCATTATTAATTGGGGCTCGAACCGGCGTGCTATCGGTGCCAGAATGTCTTCAAACACTGCTTGATACTCATTGTCACCCCAGCCGGCGAGCAACGGCACGTTGACGGTGAACCCTTCGCCATCTTTGGTGCCTGTCTCGTCGATGCTGCCTGTCCCGGGATAGAATGGGTATTGGTGGGTTGAAAAGTAAAGGACCTGCGGGTCGGCATAAAAAGCGTCTTGGGTGCCATTACCGTGATGGACATCGAAGTCGATGATGAGCACACGCTTGATGTTGAAATTAGCCAGAGCATATTTTGCAGCTATAGCTATGTTATTGAATAGGCAAAAGCCCATGGCCTGCCAGCATGTGGCGTGGTGTCCGGGGGGTCTGACCAGAGCAAAGGCACTGTCAACTTGTCTGTTCAGCACCGCGTCAACGGCAGTGATAGCACCACCGGCAGCGTAGATGGCTGCGTTGTAGGAGCCGGGAGATGTCACCGTGTCTGGATCTAGCCAACCACCGCCTCTTCTTACCTGTTCTTCAATGTGACGGATATATTCTGGGGCATGGACTGTGGATATCTCTTCTATTGTAGCGGGGCGTGGTGGCAGGTAATAAAGTTTGTCCTTGAGCTTATCCTGAATATGCGCTATGGTAATAACCAGTCTTTGGGCATTTTCAACGTGGTCTTTTGTGTCATGCTCTAGATAAACAGGGTCATAGATCAGACCGACTCGAATCACGGTTAAAGCCTTTGTTTAACGTTAGCGGTGCCGAAGCTTTTTAAATAATACCAGAGGGTAAATGGCTAGGCAAATTATGCTATTTTCGTGAGCATTTCTTTATTGTGTCAGTTGGGGGCAAGTGATAAACTTTATCTGTTTTTAAAAAAGAGGAACTGTTCAGATAAGTTATGCCAGCACTTTCAACGGAAAAAGGTGCGTCCACTCTTCTGATTGTGGTAGTAATAGGGCTGATAACCCTCAAAATTGTAGCAGGGCTGATCAGTGGTAGCATAAGTGTATTTGCCCAGCTAACAGACAGTCTCCTTGATCTTTTTGCTGGCGCACTTTCTTTTGTTGCTGTCCGTATAGCTATCAGGCCGGCTGATGAAGAACATCCTTTCGGTCATGGTAAAGTTGAAGACATTGCTGGTATGGTACAGGGGGTGCTTATATTCGCTGCTGCTGGAGTGATAGTTTATACATCTGTGTTGCGTATAATCCATAAGACAGGATTGCAGCTAGCCGAGGCTGGAATTGGTGTTATGGTGGTTTCTATGATAGCTAGCTTGGGTCTCTCCCGCTATTTACTCAGGGTGTCTAAGATCACTGGTTCGATAGTACTGGAAGCTAATGCACGTAATATACAGGGTGATATATACTCGGCTGCTGCTGTCTTGGTTGGACTTCTATTGGTGCGCCTGACAGGCATGGCAATACTTGACCCTTTGGTAGCTATTGCTGTTGCCATTTATCTGGTCAAGCTGGCTTATGATACGGCAAGGAAGCCGTTTCTGGGATTGGTAGATGCCAGTCTTCCTCGAGCTGAACAAGCGGTTATAGAGTCATGCCTTGCAGTTTATGAGAGCCAAGTGGTCGGTTTTCATGAGTTGCGTACCCGGCGTTCCGGCAGTCAGCGGTATATAGACCTCCACTTAGTGATGTCCAAGGACGTAAGTCTGGAATATGCTCATCAGATGTGTGACTTGCTGGAGCAAGATATCAAGTCAAAACTTCCACGAAGCAATATTACTATTCACATTGAGCCATGTGATGGTAACTGCAAAAAGTGTGCTTTGAACTCTTCGGTATGTAAGGCTGACTGATATTGAGAGAAGTATACTGGTCAAGTTTTCTCCAGAGGTTTTAAAGGTGATGGTGCGATGGCTATTTTTTCTCAATATATACTTCGCTGAGTAAAGGGACCCCCTGGGCGTCCACCCTATAGTTTTTGACATAAGGCTTGACCAGAATATAGTTCTCATTAAACCACAGGGGTAAGCAAGCGGCATCGTTCACGATTATCTCTTCTGCTTGCTGGTACATTGAGAGTCTTTTTTGTTCATCTGGTTCCACGGCAGCTCGATCTAAAATTGTATCTACAGTGGGGTTGCTATATTTTCCATAATTGTACTCAGCTTTGCTATGGAATAGGATTTCTAAAAAGTTCTGTGGATCGGGATAATCAGCTATCCAGCCGCTGAAGAACATGTTGTCCAACTCGTTTTTAATCTGGTAGGGGAAGGTCTCAGGTTCCAGTTGTCTTATTGTCACTTGTACTCCCAGCGTTTGTTGCCAGTCTGTAACCATAGCGCCGACATATGCTGGGATATTTCCTCCGATGCCGGAGATAGTCAGCGTTATGGGCGGCAAATTCTCTGGACTACCGTACTTTGAATTGGTGATAAGTTCTTTAGCTTTATCCGGGTTATATTCCAACCCCCGAACATTTTTGTTATATCCTGGCATGTTTGGGGGTAAAATACCATCGGCTTTGATTCCCATGCCTTTCAGTATTAATCGAACAATTTTTTTCTTGTTTACCGCATGGCAGAAAGCTTTGCGAATATTGACATCATCAAACGGTGGTTTTTGAGTATTGAAGCCTGCGTAGAAGAGGCTGAGTTCAGGAAATACAGATAGCTGGTTGTGAAAGGGTCCGCTTTCATCTGTCACCCGTTCTATATAGTCTTCAAAAACGGGGGCTACATCAATTTCGTCCATTTCGTACATTGACATAGGTACACCAGCGAGAAGGTGGAAGGCCACGTTCTTGATTTTTGGTGGCTCTCGATAGAAATTCTCGTTCCTTTCCAGTACCAGCAATTCTCCCTGTTTCCATTCTTTAAGCTTGAATGGACCTGTGCCATTGGGTCTTTGCCACCACTTACTGCCTGATTTGATATTCTCTTGATCAACCACAAAGGCGGTGGGATAGGTCAATTTTGCCAGAAAGTAAGCTTTTGGAGCGTCTATGGTAACCTGTAGAGTATAGTTGTCGATAACCTTCACGCCGCTTATTTCCGTTGTTTTTCCTTCAAGGACCTCTTTGACTCCGACGATATCGCCGAGATATGTGGCTGCCGTCTGGGAATTCGTCTTCGGATTGCATGTTCTCTCCCAGGAATATTTGAAATCATGGGCGGTCACCTCTTTGCCATCGTGGAATTTCACCCCCTTGCGTAGGAAGAAGGTATATGTCCTGCCGTCATCGCTTTTTTGCCACCTTTCGGCGATATCCGGGGCTGGTTTTGAGTTGGCATCAAGGCGAACCAAGCCACTGAATATTTGCATCACATAAATGTGCGAGTTCATCTCGCTAGAGAGCGCCGGGTCAAGCGTTATAGGTCCTGTATCCCAGAGTCTGAGTTCTCCTTCGGTAATGGTCGGTGATGTTTGGCTTGGCTGGCAACCAGAAACGGGAAGCAGTGTTGCTAAGATATAAAGCAACACTGCTGGAGAAATCGGCAGCCATGACTTTTTCATACTTTGCTAGCCTTTAGAATAGCCCTTTAGATTTCATGCTCAAGTAAGCTTTGTCACAAATAACGATGTGATCTAAGACTTCTATACCCGTTATTTCACCGACTTCAAAAAGTCGTCTTGTCAGTTTGATATCGTCCACAGACGGTGTAGGATCACCTGAAGGGTGGTTATGCACGAAGATTACCGATGCGGCGCTCGAGGAGATAGCCTCTTTGAACACTTCTCTGGGGTGTACAACGCTCGAGTCTAAGCTGCCTATAGAGATCGTGTGGACATTTATTAGATGGTTTCTTGTGTCGAGAGACAGAGCCAGAAAGTGTTCTCTTTTTTTGCCTTTGAGTTTGTTCTTGACTGCTTTAACAACATCTTCAGGTGACTTGATGGCAATTTTTTTACCTTCGTTTGAGTATTCCTCCAAACGTTTACCAAGTTCGAGAGCGGCTTTAATCTGAGCAGCCTTTGCAACACCGATCCCTTTCACCTGTGTCAGTTCCTCAATAGAAGCAGATGCCATATTTTTGAGATTGCCAAACTTGGTCAGCAGATTTTGGGCAGTTAATAGCACTGATTCGCCCTGGATTCCCCTGCCGAGGATTAAAGCTAACAATTCTTGGGCAGATAAGGCCTCCACTCCAAGTTTTAGAAGTCTTTCCCTTGGTCGTTCTGAAATTGGCAGGTCACGTATGGTGAAGGTCTTCGTCATATTAATGCTGACCTTATGCTTAGCAATACGTTAGTGTTTATCAGCGGTGCGTTTGATAGTATCTTACAGTCGGGTGCCTCTTTAATCGAAGTATTCTTGGAACTGGATGTGCCTTTTGACTTGTTTGTTATGTATTCTCGCCATAACCTGTCCAGCCCAGTCTGGTCAAAGCCGTAAATTTGCAACAAGGCTTCATCACAGGAATTACCTTCTTTCAGTAAATATAAGAGTTGTAATATTTTATCCTTGCCATAGTTCTGGATAAGAAATTCCACCAAGCTCTGGCTCTGAGCATAAGAGAGATAAGCGTCCTCTGGCCTCGCCGAGAAGGGGCTTGAAAGGCTGCGTACAGAGAACAGTCTTCCTTGTGAAGCGGCTTTCCTTAGGAGCGCTTCAAGGTAGGTATCACTTTCTCCTTCGGCGTACATAGCCAGGCCTTCGTTTAGCCAGACGGGCAGGCTAGCACCGTAGGGACTAAAGGTCACCTGATGTACTACCAAGTGCCCGAGTTCATGTGCTACAGCTTTTTTCCCCCAGTTCAGCTGGCTGGTGGAAACTCCGATGGCAATGGTGCTGAACTCCGGGAAAGCAACCCCGCCAGTCCATTCGCGCGAGAAAATCATCGCTGCTCTTAGGTCCTGTGCATTAGCGTAAATGAAGATGCTTACC
>DAOUAI010000079.1:0-12548 GCA_034433775.1 Dehalococcoidia bacterium
TTAAAAACACAGCTCCCACCGGCAATTACCAACGGATGGTGACCGTCCCGCTCCCGGGCATACACCGGGATACCGGCTAAATCAAGCATGTTGATTACATTTGTATATGTAAGCTCATAGCCGAGCGAAAAACCAATTATGTCAAATTCATACAGCGGACGCTTACTTTCCAGACTGAAAAGAGGTATCCTGTGTGCCCGCATCTTTGCTTCCATGTCCAGCCATGGAGCAAAAACACGCTCAGCAAGGACATCAGGTTGCTCGTTTAGTATCTTATAAAGTATCGGTAATGCCAGGTTTGACATGCCGACCTCATAAACATCGGGAAAGGCTAGAGCGACCTTTATCAAGGTATTGTCCCAGTCCTTAATTATGCTGTTCCACTCACCACCGGTATACCGCGCTGGCCTCGATACCTCATAAAGCACTTCGTCGCTAATCAAATCTGCTTTGCCCATTTTTTTACCTTCGGCACCCGTACTTAATCTGTCCCCAGCATCTCCGTGACCAGTCTTTTCACTTTGTTTTCAATTTGGTCCCTGATCTCTCTGACTTTCGCCAAGGACTTACCGGAGGGGTCTTCCAGCCCCCAGTCTTCCGTAGGCAAGAAAGACGCCGGACAGACGCCCTCCACACCACACCCCATAGTGACTATTCGGTCAACACTGTCCAGCATTTCGGGAGTGAGCCTGCGGGGCTGCTTACCGCTTATATCTATCCCTATCTCCTTCATAACCTGAACAACTTTTGGGTCAACAAAGTCCGCCGGTTCTGTACCAGCCGACTCGGCGATAGCCTTGCCTCTGGCATAACGATTGAAAAAAGCCTCAGCCATCTGGCTCCGCCCCGAATTATGTATGCAGACAAAAAGCACTTTCTTCATCATATCCATGAAATCGAATAAGCCCTATCGCAATTTCGACCGCCAACCCCAACATTTTAGCAAATTCAACCTGGGAACGTTTAAAGAAGCACAACTGAAAGGTACTTGAAGGGCATAGTATAGTTGCCGGGTATTTCCCTTGCAAGGACTTGACTACCGCCGGTCCTAGCCCTTAATCACCTCCACCCTGCGTTCCAGTTTTATAGCGTCGGTGGGACACACATAGCGGCAGACACCACACCCGATACACCGCTCCACAAGACGGACCACGCGGTCGCCATCCAGCCGCAAAGCTTTCATCCAGCACCGGTCCATACAGGCACCACAGCCTGTGCACTCGTCCTCATCGATAACAGAGACCCACTCAGCAATCACCCCCTGTGCTGGAGACGGATGGCGCGATAGCGGCCTTAAAATGAAGCAATGACAGCCACAGCAATTACACAGCAGATTAATAGCCCTGTCTTCAGTGTTAGCATAACTGTGCACCAGCCCGGCTTTCTCAGCTTCCTCAATACTATGGCGGGCTTCTTCCTTTGAGATGGGACGGGCAAACCCGTATTCAGTTACAAATTTAGCAGACTCACCAAACACCATACACATATTTGCCTTCGGTCTGTCGCAAGGTCTGTCCAGCAAGTCTCCCTGGTGACGGCAGACACATGTCCCCGCGGCTATATGCTCAGTATTTTCTATAAGCTTGAACACCTCTTCATAAGGCAGAATGGTGCTGAGATGCTGTACCTCCCGCCTTACAAGAATGGTCCTGGTAGCAGGTGCCGCACTTTCTGCAGCTTGCGATGCGGTGGTCGCCATATTTCTTAATGCCCTGGCATAGTCCACCAAAAGCTGTGCCAGCCTCTTGGTACGCTCGTCGTCGCGTCCCCGCATGAACTGCAACTCAATGCTTCCCGGCACAAACGGCAACAACTCATAATACTTTTTACCGTCCACCTCCTTTATCCTCACCACCCCCTTCTCTGCCATGTTCTCCAGGTGCTCCTGCAACCGTGACTGGTCGACCTCGGGAATGTGACCAGCCAGCTCCTTTAGCGTCACTGACCTGTTCGGCATCCGACAAGCGATTTCAGCTTCGTCTGGAGTAAAGAATTCCCTGGCTACAGCATAAAACTCCGGACAGGGCACCGCTGGATAAGCAGCACCGCGGGCATTAAGCGCATCAGCTAGCCTTTGATATACATCTTCAGACACGGAAAGCCTCTCCTTTCTTTCATGTCCGGTTGCAGGACTGCACCATTATAGCTGATAGTACCCGCAAAGTGAAAAAGCAGGTCTGCATGATATATACTAATTACAGACCGAACTAATTTTTTAGAGAGATGATCATTTCAGCCAGCCGGAGGACAGATATCCCGGCATTCTACAGTCGGTGGCTTATAAATAGACTGCGGGCAGGCTGGTGCCTTGTCCCCAACCCTCTAGAACCAAAACGACTGTCCCGTGTGTCACTTCGCCCCGAGGACGTTGACGCTATAGTCTTCTGGTCCAAAGACCCCTCACCCCTTTTGCCCTACCTTGACGAAATCGACGACATGGGTTTCCGCTACTATTTCCAGTTCACCCTTAACGACTACCCGCACATACTGGAGCCCGACCTGCCACCAATAGAGAAAAGACTGGAAGTTTTTCAGCAATTAAGCCAGCGAATTGGTCCACGGCGTGTGGTATGGCGCTACGACCCCATCATCATTTCGGGCATAACACCGCTGAATTACCATCTCCAGAGGTTCTCCTGGCTGGCAAAAGAGTTAAACGGCGCAACCCATCGCGTCATGGTCAGCTTCGTCTGTCTTTACCGCAAGACAGAGCGCAGGCTTTCCAGACTGGAAGCGCAGGGCAATTTCAAGCTCGACAGGAACATCACCTGTGAAGCCAATCGAGGACTCCTTAAAGGACTCGGCGCCATAGCCCGTCAAAATGGCATTCAAATGTTCACCTGTGCCGCTCCGCCCGAAATTCAATCAGCGGGAGTACCACCAGGGAAATGCATCGATGACGGACTGGTCCGAGAAATCTGGAGGCTGGACATCAGCTACCGCAAAGACCCCTCTCAGCGCCAGCACTGCCTCTGCACCTTGAGCAAGGACATCGGCGTTATGGACACCTGCCTGCATGGCTGTGTCTACTGCTATTCTACTCGCGACCTGTCCCTGGCAAAACGCCGCTACCGGGAACACAAGCCAGACTCACCAGCCCTGTGGACACCTCAGGTACAAACGAGCGCTGAAGTTGTTAATCAGCTAAGTCTACCAGTATAATATTGGCAGCGTGGGGCTGTAGCTCAATTGGGAGAGCGCCTCCCTTGCACGGAGGAGGTCAGGGGTTCGACTCCCCTCAGCTCCACCAGGGGAAGCAATCCCCAATTCCATTGCTTTACCGATTATAAACACAAGAATTACCTTCCAACAATTTATACTAATTGGACTAACACGACATTTCACAACACAGCACATCAGCGAATTATGGCGCCTTCTCTTTTTAAATCTACCGCTGCCATAATCGCGCTATACCACAAAGAACACTGTCTTATTATGTCAAAATATACCCCTGACATCCGAGAAATAATGAAGTACTTTCCGCACGTCGTCCTGGAACAATCTCGCTCCTTCGAGTGAGAATATGTCCTTTCCCTTCCAAAGAGGCTTAGCTTTTCTTAGATTTTCCGGGAAAAATGCATGCGTCAACGCATTGCGTAGCGCATTTAACGCCATAATATCAACTAGACACCGACTTGGGCACTTTGCGAATTGACTTTACCAGATTTAATTTAGCTAACAGGCTAATTTCTTCAATTAACGTAATAGTTGAAAATCTGAAAGTGTTTCGTTTTCCAAAGAGCAGGAAAACTACGCTTGTGTCCGAAAAAATAACGGCAAATCACACAGTTTAATAACTCATCCACCAAAGTGTAACATAGGATGACCTCCGAGCGAATGATTTTACGTTTCATCATACAGAGCTAACTTCCAAGATAGCGCCTAAAATCTCCAACGAACAGCTCATCTTTTTGTTCTCATGCCACCTACCCAAAGAGCACATGCTGATGTTTGACCTAGCTCCAACACCTTGATACACTTGTAACACTAAAGCTTTTTACTCCGGTCTAATTGCAACGTTGAGGACACACCCAGCAAAACAAAGAGCAGCTAGCATTAAAGCTCAGGAGGCTACAAACACGAATGATGAAGTCTTTCAAGGAAAGCGAACTCAAGATTCTACCATCCGGTGATTTTGAACTTCTGGGTGTGCACTGCAAAAACTGTGGCGAGGTGATGTTCGGGCTGCACCCCCTGTGCCTGAACTGCTCCAGCCCTGACTGCGAGCAGACCACGCTTGGCAAACAGGGCAAAATCAGAAACTTCACCATCCTGCACGTGCCGCCTCACCAGGACTGGAAAGGACCTGTGCCTTACGTAATCGCCGAGATAGAATTCCCTGGCGGCGCTGTAACCACGACGCAGATTGTAGACATCGACCCGACAAATACTAAAATCGAAGTGGGAATGCCCGTCCACATCGAGATAAGAGAAGCCGATAAGACCGAAGAGGGCGATAGCATAATGGTCTACGTAGCTAAACTGCTTTCGTGACCATAAATTAGGACGTCAAGTTGTACTCAGATTAAGGAGGAAACTGGAAATGGCGAAGAAGGTAAAAATGCGGGATGTTGTAGTCCTTGGCGTTGGACTTCACCCATTCGGCAGGTTTCCACCCGAAAAGACCTACATAGACCTGGCTAAAGAGGCAGTCTCTAGGGCTATCAAGGACGCCGGTATCAAATGGCATGATGTCCAGGTCGCGATGTACTCCCACGTCAGGGAACAGGCATCTTCAGCAGGACTGCTCGTTTTCCAGGAGTTCGGCAGCCATGGGATACCGATGATCGGGAATATAGAGAATGCCTGCTCTTCCAGTAGCACAGCAGTGTGGCTTGCCACAAGACTCATCGGTACAGGTCTCTACGACATCATTTTGGTCGCCGGGGCAGAAAAGATGCCGCGCGGTCCACTGACATCCCCGCTTAGATATTCACCGGAGAGATACCTCGGCACCGGCGTGATGATGGGACTGTATGCTTTTATGGCACGACGGTACATGAGAGAATACGGCGCTCCTATAGAGGCAATCGCGCAGGTGTCTGTAAAGAACCACAAGAATGGGGCAATCAACCCTTACTCCCAGTATAAAAAGATATTCACTCTAGAAGAGGTACTTAACTCGCGGATGATCGCTGACCCCCTCACCCTCTATCAATGTTGCCCCACAAGCGACGGTGCCGCTGCCCTCGTGCTCTGCGCCGCTGATGTGGCTTCTAAATATACCAGTAGACCGCTAGTCCGAATAGCCGGCTCAGCCTTACATATACAAAAGTACTCCGACCGCAAAAAGTGCATACCACAGAACACGGTTAGAGCTGCCGAGGAGGCTTATGAGCAAGCCGGTGTCAGCCCTAAAGATGTCCGAGTTACAGAGGTTCATGATGCAGCGACCATAGGTGAGATTGTACAGATTGAAGCCCTGGGGCTCTGTCCTGAGGGCGAAGGTTGGAAATATACGATCGAAGGGAAAACAGAAATCAACGGTGTCATACCCGTAAACCCGAGCGGTGGGCTTCAGGCACAAGGGCATCCCCTGGGTGCCACCGGCGCCAGGCAAATAGCTGAGATAACCCTGCACCTGAGGGGAGAAGCCGGAGCAAGACAAGTCCCGGGCAACCCCAGAGTAGGGGTCACCGAATGCGCCGGTTTCGGTGGTGTAAGTACCGTGCACGTGCTGGTCAGAGAGGATTAGTTTAGAGGACTCGTCTTAATCACTTACCTTTAAAGACGGGCTTGCGTTTCTCAACAAAGGCTCGTGTCCCCTCTCTAAAGTCCTCGCTACCTCGTAGTATCTCAGCACACCTGCTCTCATAGTCAAGCGCACTGAATAAGTCCATTTGCATACCCACATTGACACAATATTTGAGCATCCTTAATGACAGCGGCGGTCTCTCGGCAAGTTCAAGAGCCCATCTCATAGCTTCGGTCATAAGTTCTTCTGCCGGCACCACCTTGTTTACCAGCCCGATCTCATATGCTCGCCTGGCATCGATAACATTTCCAAAATAAAGGAACTCCTTCGCCCGCCCTGGTCCTATCAGACGAGGTAAACGCACTGTGCCGCCAGCAGCCGGAATTATGCCCAGTTTGACCTCGCCCAGTCCAAAGCTCGCCGCCTCAGAGGCAATGCGAAAGTCACAACACAGGGCTATTTCCAGCCCACCACCATTGCAAGGACCATTCACCACTGCAATCACTGGCTTTCCTAAGTCTTCCAGCTTGTTGAAAAAGCGGTACCTCCACAACCTGCTTCTCTGGACGACCTGCTGACCGCTACTTTCTGCCATCTCTTTTATGTCAGCTCCGGCACAGAAACCCCTGCCAGCGCCGGTTATAATGACCACCCTGACCTCATTATCACCTGCGAGTTCGTCCAGCAGACTCTCAAACTCAGAACTTAACTTTGCGTTTATAGCATTAAGACGTTCTGGACGGTTAAGCGTCACTGTGCCTATATTGTTCTCTTTTTTGTAAATGATAGTCTCGTATTCCATACTCCGTATCCCCTTTCAGAAGTCTTAGTTAGCAGGTCATTATTTCTAGCCTACCATAGAGTAGCCACCACTGACACTTAATACCTGCCCGGTTACCCATGCTGAAACATCGGAAACAAAGAAAAGCACAGCGTTAGCCGCGTCTGAGGGCAACCCCAACCTCCCCAAGCCTTTCGCCAGCGGGTAGTTCCTCATCACCGCCTCCCTCCGCTCCTTCAGCACCTGTTCTATCTGCTCTTCGCTCATTCCACTGGCCCTCAGCCTCGCCTTCGTCCTTTCGTCCTGCCCCGGATGCGGTGTGGCACCCAGCGAGACACAGTTCACATTGATACAGTAACGGGCTACTTCTCTAGCTAAAGACTTGCTAAAGCCCAGTATAGCCGCTTTACCCGCTGCGTAAGCAGCCAGCCTGGGCTCACCAACCCGCCCGGCATCAGACATTATGCTCACTATTTTCCCGTATCTCTGCTGGACCATCAAATTGATGACCGCCTTGGTACAGTTCATCGCACCATAAATGTTAACATCAATATATTTTTTCCATATCGAGGGGTCGCTCTCAGCAAAAGTGGCGTACTGACCTGGTATGGCGTCCTCCTCAGCGCTCGGCGCCGGTACACCAGCGTTATTTACCAGTATGTCCACCCTCCCCCAGTCTGCCACCACTTCATCGACCATCCTGGTGACCTCTTCTAAATTGGTCACATCAGCCTTTATCCCCTTTGCTTCGCCACCAGCCTTCACTATCTCCCCAGCAACCCTCTGCGCACGCTCTGCAAACAGGTCATTGACCACCACTCTTGCCCCTTCCCGGGCAAGGCTTTTGGCTATCTCCTCACCGATAGCTCGTCCTGCACCTGTAACGATAGCTACCTTCCCTTTGAGACCTAAGTCCATTAGCCCTATACCTCCTTCTTTTTGATTTGCAATTACGCAGGCATCTTTCTATCTGAGACCATGTCCCCACCATACCATCTGCCTTGGATACTAATTATAAAGCATTCCACCACGGTAGTGTCAGCAAAACAGTCCGGGGGCTTTTAGTAGTTCTCGCCAGCAAGAGTATTTTTGACTTCCCTGAAGCAGGGTCTATATAATAGGACTTGTCCCTACCGGACATGAGGATGGGTTGTGGACAGGCCTTTCGAAGTCATCGACCATACAGCAGATATTGGCATTGTTGCCTACGGGTCTGATATTAAAGGACTCTTCGCCAATGCTGCATTAGGGCTTTTCAGTCTGATGCTAGACCTGAATACTATCGGAGAGACAGTGGAACGTGCTTTAGAACTCTCTGCTGAAGACACCGATATCCTGCTGGTAGAGTGGCTCAATGAACTAATATATATCTTTGATGTCGAGCATACGGCATTCAAGAGATTCGAGATAGATGAGCTTACTGATAACACAATTAAAGCAAGGTGTTTTGGTGAGAAAATTGACCCGCAAAAGCAAAAAATAAGAAGAGAAATAAAGGCGGCTACTTACCACATGCTGCAAATAGAAAAACAGGACAGTACCTACAAAGTACAGGTAATCTTTGATATCTAGGGGTGAGCCAATATGAGCAAATGGGAAGGACAGATAAGGAAAATAGACGATTTCCGCTGGGAGATACCGAAAGAGTATAAGCAGGGTATGAGAGTACCGGGGTTGGTCTATGCTGACGAGAAGATGCTCGAGGCTATAAAAGAGGACCAGTCCCTGGAACAGGTGGCAAATGTAGCCTTCCTCCCTGGAATAGTAGGTAGGTCCCTGGCGATGCCCGATATTCACTGGGGCTATGGCTTCCCCATCGGCGGTGTCGCAGCTACCAGAGTCACCGACGGTGTGGTCTCGCCGGGGGGAGTAGGTTATGACATCAACTGTGGCGTCAGGCTACTTCGAACTAACCTTAACGAAAACGAGGTAAGACCTAAGATAAAAGAACTTGTCAACGAACTATTTCACAACATACCTTCCGGCGTCGGCTCGGAAGGAAAGATAAGAGTGAACGAAAAGGAGACGAATGAAATCCTCACCGAAGGCGCCCACTGGGCAGTGAAACGGGGCTTCGGATTGCAAGCCGACCTTGAGGTTACCGAGGAGACCGGAAAATTAAAAGGGGCTAACCCGGACAAAGTGAGCGCCAGGGCCAAGCAAAGAGGTGCACCTCAATCTGGCACCTTGGGCTCAGGAAACCATTTCCTTGAAGTACAGGTGGTTAGGGAAATCTATGACGAGGTCGCTGCTAAGACTATGGGCATAGAATATGTAGGACAGGTATTAATATTGATCCACACCGGTTCCCGTGGACTCGGACATCAAGTGTGTGATGACTACCTCAAAATAATGGAGGCAGCCGTCAAAAGATACGGCATCAGCCTCCCGGACAGACAGTTAGCCTGTGCACCCGTTGACTCACCAGAAGGCAAGGACTATCTAGCTGCCATGGCATGTGCTGCTAATTACGCCTGGGCAAACCGTCAGTGTATAACTCATTGGGTACGAGAGTCTCTGGCTAAAGTCTTTGGCAAAAACTTTGATGAACTTGGCTTGCATCAGATCTATGATGTCGCCCACAATATTGCCAAAATTGAAGAGCACACAGTAAACGGCACTAAAATGACCCTGTGTGTCCATCGGAAAGGAGCTACAAGGGCTTTCCCCGCCGGACACAAAGACGTGCCTTTACGCTACAAAGAAATCGGGCAACCTGTACTTATTCCAGGTGATATGGGGCGCCGTTCTTATGTAGCAATAGGGACCGAAAAGGCTATGATGGAGTCGTTTGGTTCAACCTGTCACGGTGCCGGAAGAGTGCAGAGCAGAGGAGCAGCCAAACGCCAGCTGAGAGGGTCTGATATAGCTGAAGAGTTACGCGCTAGAGGAATTATAGTCAAGGCAGACAGCATGGCGTCACTGGCTGAAGAAGCCTCGCAAGCCTATAAAGATGTCACTCATGTAGTGGAAGTAACCCACAAGGCGGGAATATCACGAAAAGTCGCTATGGCTATGCCCATGGGAGTCATCAAAGGTTAACACCTGAAATGAAACAAGGTTTAATTCGACTGCCCAATCCGGTCTTCGGGGGGAAGGTCCCTGTAGAAGAAGCCATCCTGAAAAGGAGGTCGATAAGGCGGTACCGGAGTGATTCGATTTCCCTGGCACAGCTCTCCCAGCTTCTATGGGCAGCCCAAGGCATCACCGCCAGCGGTGGGCGAAGGAGTGTACCCAGCGCCGGTGCCACATACCCGCTGGAAGTCTTCATAGCAACCGGTGAACAAACTGTGGAGGGACTGGCTGCCGGCATATACCATTACCAGGTGGACAACCATGCCCTCAGCGTCCACATCGAAGGCGACCTTAGAGACAGCCTCGCTGAAGCTGCCCTGGGGCAAACTTGTATTGCAGTCTGCCCTGTTGATATAATTGTGTGTGCCCTTTTCTCCAGGACTGCTTACAGATATGGCAGACGTGCTGAGAGATATGTCCATATTGAGGTGGGGCATGCAGGACAGAACATTGCATTACAAGCCGTAGCACTGGGGCTGGGGACAGTGATGGTCGGTGCTTTTGATGATGAGGAGATAAGGAAAGCCCTTAAACTGGAGGAACAAGTAAGGCCCTTATATATAGTCCCTGTAGGAAGACCGGTATAGCCTCTTCACAACGTCCCCAGCTGGGTACAGCTAAAAGAGCTCGCAAAATATTAAAAAAGGAGGTTAAAATGCCACAATTAAGAGAAGCTGTCATAGTTGACTATCTACGGTCACCATTCTCCAGATCAAGACCCAGAGAGCCAGAACGCGATGTATTCAACAGCCTCAGGATGGACCGCGTTGCCGGCATGCTTATTCAAGAGATGCTGAAGAGGACAAAGGTAAAACCAGAAGATGTCAACCACGTCCTTACCGGTACCGCCATGCCCGTAGGTGAGCAGTGGACATACGGAGGCAGAAGCATAGTCTTTGAAGCAGATATGCCTTTCAATGTGGCTGCAGAGCAATTCGACAAACAATGTGCCTCCACACTGGCGACCACAAACAGGGGCGCCATGGAGATAATGCTCGGCTACTCCGATATCGTTATCTCCGTAGGTATCGAACACATGACGCATATCCCTATGGGCATAGAGCCAGGCGACCCCAGAGCAATACTCAGACAACCAGACCCAGCTTTCTTCTCTGAAGAGCGGTTTAAGAAGTACAATTTCGCTGTGGCGATGAACATGGGGCTGACTGCAGAAAAGCTGTTTGCTGAGTCCGGCTTTACTCGCGAGGACATGGACCGCTGGGCACTCAGGAGCCATCAAAGGGCTACCAAAGCCCTTCAGGAGGGCTACTTCAAGGGAGAGATACTGCCCATTGAAGTAACTTTGCCCGATGGGAAAAAACAGGTCATCGACTACGATGTCAGCATCAGACCCGACACCTCAATGGAGGGGCTAGCACAACTCAGACCTGCTTATATACCCAACGGACAGATAACCGCCGGCAACGCCTCACCCTTAAACGCCGGTGCTACAGCGTTGATGCTAATGTCAAAGGAAAAAGCCAAGCAATATGGACTCAAACCTCTGGCTACCATCGTGTCTATGGGATGGGCTGGGGTAGACCCGAGTGTAATGGGCAAAGGACCAGTCCCTGCCAGCAGGATGGCGCTGAAACATGCCGGACTCGATGTCAAAGATATAGACTTCTGGGAGATAAATGAAGCTTTTGCCATTGTAACCATTTACGCTATCAGAGAGCTCGGCATTGACCCGGAGAGGGTCAACATAAAGGGTGGTGCTGTTGCCATCGGTCACCCCCTTGGTGCCAGCGGGAACCGCCTCATAGGCACGCTAGCCAGGATACTGAATCTGGAAAAGGGGACATACGGTGTAGCGACTGCCTGCATCGGTGGTGGGCAGGGCGCAGCCACTCTTATTAAGAGAGAGTAATACTAGAAATCTGGTCGATAACGCACAAAAGGAGGCAGCAGGTTATGCCTTGTGCCGGACTTGTTGCCTCTTTTTGTTGCTATTGACCAGATAGTACTCAAGGCTATCAGTCAGAGCTAGCCAGCTTGCTTCGATGATGTTGGTCGAGCCGCCAACAGTCCGCCACTTCCTCTGCCCATCGCTGGACTCGATCAACACGCGCACCTGTGAGGCAGTACCAGAGCTTTCTTCAAGTATCCTCACTTTATAGTCGACCAGCTGGACTTCGCTTACCTCAGGATAAAACTCTACCAAAGCTTTGCGTAATGCCTGGTCAAGGGCATTCACTGGACCGTTGCCCTCGGCTGCGGTATGGAACACTTTGTCGCTGATTTTTACCTTTACAGTAGCCTCAGCAAGCAACTCGGCATCACCTTTAGTGGACGGGCGGCGATGCCTTTCCACCACCACCATAAAGTCGATCAACTCAAAAGGCGGCTCATAGCCAGGCTGTGCACGGCGTAAAAGTAACTCAAAAGAGGCCTCAGCGTTTTCGTACTGGAACCCCCGGCTCTCCAGCTCTTTTATCCGCTGTACCACCTCACGAGCTTGCTTGCCCCTAGACGGTAAGGTAATACCCATTTCCTTAGCTTTGTAGATGATATTGCTCTTTCCTGAGAGTTCAGAAACAACAACCCTGGGGCGATTGCCAACCAGCTTGGGGTCAATATGTTGATAACTGTCTTCCCATTTCATAATCCCGGAAACATGGAGCCCGCCTTTATGCGTGAAAGCACTGGTCCCCACATAGGGGAGGCTCGCTGATGGTGCCAGGTTGGCCAGTTCAGCTACAAAACGGGAGACCTCTGTAAGCTTGGCTAACTGTTCCCCTGTAATACAATCAATGCCAAGCTTCAACTTTAAAGCTGGAATTATGGAGCATAAATTGGCATTGCCACAGCGCTCACCATAACCGTTTATCGTCCCCTGGACCTGGGTCACCCCATTCTGGACTGCTACAATGGAATTAGCTACAGCAAGCTCACCATCATTATGCGTGTGAATTCCTAGTGGAACAGCCACTTTTTTGTGCACTTCACTAACAGTAGTAGCAATTTCAGAAGGCAAAGCGCCACCGTTAGTATCAC
>DAOUAI010000080.1:0-22291 GCA_034433775.1 Dehalococcoidia bacterium
TAAGCTGGAAGTCGCCCAGCGTGCCCTCGATGCCGGGGCGCAGATGATAAACGATATCTGGGGGTTGAAGATGGAACCACGGCTGGCGCGCCTGGCGGCGGAGAGGAAAGTGCCTATCATCTTAATGAGCAATCAGCGAGACAAGCCACAGCGTCGGATCGTACCTGCTGTGCTTGCCGATTTAAAGCGGTCCATTGACATAGTGCTGGATGCTGGTGTGCCCTGGAATGATATAATTGTTGACCCTGGTGTCGGCTTCGGGAAGACGCTGGAGCAGAATCTAGAACTGGTATGGCGGTTGGATGAGTTCAAGGTTCTGGGGAGACCGATTTTGCTCGGTACCTCGCGGAAGTCTATGATCGGGCTGGTGCTGGATTTGCCGCAGGACCAGCGTGTTGAGGGCACTGCAGCCACAGTAGCCATAGGAATTGCCAAGGGTGCTGATATAGTCAGGGTACACGATGTCAAGCAGATGGTTAGAGTGTGCCGTATGAGTGATGCCATTGCGCGTGGCAGGTAGAGACAAGCTGTGGCTACTGTATATCTTGGACTTGGTTCCAACCTCGGTGACAGGAAGAGCAATCTGGCACGCGCTTTGCGGTTGTTGGAACGATATGTGGTGATAGAGAAGGTCTCTTCCGTCTACGAAACCGAGCCGGTGGGCTTCGCGCAGCAACCAAAGTTTCTCAATGTTGTCTGCCGGGTTTCCGCCGCTTTATCACCGAGGCAACTTCTGAGGGTGGTGAAAGAAATAGAGGCTGAGATGGGGAGAAAGCCGTCTTTCCGTAACGCCCCCAGACCGATTGATATCGACATACTGTTTTACGGGGATGAAGTGGTCAACTCTGCGGAGTTACAAGTTCCCCACCCCAGGCTTGCTGAGCGGGCATTTGTACTTGTCCCTCTGGCAGAGATAGCACCAGAGCAAGTGCATCCTGTTTTAGGGAAGACCGTAGCGGAATTGCTGAGTGAGCTGGAGAGCGTATCCGGAGTCTGTAAGTGGGCGGAAGCGGAGACGATTCTAACCGGGAGGTGATGTAAATGTATCGAATATCTGTGGAAGACCACTTTGATGCCGCTCATTATCTCAGAGATTATGGCGGCAGGTGTGAAAACTTACATGGTCACCGCTTCAAGGTGGTGGCAAGTATCACCGCCGAGAGGCTCGATAGCACGGGGCTGGCTTACGATTTCACCAAAATGAAAAAACATCTCAAAGAGGTGCTCGCTTCATTTGACCATGTGTGTCTCAATGAGGTGCCGCCGTTCGACAGGGTGAACCCTTCTTCGGAGAATATCGCCGTTGCTATCTTTGACAGGCTTAAAGAGCGCCTTCCCGAGGGGGTAAGACTGGCGAGTGTAGAGGTGTGGGAATCGCCACAGACATGGGTGACCTATATGCCAGACTAGGTGGTTTTATTCAGGTACGGTGGTAACAGGTTGGGGATACTTTCGGTAATAGGGTAATGATGGTCGCACTTCTGGCAATAGAGGCTGCCAGAGACCACATCGCCATCTTTCTCTTCGGTTATTGAGAGTTGCAGTTCCCCCTTACATACCGGACAAGCCAGGATATCCATCAGTTCTTTCTTCATGGTTTCACCTCAAGCACCTTCCAGGCTATTGGTGCGTTGTTCTCGGCGGGCTTAACGGAACAGGTAAGCCCAGATCGACATCTTCACCTCTTTGGTGACGGTCCTTTCCTTGAGGACAGGTGTAGGTACCTCATGGTACTTGGTCACCTCACGGGACTTGGTCACCGTCCTGAGTTTGGTGATTTCCTCAGGATAGCTCATCTTTATCACTGCATGTGCTTGCCCGGTGCCCCAGTACCAGTCATGATAAAAATAAGGCCACACACGGCAGTCGGTGCCATCGCTGTCCGGGCATCTGATGTAGTAGTAAACAGGGTAAGGATAGGTGTAGCCCTGAATGCTTATGGTTATGGTGCCGGGCTTATCCACAGTAAAGGTATAGGACCAGCTTGAAGGATAAACATAGGCATCGTAGATGGTGGTTGTCCTGGTCTCGGTGACCTTGTATGGTTCCTCTTCGGTGTAGCTCTCGGTGACGGTGTAGGGCTGGCTCTTCATCTCTGTGTCCCAGTACTGTTCTGTAACCTGAACAGATGCTGTCTTGATGGGCAGCGCGAAGATGATGCAAAGCAGGACTACAGGCGAGATGGCAGCGACGACAAGCTTCCAGTGGTTAGTCAAATAGTTTTTAATCTTTTCGGTCACCATTTTCACCTCCCTCCAGGTAATTCAATTATAGCAGAATTACGACCTCAGTTCATTTTTCGAGTTGTGGTGGGTGTGCGCGTAGCTCAGCCCTGTGGCAATTCTATTATCCTATCGGCGATAGCATCGTATATGTCTCCGAGGGTGAAGATGATCACCTGCTGATTTTTGCTGATCTCTTTCAAGGCGTTAAGTGCCCGCTGTAGACGGATGTTGTCGAAATTGTAGAATGGGTCATCCAGTATAAGTGGTGGCTGCTTGTCACGATAGATGACCTCTGCCAGTGCCAGCCGACAGGCGAGGTAGAACTGGTCGATGGTACCGCCGCTGAGTTCCTCGGGTTCTACCGGGGCGCCCTTTTCTCTGGAATAAATGGTGAATTCCAGCAAATTTGTTTGCTTGAGTTCCACCTCTCTATATCTGCTATCTGTGAAAGTGCTAAGGTTGTTCTCCACTTTTGTTTTCAGTTCGTCATGTATTGCTGTGAGGGTCTCATTTCTAGCCTGCAAAATGAACTTTTTGGCGAGTTCATAGATCACTAGTTTCCTTTTCCATTGTTCCAGTTCCTCTCTCGTGTCCTGTAGTTTCTCCTCTGCCTGGCTCAATTCTTCGGCATCGTAGGGGGCAGTTTTTATTTTCAGTTCCAGCTCTAGCTTTTTGCGCTTAAGCCTTTCCTGTGCCTCTTCGGACTCCTTTTTTCGCCCCTCGTACTTAATGAAGTCTTCTGCGGACAGCCTGGTGTTTTCCAGTTCTGGGGTGAGCCTTTTCTCTGCTACTGCTAGCTCACCAGCCAGCTTGTTTTTTTGCTCTTCGATCTGTTCTGCTGTTTGCCCGGCCAGCATGGCATCCAGCTTTGTCTGGCAGTCTTTCAGGTCTTGAGTTACCTGTTCGAAGTAGCGGTATTTGCGGTCAAATTCTTCGCTGGAGTTGCATTGTATTCCCAGCAGGGTCTGAACCTCTTCTTCCTTAAGGTTATTGAGCGCGTTTTCCATCTGCTCAATCCTTTTCTCCAGTCCCCTTTTTTCGGTAACAGTAGTGGCGATGTAACTTCTTGCCCACAGCGATACTATGAGCAATATTATGCCGATGCCGCCAGCCGCCGCTGCTGCTGAATTGATGGGCATAGCGGCAAAACCGAGCACTGTGACGATAGCACCTGCTATCAACATGCCTCTTGATGCCATCGCTAAGATAAGCCGACGTTTTCTGAGATATTCCTCTTTAGTGGACAGTTCCTGTCTTACCTTTGCCAGGTCCCCGCTTATGCCCCGGCGTTTCATATCCAGTTCCTCGAGACCTTTCTTTATTTCCGTTATCCTCTCTCCGCTGTCGAACCCGGGGATACCTTGCCGTTCCCGTCTCAGCCTCCTCATTTCGCCTTCCAGTGATTTTATATCGCTGTCTAATTTATTGATACTGTCAAAATCTTTCTTCAGTCTTGCAATTTCCTTTTCTATATCCCTTAGTTCCTTGTTTTTGTCCAGAAGGTTCTGGCACATATTGAGGTCCTCTGTCACTTGTGAAAGTTGCCTTTCCACATCCGGAAGCTCTCGTTTCAGCCGTTCTATCTCCTCCACTTTTTCTCTGATTTCATTTAGCCTCTGTTCCTGCTTTTCTATCTGCTCCTGTATCCTAGCGATCGGTCCCGGCTCTTTGGCGGGTTTTTCCAGCCCCTTTTTCAGCCAGGAGATTTCCTCGTCGAGCCTTCGGACGATATCGGTGGCGGTAAGCCCTCCAAGGCTACCGGTGACTATTTTCTCCAGGTTTCTGCTGAGTTCCTCTTTACCTGACTCGATGTCTCTGAGTTCGTCCTGTTTGATGCACGAGGTAGAGAGGAAGATGTCACGGGAGTCGGTGCCAAGTACCTGGTGGAGCTTTTCGCTGACCTGGCGTTTGGTTTCCCACCTATCTTTCCCATCTGTGAGGCATAAAGTCTTCTTGTTAAAGTCCTTTTCCAAAAGATATCGGACACCGCCGGATTCGAGCTCAATACTAACTTTGCCTTTGCTCTCTGCACCCCAGGTCCAGAGCCTCTCCAGCCCCTTTTTATTGCTTGTAGGGTCTTCGAATATAGCGGTGAGCATTCCTTCGAGGAGGGTGGACTTGCCAGACTCGTTCAGAGGACCTTTAACCACGTTTACACCAGGGCTGAAGTCTACCTCCAGTTGCTCCCTGAACTTTTTAAAGTTCTGAAGCTTCACCTTTCTGATCAGCATCAGAGCACCATTCTACCTTCCAGCAGTGCTAGTCCGAGTTGCAGGGCTTCCTCAGCGTTTTTCCTCTCAAGCTTATCTTGGCACTTTTCAATATAGTCCTTCATCAACTGTACGAAATTGGCAATGATCAGACGCCCTTCGTATTGTCCTTCTGGGAGGCGTGGATAGGACAGGTCATCGATTTTGAGGTGAAAGAACAGGTCTTGAAGTTCTGTGGTCAATTCTTCGCGGTCTATATCTTCTAATCGCGCGCCCTTGAGTGTGACCTTGCGTACTAGGTTGTGGTCAGCGCCTTGGCTTATCCTGCTTTTGAGTTCTGAGAGATCATTTATGGAGGAGAGGTCTACAGTCACCTCGTCATAGCGGCGGCATCCGACCTGTCTTCTTTCTACCGTTGTATCTCCTGAATCAGGGATGGTCACAAGAAGGCATTGTCCCGGTTCTTTCTGGTCAAGGGAGATGAGTTCAGGGGAGCCTGAGTACCATGCGGTGACTCCCTTTTCCAGACAGGGATAAGCCCGATGCCAGTGCCCTAAAGCAATATAGTTCATGCCGCTGCTTCTAAGTTGTTCTATGGTGAACACATGGTCATCTCTGTCCACTGAGCCTATGTCGAGCGAGCCGTGTGCCATAGCCACATGGAAACGACTCGACGTCAGCGGGTGGAGTCCTTCGAGCGGACTTTCATAGGAGCGGTTGCTTATGTTCGGTCTGCCGTGAATTGTGAGGTTGAGCCGGGGAAACGCCTTGATCAGCCAGCCTTCACCTGTGAAGACTGTCACATTGGGGCACAGGCTCTGAAAGTCCACCTTACGGTAGATGGAGTCTTGGTCAAAGCAGTCGTGGGTGCCCGGTATGATACAGACGTGTATATTGTCTTTCGCCAGCAGGTCGCACTGCTCCTTAACGAGCTGAATGTCTTTTTGTGCCACGAGGTTAGAATCGAACAGGTCGCCTGCAATAAGCAAAATATCTACCTTTTCGTCCCTGGCTAGCGAGACCAGTTTTTTGAATGTAGCCCTGACCTGTTCTCGTTGTTCTTTACCTTTTTCTCCCAGTGTGGTGAATTTGACGCCGAGGTGGATATCAGCGGTATGCAGCAGCCTGACCACAGCTCCCCCTTTTTATAAACGAAGTCACAATGAGTTTACTTTATATTAACAGTCGTTGGGTCTGGAGTCAAAAGGGTGTCGCCGGGTATTGCGCCAGGTCAGCTATTGTGCTAGAGTTGGGCTGGTTGGGCGAGTCTGATGTCTCGGGTGGTAAGGCTGGCACTCTTTTTGCTGCTTGTTGGTGGTTTTCTAGCCCCGGCTCCGATTTCCGCGCAGGCTTATGGGTCTGGGGAACTTGAACAAGGGGGAATCCGCTTACAATTTTCCGGGCAGGTCACCGGTGGTGGTACGTGTCAGGTAGTCGGGCAGAATAAAATACAATGCCAGATACCGGCGGGGACATCAGGGGCTATCCAGCTTACAGCCACCAGAATGCCAGCCGGTGCCGTCAATATACGCGCGGTATCTCTGCCTGCAGGGTGGTCGCCTTTTCCTGTAGCCAGCGGCTGGGGCACGGTAAGCAGGCAATATAGCTTTAGCGTGCCATCTGGCTCTGCAGGACAGCGGTTTGAACTCCGCTTCAGTGCCTGGACAGCAGGGGTTGTCGGAGAACTACAATTAACTTGCATAATCGACTCTGTGGCACCGCCTGCCCCGAGCCCCCCGCCAACTCCAACTCCGCCACCAGCTCCTTCACCACAGCCATCGCCCACGCTGCTACCCCGAATTGAGGTCATACCAGAAATGCTGGATTTTGGTGAGGTGACTGTTGGCAAGCAGGCGAGTGCACTTTTCAGGATAAAGAATACCGGTGGCGATGTTTTGGCTGTTAGCTGGGTGAACATCGGCATTGGAGCGATAGTATCGGGACCATTTAGCCTCACTTGTCCCGGGGCTGTGCCTTTCTTTTTGTTGCCCGGTGGGACGAGTATGCCATTCTTGGTCATATTTAGCCCTGCTGAGTCTGGAGAATTTAAAGATAAGGTTATAATCAGCAGTAATGACCCCCAGCGACCGCAAGTGGAGATCCTGCTCACCGGTAAGGCAGTCAGCGAGTCGGAGGCCCTCAGCCCTAGGTACGAACCACCGACGGAAGAGGGTGAAGCTGTACCGGTGCCCCAAGAAGTGCCGAAGAAATGTCAGGAGTGTCCGCTCGGGGTTTTGACGCAGAACTGCCAGCTTATACCAGCAGTCCCGGAGAGGTGGTGCCCTCATAAGGACAAGCGAGTACCCGAGATTGCAAAACTGGTCGCCGGCGAGTGGGCAAAGGATTACCATATCATCTGTCTTCAGGAGGTGTTCAGCTACGAGGGTAAAGACTTCCGCTATAAGAACGCCATAGCACAAGCCTGGCTCGGAGACCAGGACCTGGATTTAGGTGCTGAAAGGGAGTCGGGTGTGGGGAAGAAAAAAGAAAGGCATAAGGTATGGTGGCACAGCTTGGAGAAGGATGGCAAACATCAGGACCAGGACATTGAGGTTGATGGTGAGAGGGTGCGGCTGCTGGCGAGGAACCCTGGCGATGAGTCTGCTGTCCAGCAAATAGCGGTGCTGAAGAAAGGTGACAGATATCTGGTCACCGGACCGGACACGCCAGGTGGGGAAATGTTTAGCATGGATGGTGGCTTGATGGTACTATCGAGACATCCGGTGATAGCGGCTAGCGGCTTTACGTTTAGCGACCGTCCGGGCATGGTGGAAGGGCGGGCTAATAAAGGGGCGCTGTACGTCCGCATCAAGCTCCCTGGCGAGCCGGAATGTTATGTTCATGTGTTCAATACTCATCTGGCTGCTGGTGATGAGCAGGAATACTGGCAGCACCGGGGTAAACAACTGCAAGAGCTTGGGGAGTTTATCAGCAAATGTGTGGCGGACGCAAAAGACCACCCTGTAATCGTCTGTGGCGACTTCAATGTGGATGGGTATTGTGGTGAATATAACAGGCTAAAGGGGTGGTGTAATCCTTTGAATTTAAAAGACGCCTGGAGGGAGAAGAACCAGAGGCAAGACCCACCCAGAAGCCCTTATGATGATGCGGCAAAAGATATATCCTGGTTTGACCGTCAGTTCAGTCTGGAGAAGCAGAGGGAATACCGGCAGTGGGAAGAGATGTGCCGGCAGTATAAGAATGAGTGTGACAAAAACCGTCGAGAGGGCAGTAACGAGGCTACCTGGGTTGGTAAAGGGAGTTTAAAGGATGAGACTCCGTGGGGTGAAAAGAATGTCCTGGCTGCAGAGACTGGAGGTTACCTGCGGCTGGACTACATTTTCTATTCTGCCGGGTCGGCACCGTTGAGGCTGATTCTGGAATCTGTATCCCGTGAGCCGGCGAAGAAGCGTGCTGAGAAATACCTCTGGGGTGGTTACACCGTGTCCGACCACCTCGGCGTAGGGGCGCAGTTTAAAATTATGCCTGCGGAGTAGAGAATAGTGCAGGGCACTAATGTGGTTTTTGTCACGCACTTTTGTACCGTTATATAAACAGGACGCTCTTGCCTCTATGTAATGAAAATGATTTGAGCCCTTTTCTGATTATCTAAATAGCTGCAAGAGGAGAGAGAAATGGTGGAAAACAAAGTCTTGAAGTACAGGTGGGTTATCCTTGCCGTCTACATGTATGCATCGGCGCTGACTCAGATGTACTGGTTAAATTTTGCTGCTATTACCACCTACCTGGAGGCAAATCTCCATATAACGGCGATGAGTGTGGGACTGCTGACGCTGGTCTTTCCGTTGGTGCAGGTCTTGCTCACCATGCCGGCAGGCATTGTCATTGACCGGAAGGGATTTAAGTATGGTGTAGGGATAGGTGTAATTTTTACCGGTGTGTTTGCCATGCTGCGCTTGGTGAACCCCGATGCTTATTTACTACTTCTTATTTCTCAGATAGGGATTTCCATCGGGCAGCCATTCGTGCTGAATGGCGTGACCAAGCTTGCGGCTACCTGGTTCCCCAAAGAACAGGAAGCCACCGCGGTCGGTCTCGGGTCTCTAGCCTTATTTATTGGCATGATGGTGGCACTCGGTGCTACTCCTGCCATAGTGGAAGCACTGGGTTTCCAGGCTATGGTCCTGATATATGGCATCATGGGGATTTTGGGGGTGGCGCTGTTCTATACTCTGGTGAGGTCGGAGCCGCCAGTGCCGGTACCGAGTGAAGAAGAAAAGGTGTCTAACTGGGAAGGGATCAGAAGGACTCTAAAAATCAGGGACTTCGTAATCCTGGGGTTTATAGCCCTTATAGGCATTGGTGTCTTTAACGGGCTAGCCACCTGGCTGGAGAAGATTTTGAATGAACTGCATCAGATCCCGATGACCGATGCTGGTACCATAAGCGCTGTGCTGGTCTTTAGCGGTATGCTCGGCTGCATAGTCATACCTGTGGTCTCAGATAAAATCAGGCGGCGCAAGCCTTTTCTGCTGCTGGCGTCCGCAGGAGGGGCTGTAGGTGTAGTTTTTCTTATGTTCGCCGAAGGTTTTGCACTGAACCTAGCGAATGGCATGATGCTCGGTTTCTTTCTAATTTCCGCGCTACCTATAATGTTAACCATGTCGCGAGAGATCACAGGAGCTAGATTTGCTGGAATTTCCGTCGGCTATTTACAGCTATTGGGGAATGCGGCTGCGGTGGCTATCGTTCCCCTAATGGAGTTTCTGCGCGGGATGACAGAAGCGCATATTTTGCCGCTGGTTTTTCTGGCTACGCTACTGATTACGTCTTTCATACTGGCAACTCGCATAAGGGAGACTGCCAGAGGTTAAGGTTTGTGGCCCTGCGGGAGACTTTTTGGAAACCAGGAACGAGTAAGTGCTGGCAGAAAAAAGAGGTGCAACTTAGTATGGCAAGAATTTCTGGGCTACGGGGGTGGGCTATTTATAACTGTGGGGTTCATTCCACAGGTGTAGCGTCTGTTTAGATTGAAGAGTGCACACGAGATAAGTCTCTCTTTCACCTTGCTTTTTCTGGCAGGCACCATTTGCTGGTTGGTCTACGGGGTCCTGCTGGGCCTGGCACCTGTAATCCTGTGGAATACGATATCACTGGGTTTGATGTGCGCCTTGCTGTTTGCCAAGCTCAAGTATGGAAAATGATTCCGACAAGCATAGCCTCTCCAGATGTCCGGAGTCTGGACTTGTGTATCGTGCATCAAAAGGTCAAAAAAGGACTTAAAGGGACATAACTTGACTATTTAGTAATTTAGTGCTATGTTAGTGGTGTCGGTGTTGTATGCAAATACCAGACCAGCAGGGCTCAATATTAGGAGAGACAGGACAACATGGCAGAACTTATGACGGTTGGGGAACTGGCTTCTTATTTGCGAGTCACGGAAAAGACTGTATACAGGTTACTGAAGCGAGGTTTGCTCCCGGCGACGAAGGTGGGTCGTCAGTGGAGGTTCGATAAAGTCCTGGTCGATGAATGGCTGCATCAAAGACCGGTGGAAGCTAAAGCAAGTATACTTGTTGTTGATGATGAGCAGTCTATTCGTTTGATGTTCAAGCAGACACTAGAGGAGTTAGGTCACCGGGTTGAGGTTGCTGCGTCCAGTCTCGAGGGTTTGGAGCTGGTAAAGCGACGGGACTTCGACATGGTTTTTCTTGACCTCAAAATGCCGACGATGGACGGGGCGGAGCTTTTCCGTCAGATAAAGGCTTTAAGACCCAAGTTGCCGGTAATTATTATAACTGGCTATCCGGACAGTGAGATCATGGCACGGGCTTTAAGCTTGGGCCCCTTCGGGGTTATGAACAAGCCTTTCAGCGCATCAGATGTCATTGCTGCTGTTAACACTTTTGTTCAATTTACTGCACCAAAGGTGTAGAAAGGAGCTAATCTTATGATAGCTAAGGATGAGTTGTTCAAAACGGGGAACCAGGAGAGGATCTGGCAAAAGTATTGCGGCTTTCTTGACCTCTCGTTGTCCGAGTTCATGGAGATACAGGAGCAGCTACTTATGGACCAGATTGAGCTGGTCCATAACAGTCCTCTGGCTAAGAAATTTATGCCTAAAAAGCCGAAAGATGTAGCTGAGTTCCGCAAAATTGTCCCCTTGACCACTTACAAGGACTACGCCGAGTATCTCGATGCTAAAAACGAAGATGTTCTGGCAGTCAAGCCTTATTGCTGGGTCTGCACCTCCGGCCGGGGAGGGACTTTTAAGTGGGTTCCTTATACCGAGATGGCTATTGAGAAATTCGGAGCACACTGCATCGCACTTATGATTTTAGCCTGCGCTAGTAGAAAAAGTGAGGTCAATGTTACCAGCGGTATAAGGGTATTGCATAACCTGCCGCCGCCTCCTTATCTGACAGGAATTATGGCCGCGATACTAGCTAGGCAACTAGATGCTCGCGTTATTCCTCCTCTCAACAAATATCAAGGGGCGGATTTTGAAACCAGAATGCTGGCTGGTTTTCAGATAGCATTGCGAACCGGGGTAGATATGTTAAGTTCTCTAACCAGCATCCTGGTCAAGATGGGCGAAAGGTTCACTGAAAGTTCGGGGCGGTTGAGATTCGATTTGCGCATGTTGCACCCTCAGATAATCTTGCGTCTGATTCAGGCCTGGCTAAGGTGTAAGAGAGAAGGTAGGAGTATGTTGCCCAAGGATCTCTGGACTGTAAAAGGGCTTGCCTGTTATGGGACAGACACTAGTATCTATAAAGGCGAACTCTTACGCTATTGGGGTAAGCAACCGCTGGAGATTTATGCTGCTACCGAGCCGGGGCTGATTGCGACCCATGCTTGGAACAAGAAGACTATGACCTTCACTCCGTCATCCTGTTTCCTAGAGTTTATTCCTGAGGAGGAGTGGCTCAAGAATCGTCAGGACAGCAGCTATCATCCCTCCACCATACTTCTGGATAAAGTAAAACAGGGGGAACGCTATGAAATAGTCTTTACCAGCTTTTATGGGATGCCGTTCCTGCGCTATAGGTTGGGGGACCTTATCAGGATAGTTGCCCTGGAAGACAAGGAGGCGGGGATCAAACTCCCTCAGATGGTGTTCGACAGCCGTGCTGATGACCTTATTGATATTGCCGGCTTCGCCAGACTGGATGAGAAAACGATATGGCAGGCTATTGCGAATACAGGAATAAAGTACGAGGACTGGTCGGCACGTAAGGAGTATGAGCAAGGCGACCCTGTTATACGCATCTACATTGAGCTAAGGGAGGCGAAAGAGGCTGAAGTCCTGGAAAGGCTAATTCACCAGGAACTATCAGAGATTGTTAGTGACTATAAGGACCTGGAGAACATGTTAGGCATAAGACCGTTGAGGGTGACTCTTTTACCCGCCGGTAGTTTCCAGCGATATTATGAAAAAAGGAAAAAGGCGGGTGCTGACCTTGCCCACCTGAAGCCGCCTCATATGAATGCTTCGGATACCATTATCCAGGACCTTGTGGGTCACGGGGTGCAGCTTACTACCTAGGGGGAACATGAGCTTCTATCTGGCGTTACCATTAGTCCTGACTGGTTTCAGTTTAGCATTAGCGGGGGTAGTGCTAACACAGCGTTTTCGCAGCCTGGCTCATTACCTATTCTCTCTATTTTTATCCGGTCTAGCTGCCTGGGGTGTCATCATTTTCTGCATGCGGGCAAGCCCGGATCTAAAGCATGCTTACTTTTGGGAGAGATGGCTGATACCACTAGGCCCTCTCATATCGGTGCTGTTCTATCATTTTTCCTGTCGCTATACCGCTGCTAAGACTAGAGGGTGGCTTCTCTTTACTTTCTATTTCATCTGTGTGCTTTTTATCCCTCTAGCTGCTACGCCTCTTATATTCAGTGGTATGCAGGTAAAGCAGTATGGTTATGCACCTATATTTGGTCCTGTAATGCCTTTCTGGATACTGTTTAGTTATATGATGCTCTTTATGGCACTTCTGGACCTTTTGAGAGTGCGAAAGATCTCGGTTGATACTGAACAAAGAAACCGCGTTACCTATATCATCATAGGAGTAATTTTAGCGTTGATCGGAGGCAGCTTCGATGTCCTTCCAGTGCTGGGGCTACCGTTATACCCGGGTGCAATAATATGTAACATTGTTTTCTGTGCGCTGACCACGATAGCTATTGTAAGGCACAACCTTCTGGATATTCAGATCGTCGTGCGTAAAAGCGTCGCCTATATTTTGACCAGTGCCATCGTTGCAATTCCTTTTGTGGGTGTCTTTCTCCTGGTCACCTATGTTTTTGAAGAGATAAGGTCTGCCCCCTGGCTTTATCTTCCCCTGTTCATTGTGCTCGCTTTTGGCGCACCGTACCTATGGCAGTGGTCTCAACAGCGGGTCGACCGATGGTTCTATCGGGGCAGATATGATCACTTGAAGGCTCTGGAGGCTTTCAGTCAGCAAACTCAGAGCATCACAGACTCTGCTAAGTTGGGCTCTGTGATGGTTGACCTTATTGCCAAGGCTTTACAGTGCCGAAATGTCTATTTCCTGCAACTCTCAGACTCAGGCGGCGAATTTGTCCAGGTGGCTTATGCCGGTTCGAATAGTTCTTTGTATGACATACGCTTCAGTAGCCGGAGCGTTCTTGTGAAATATCTGGAGCGTTCCAGAGGCATACTATCGTACGAGGATGTTGAATTCATTCCTCAATTGCAAGGTCTTACCTCTAAGGAAAAGGAAACTCTAGAACGAATAGGTGCAAAGTTTGTCATTGGACTAAAAGCGTCCAGCGGTCGGCTATCGGGACTGCTTGTCCTGGGACCAAAGCTTTCGGAGGGACGTTATACTGTTGAGGATAAGCAGCTAATTTCTGCTGTTGGTAGCCAAGTGGCTACCAATCTGGAGAATGCACGACTGTATAATGAAAGTTTGCGCGAAACGAGAGAGCGTAAGCGGGCAGAAGCGACGTTACTTAAGTACAAACTGGCGGTGGACAATTCAGCGGATTTGATCGCAGCCGTAGACCGGAATTATGTATACATTCTGGCCAATCAAACATTTCTGCAGTACCACTGTTTGGAGTTGGAGCAGGTTGTTGGTCATACTGTTGCCGAGGTACTGGGTGAAGAAATATTCAAAGAGATAATCAAGCCGAATATAGACCGCTGCTTGCGGGGGCAGGTGGTTGAGTGTGAGACAGAGTATAATTATCCAGAAGTTGGTAGCAGGTGCCTCGACATATTGTACCATCCGCTTAAGAGCAATAATAGACGGGTCATCGGAGTTGTGGCTGTGATGAGAGACGTTACCGACCGCAAGAAAGCTGAGGAGAGGGAGAGAAAGCTGCAGGAAGAGCTTGCCCTTTCCGGTCGACTAGCCGCGATCGGTCAGCTCGCAGCCGGTGTTGCTCACGAAATAAATAATCCGCTCACTGCGATATTGGGGTTCTCTGAGTGGCTATTGCAGCGAAGTGCTGACACGGAGACCGCCAGAAATTTGAAAATAATCTATGATGAAGCCCAGCGAGCTGCCAATGTGGTGAGAAATCTTCTTACCTTTGCCCGTCGCCGTGAGCCAACGAGACAACCTGTGGACATAAATGATGTCGTGCAGAAAGCACTGGAGCTGAGGGCTTATGAATTCAAAAGCGCTAATATCGAGGTTATTACCAAGCTTACTCCCGGCCTTCCACAGGTGCTGGTCGATTTCCAGCAGATTGAGGAAGTTTTCCTCAACATTATTTTAAACGCTGAGCAGGTTATGAGTGGTGAGAAGGGCAAGGGAAAGCTGGTGATCAAGACCGAAAAGGCAGACTGTTATGTGAGGGTTTCGTTTACCGATAACGGTCCGGGGATCAACCCTGAGCATCTTGACAAGATCTTTGACCCGTTTTTCACTACAAAGGGGGAGAGGGGTGGTACCGGGCTAGGTCTTAGTATCTGCCACGGTATTGTGACCAAGCATGGTGGCAAGATATACGCCAAAAGCGAACTAGGAAAAGGTGCCACCTTTTTTGTTGAGTTGCCAGTGTTAGTCGAGAATTAAAAAGCGCGGGCTACTGCAGAGTTTTTCTTGTATGTCTTTGGCTCGTTATGGACTTTATTATTTGCTTTCCATCACAACTGCGACTAAAGCTCCCGGTCCTCCGTGGACACCTAACGCTGGACCTAACCTGACCACATGGGGCACTATGTTGGGGAATAGCGAACGAGCATAATCAGCCAGCGATTGGGCTTCGTCTGGTGTAGTGCTATGGACTATTGCTAGGTCTCGAGCGTGACGGACCGACTTCAAAAAGTCGCGGAGCCGTTCTATTCCTTTGTTCCGGGTGCGGGCTACCCCTGCGGGGCGGACCTGTCCATCATGCAAAGTGATGAACGGCTTTACATGGAGCAGTGATTCCACTGCCAGAACACCCTTGCCCAGGCGTCCGCCTCTGACCGCGTATTTTAAAGTATCGAGTAGCGCCAGGACGCGCAGTTGCTTGATAGCCTGATGGGTCTCGGCCAGCACCTGCTGTAGGCTGCCTCCGGCTTCGGCAGTCTTGGCTGCGACCATGGCAACGAGCCCTTGCCACATAGTAACACCTTTAGAATCAACAACCTCGATCTTAAGCCTTTTGTTCTTGCCTTGAGCAGTTTCCTTACCCACAAGTGCAGCATCATAGGTAGCGCTGTGCTTTCTGGTGATATGAATAGAGACGATTTCATTTGTTTCCCGAGCTGCCTGTTCATATGCACTGGCAAAATCTCCGGGCGAAGGTGCTGCGGTGGAAGGGTGAATCGGGCTGGTCGTGAGCTTGTGGTAGAACTCGTCACAGTTTATGTCGACCCCATCGCGATAGACCTCTTCGCCAAAACGCAAGTATACCGGGACCACGGTGATCCCCAGCCGTCTGGCTTCGTCCTGTGTGATGTCCGAGCCACTATCGGTAACGACTTTAACTTTCATAAGCTGTCACCTCATTTCACAAGGATACACTTGACTAAGTCAGCAAAAATAATAGTTGGATTGTCAAAGTATATCTTAAAGCGATGTGGGGTGTAAATAGCGATAGGGGAGAACATTGTTACGGCAAAGAGCAGCACGGTTATAGATAAATCGCAGGTTGCATGCATTGCCCCCTAAAACTTGACTTGACCCAGTTTGTATGCTATATTATTGCAAATAATTTGCATTAGCATTTAAGACAGAAAACGGTGGGGAGCTTCTAGATGTCGGAGCATGTTGGCAGGGAGCTCAGCCTGCGGAAGGTATTGGCTGGGGCGAGTCGGCGGGTTACGGCGCAGCGGACGCTGTTGCTGGAGCTGCTACAGCAGAGCCCGGAGCATATGGATGCTGAGGAACTGCACCAGAAAGCTCGAGAGCAGAATGCAAGGATGAGTCTGTCCACGGTATATCGAAACCTGCAGCTTTTCAAGGAGCTGGGGTTAGTGCAGGAACACCATTTCATTGAGGAGCACCATCATTATGAGGCGAAGACGGAAGCTGAGCACCAGCACCTTTTGTGTGTTAGTTGTGGCAAGGTGGTGGAATTTGCCTGCCCTGTGAGCCAGAAGATGAAGGAGGAAACGGCAGAGAAGTACGACTTTGACATTTTTGAAGTCGAAGTCCGTATGATCGGACTGTGTTCCGATTGTCGTCACAAAGGCGGCGATAAAAATGGGGGACGCAATGCCTGAGAAGCTGGTGTTGTCTTTATCTCAGATGAGTGCGGGGCAAAGTGGCATTGTGGTAGAGATAACGGGTGGTCATGGGATGGTGCGGCGACTTGAGGCTCTGGGTATTAGACCGGGGAAGAGGGTCACCAAGGTGAGTTCCATGCTGTTCCGTGGTCCGGTAACAGTGCGGGTTGACCAACTTCAAGTAGCTATCGGCTTTGGCATGGCGAGCAGGGTAATGGTGGAAGTCGATGCCACTAAATAAATCTACAGCTAAACCGACAAAAGTCCTGCTGGTAGGAAATCCCAATGTAGGCAAGAGTGCCCTCTTTTCGCGGCTCACAGGCACATACATTGTTACTTCTAATTATCCGGGAACCACTGTTGAGTTTACCCGTGGCTATCTGAAATTGGCAGATGAGCAGGTCGAGGTCATCGATGTGCCCGGCACCTATACGCTGGAGCCGACCTCCAAAGCGGAGGAGGTGGCTGTGGAGATGCTGAAGCAAGGTGACTTGGTGATAAACGTAGTTGATGCCACAAACTTAGAGAGAAACCTAGGGCTTACATTGGAACTGCTGGAAAGGAGTGTCCCGCTGGTGATGGCGCTTAATATGTGGGACGACGCCCGTCACCGCGGTATAGGAATAGATGTTGGCAAGCTTGAGGAGTTGCTCGGTGTACCGATAGTACCTACTGTGGCGGTGACCGGGGAAGGGGTGAAGGAGTTGGTCAACAGGATTGTGGAAGCAAAGGTCCCGGAGGTCACCTTTTCTACCAGTGAGGAGCGGTGGGCTAAGGTGGGTGAGATCGTGGGGCAGGTACAGTCATTGAGCCATCGTCATCATACTTTAGGCGAAGCTGTGGGTGATGTTAGCAGCCATCCGGTATGGGGGTTTATTCTGGCACTGTTGGTGCTGGCAGCTACCTTCTGGGCAATCAGACTTGTCGGTGAAGGGATAATAAAGTACGTGACCGATCCCTTCTTCGAGAGGGTATGGGCTGTGTTATTGATGAAATTAAGTCCTCTTCTGGGGGGTGGTGGGATGTGGCATGACATCATTGTGGGTAAGCTGATAAGCGGAAGTATTGATTTCATGCGGTCCATGGGTCTTTTGAGCACTGGGCTGTACATTCCTTTTGGCGTGGTAATACCTTACATCGTTGCCTTCTATTTTGTATTAGGGTTACTTGAGGATATTGGATATTTGCCGCGTCTGGCGGTGCTGATGGACACGCTGTTGCACAGGTTGGGACTGCACGGTTATGCCATAATCCCTACCATGCTGGGCTTTGGTTGCAATGTGCCGGCAATAATGGCTACCAGGATCCTAGAGAGCCGGAGGGAGAGATTTATCGCCGCCACTTTAATCTCCATCGGGGTTCCCTGTGCTGCTTTACAGGCTATGATTTTTGGACTGGTGGGCAAGCAAGGCTTCCAGTATGTGGCTATAGTCTACGCGAGTCTGTTTGTGTCATGGATTATCATCGGGCTTATCCTTAACCGTGCTGTCAGGGGGTTCAGTCCGGAGCTTTTAGTGGAAATACCGCCTTATCGGTTCCCACCGTGGCGTGTGGTCGGTCAAAAGCTATGGCTTAGGGTATCAATTTTTATCAAGGAGGCTTTGCCGGTGGTGCTGGGGGCAGTGCTGCTGGTCAATATCCTCTACATTTTCGGGGTTTTCGATTTTATAGCTAGTGCTGCTGCACCGCTGGTCAGCGGGCTTCTGGGGTTGCCTAAAGAGTCGGTGGTTGCATTAGCTGTGGGCTTTTTGCGCAAGGATGTGGCTGTGGGCATGCTGGCACCTCTGGCCCTAACAGCTAAGCAACTGGTTGTAGCTAGCACTGCCTTAGCCATGTTTTTCCCCTGTGTAGCCACCTTTGTCGTGTTGCTGCGCGAACTCGGCATTAAGGACATGCTTAAAGCTACTGGTGTGATGCTGGTGGCGGCAACCGCTGTAGGCGCGCTGCAAAATCTGCTCCTGCCTGGCTAGTAGTTGAGAGGGGCACTTATGGCTTTGTGGCCGCCCCACTGGCAAGCTTCTTGACGCAAGGGGTATAATTAGACCACAAATGTCGGGAGGCGGGCTGTCATGATAGCTGAATGGTTCAAGGCTCAGAAGCTTTTTGTTCGAGGCGAACAGAAGAGGGCTGAAGGTCAAGTCTATTACTTCCCTATCAAGGGCGGTGTGGTCAAAAGAAGGATTTCAAGACCGACGGTCAAGTTGTCGCTGAAGATAGCTGAAATGTTCTTTAGAGCCTTTTTTAAGGTACTCATCCGCTATGAAGTCAGGGGTAAAGAGAACCTGCCACCTGCAGGGCCGATAATTGCGGTATGTAACCATCTTCACATGCTGGACCCGGTACTGCACATACTCAGTATCTTGCCACGGGACAGTATATTCATGGCAAAAGAGGAACTTTTCCAGTACCTGCCTGTACCTCTCTTCCGTATCTTGATGGATATAGCTGAAGCCTTCCCGGTGCGTCGGCGGGGGACTCCGGAGGAGAGACAGCAGGCAATAGATTATGCGGTAAAGGTGCTGGAGGCTGGTATGGTCTTTGGTATCTATCCGGAGGGGACACGGAGCCGGACAGGACAATTGAAAGAGGCATACCATGGCTGTGCCTTAATTGCGCTGCGTACCGGTGCCCCGCTAATACCGGTTGGTATCTGGGGGACGGAGAGACTTACTGGCGCTGGCTGGCTTAAGCGACCGAAGGTTATAGTTAATTTTGGTAGGCCTTTCGAGCTGCCGCCGGTCGAGGGTGAGGCGTCGGAGAGAAGGCTGAAAGAACTTACCGACTACATAATGGGGAAGCTTGCCGCAGTGCTGCCGCCTGAGTACCGTGGAAAATACCAGCCTTGCTGATATCCTGTTGTGTAGTATAGATGGAGAAGGTCACCATAGAAAAAGCCCGTGAGCTGGGCTTTTGTTTTGGTGTCAGGCGAGCGATAAAGATAGTCGAAAACGCGGCTAGAGGACATGAGCACATAGCTACATTTGGTCCTATTGTCCATAACCGTGTGGTAGTGGACAGGTTGATGGGACTCGGTGTCAGGGTGGTAAACAGCCTTGAGCAGATAGATGGCGAGACTGTGGCTGTTCCTTCTCACGGTGTCCCGCCAGAGTTGTTGCTGGAACTGCAGTCGCGTGGGTTCAAGGTGATAGATACTACCTGCCCCACCGTACGTCGGGCACAGAGGGCTGCTAAGAAGCTTGCTGACGCGGGTTTCAAGGTGATAATTTTTGGTGACAGCGGACATCCCGAGGTGAAGGGGCTACTCGGCTGGGCAGGCGGGAATGCAATAGCTACAATGGACGCCGGTAATATAGCTTTAGATACCCTAGGGCGCAAGCTGGGTATCGTTTCTCAAACTACACAAAGTTTGTCCGGATTTGCCCGGTTCGTTGCCGGTCTGCTTACTGCTGCAGGTCCTTATACACAGGAGGTGCGCATTATCAATACCCTCTGCCAGAAGACACAGAAGCGTCAGGATGCTGCATTGGAACTGGCAAGGAGGAGCGATTTGATGATAGTCGTCGGGGGCAGGAACAGTTCTAATACCAGGCAGCTTGCTGATGCGTGTTCTCTGGTAGTGGAGACGCACCTGGTTGAGATGGCTGATGAGCTGGTGCCTCGCTGGATTGCTGGCAAGCGGCATATCGGGGTTACCGCTGGCGCTTCCACCCCGGAAGAGGCTATAGACGAAGTTATGTCAAAATTACGGTCACTGGCAGGAGATGGCTAGCTTTAGCTGAGCCTGTCATCAAGTTTTCGTCCGCCGATAAGGTGCAGATGGAGGTGTGGCACCACCTGACCACCATCAGCCCCGCAACTAATAGACAGACGATAACCGCTGTTGGCTATATTCTCCTTCCGCGCTAGTTCGCTGGCTACCAGAATGAGGCGCCCGATGAGGTCTTTGTGCTGTGGGGTAAGGTCGTTTAGCGAGGTGATGTGAGTTTTGGGGATGACAAGGATGTGAGTGGGTGCCTGAGGATGTATGTCCCGAAAGGCGATAATGTCGTTGTTCTGGAAAACGATGTCCGCCGGTATTTCCCCGGCGACTATGCGGCAAAAGATGCATTCCATGGTGTTCCAACTTACTTAAGGTACTTTGATTGACAGACAGGTGACCGTCCTCTTAATGCCGGGTATCGGGTGTATCTTTTCTGTGACCAGGCTGCCGATGGCGTTGAAGTCGTTGTGCTCCACCACTGCAATGACATCGTAGGGACCGGTCACCAGGTCAACCGACTTTATCTCTCTGGCTTTGAGATTGCTTAATGTGGCAACGACTTCTTTGGTGCGACCGACTTCTGTTTCGATGAGGACAAATGCTTTAGCTGGCATCTCCACCCCCTTTCGATTAAATTCTAACCTACCGCCTTACATTTGCGCAACTTGTCGATTTGCGATTTGGAGTAGCCCAACTCCTGCAGTATTTCCTCGGTGTGTTGTCCTGGTAATGGTGGCAGCCTTCTTATTCTGCCCGGAGTCTCGGACAGCTTTATGGCGATGCCTGGTTGCTTTATCTTCCCCCGAGACGGGTGGTCGATTTCCACTATCATCTGGCGGTGGACTATCTGTGGGTCGTCAGCCACTTCCTCCAGCGTGTAGACTTTACTCACCGGGACATTTTTCTGCGACAGGAGTTCGAACCACTCGTCTCTTGTTCGGCTGAGGAAGACTTGTTTTAGAAAAGAGGAGATTTCTGACCATTTTTCATCGTCGGGCGGGCGGTGGAAATGCTCTACGGCGATGTGGTACGGGATGTATTCTTCCTTATCCAGGGCACGGCACAGGTTTTCCCAGAACCAGGGCTCGACGCAACCGATGCTAATATACTTATTGTCTTTTGTGCGGTAGACACCGTAGTAAGGATATGCGCCGTGAAGCCAGGACTCGCCTCTGTTTATAGGGGTAGTAGTGGCAAAATGCAGGCTGAAAAGCCAGGAGAGCAAGGTGATCACCCCATCTGTATATGATATGTCGACATATTGTCCCCTGCCTGTCTTTTCTCGTGCTATCAGGGCGGTCAGGATACCGATAACACCATGCAGTGATGCCCCGGCAAAGTCTGCCAACAGGTTGAGGGGGATGACCGGTGTGTCGGAGCTACCGATAATACCGAGTGCGCCGGCTATGGATATGTAGTTTATGTCGTGCCCTGGCAGTGCGCTGTAAGGTCCGTCCTGCCCATAGCCACTCAGCGAACAGTAAACGATTCGGCTGTTGATGGCATTTATGGTCTGGAAGTCAATCTTCAAACGCTTGGCTACGCCGGGTCTGAACCCTTCGACGATGACATCTGCTGTACTGGCTAGCTGGTAGAATATCTTGCGCCCGTCCTCAGACTTGAGGTTGAGCCGGATGCTCCTTTTGTTACGGTCAAGAGCATCCGGGGTTATGTCACCCTTATCATCGTCCTTGGTAAACAGCGCAGCAGTGCCAATCCCGCGGGAGCTAGCTTCTGGCGGTGCGGCAACTTTGATTACATCAGCCCCCAGGTCGCCGAGGACCATGGTGCATAATGCGCCAGGGGGTAGATGGGTGAGGTCAAGGACTCTAATATTTTCTAGAGCGAGCATGTGGCTTTCTCAAAGAAAATTCAAACTCATAATACTTTGCTAGGAGAATGTTCGTCAAGAAGCGTTTGAGCGTGTTGCGGTAATCTTTTCCCTATTGAGTAGAGGTCAGGTGAGGGTATGTGTCACTAATCTAAATGGGTGAGTACAAGGGCTTGACAAAAATGATTTTGCTGGTATAATAGGCAAACGGTTACCTACTACCCAACATAAGGAGGCAGGACGATAGCATGATAGGGTTCGAGGCACAGGAAGCAGAGCGGAAGGAGCTTTTCATACTCCGGGTGCTGAGTGATTCTTCGGAACCGTTGGGGGCAAGGTTAATTAGCCGTCGGCTTCAAAGTCACGGTATTGCTTTGGGTGAGCGTGCGGTAAGGTATCATTTAAAATTTATGGATGAGCGAGGGCTAACGCGTCTGGTAAGCCGGGACGGGCGAGTGATAACTGAGAAGGGGCTGGAGGAACTGGAAAGTGCGCGGGTCAGAGACAAGGTCGGTTTTGCCATTACCAGAATTGAACTACTTGCTTTTCGTACAAACTTTGATATTAACAGGGGTTGTGGTACGGTGCCAGTAAACATCTCGTTTTTCCGCGAGGACAGGTTCGAAGAGGCACTTCGAGCGATGA
>DAOUAI010000081.1:0-5092 GCA_034433775.1 Dehalococcoidia bacterium
CAGGACAGTGCCCCATCCCAAGGAGGTGCCCTAACTCGTGCACTGCCTCTTTGGTCGTTCTCTGGAGAAAAAGTTCCCGGTCTTCAGGCAGCCCGTAAAACTCCTGCCTCAAGCGGCAGAGGGAGATGACGGCGGTCTCGGCAGTGATGTCTGCCTGACCGAAGATGAAGTTGAGGTGTGGAGCGTAGAGGTCGACATCCACGATGCCAAGCACCTTTTCCCCTTTGATTCCTGGCTCTCTCTTCAGTCCATCGATGATAGTGTTGGCGAGATATTGACCGCGTCTCGAGTCATAAGCTTTTGTGAGGTCGTAAGATAACGGCACCGTTTCAACGGGGCAGCCGAAAAGCGCAGCCAGTCTTTCTCTAAGCTGTGCCGTTATTTCGCCATCTATCTTTCCTATGGGCTTGAGAACTATTTTCACGAGAGCTTATTTTAGCCAGTCGAGGACGCGAGCTGCCACCTCATTGCGGTTATCGCGGGTGAGGACAATGACATTTACTGCGGGGTGGCGTTTTATTGCGTCGGCAAAGGGGTCCGGTTTGAGCATTATCGTGCCCAGCACCTTCTTGCTACTATTTATCGCCTGGAGCACCGCTTCTTTAAACAAGGGAGAGAATAGTTCCATTTTGCCGATTTCATCGATGACTATTAAATCGCTCTGTTCGATTGCTCGATGGATAACAGCCACAGCCACATTTTCTAAGTTCTTGAGATCGACCCCGTATTTGCCAACACGGTAAGGGCTGGTGGTTGCCACATGTGCCAGTACAGCTTCTCTACCATCGAGGGTGATGATTTTGAACCCCTGCCTTACGCCACCGCTTCTTATTTCCTGTGTGTAGAAGCCGCCAGCTCTCTTGTTAGCCCTGGTTAATACTTCTGTGATGAGGGTGGTCTTGCCCACCCCTGGACTACCGGTCAGCAGGCAACTTGTCATTCACCTTTGGAGGTGGTCTCTGACTTTTTCTTTCTGCCCCGCTTCTTGGGGGTGGCTTCGGTCTTTGGTTCGGCGGTCACTGCCTCTGTTTTGGCTTCCAACTTCTTCGGTCTACCCCGTTTCTTAAGGGCTTCAGCAGCAGGAGTTGCTGCTTTCTTTCTGACAGCGGATGGTGTGGTGACAGCAGTCTCCGGTTCCTTCTTTCTAGCACGTCTTTTGACCGCTGGCTTTTCAGCCACAGCTACTGCAGCCGGTGCCTGGGGCGTGGCTACTGTGGCAAGTCCCATTGCCAGGGCCATAGCCCTTCTCTTTTCCTTTAATTTTCTCATCCGGCGGCGATGTTTCAACATCGCCATTCTTTTACGTTTGTTCATCTTTCACCACCAAAAATTGCCTCCGACAGTGGATAGTATTATGCCTTAAATTGCTTTGAATTTCAAATATGCTACTCTTTTTACTGTGCCGTTATTTTGTATGCCTGGCGAGACGGAATCTAAAGGGAAAGGTGGCTTCTGATTTTATCTGATAGCCCTTTTAGCAGTTCCAGAGCTTGTACGGCGGCATCGGTAGAAAGCGAAGCGAGCCCGCAGGACGGTGTGAGCAGGCTCTGTGCAGCGATCTGGCGGAAGGAAATACCATCTCTGGTGAACGGTGCTATGGCTTCGCCAAGGCGGTCATACAAGCTGGAAAGCGATTCGTCAGCCAGAGCATCTTCGTCGTTGGGCACAATGCCCCAGGCAATGCTGCCTCCCTTTTCCAGGAATGCTTTTACATTTACCGGATAGCACGTGAGAGAGTCGGCGTAGTTATAGGCATCGAAGCTCAAGACGTCTATAGAGGTGCTGAGCAAAAGTGACCAATCAGTGCTGCCACAGCAGTGGATGCCTTTCACCCCGCTGAGACCACCGAATACTTCTTCAAGCAGTCTGGCGACCGTTTCGTTGGACAGGGCGACGAAAGCAGTACCCAGAGAGGTGAGATATGGTTCGTCCACGAAGATAACCGTTGTTCTGGTGGTTCGGCGGAGGAAGTTTTCCTGCCACTTTGCTTTCAGTCTCAGAAGCTTGGCGGCAACCTCAGCCAGCGTCTCGTCATACACTATACCCCGCCCGCTGATATCGGTGATGCATAGACCGAAGCTGACAGGACCGGTTATCTGCCCCTTCACCATTTCAGGATGGGAGAGGAAGGTTGGCAGCGCATGGAGCCCGGCGGCATAGTCGGCGCTTATGTGGTAGGCGTCAATTTCGTCATCGGACGTGGTGAGCAGCTTTTCCAGCTCGGTATCGAAATCAGTGGTGCGATTTACCTTCGGCTTGTCTCCTTCTATCACCAGCCCGGGGAAGCCCTCGCTGAACTGCAGGTACATATTCTCCTTCGGAGAGCGTTTAGGAAGCTGTGGCCAAGCTGGGAGTTGGGGCAGATATTTAGCCACCAATCGGCAAGCCTCTGAGACATCGTTATGAGGCATACTGCCGATGGCTGTGGGTAAGCAAGCAAATTCTAGTCTAGCCACTATTTCGCCTTTTTGAAATATTTGTCCAGAATAAATGCCAGGTCTTTCCTTGCCTTTTCCGGTATGAGTTCAGGGGAAGTTACGATGGCATCTTTCAAAGCGCTGGTGCAGAGACAGTCACGCTTCTGGGGCAGTTTGGTGACCGCCTCTGTGATTATTTTCTTCACGGTATCAATGCCTCGCCTTAAGTTGGCGACGACCATCTCTGCGGTTACCACCTCCACGGTCTCCTTCCAGCAGTCGTAGTCGGTGACCACGGCGCAGGTAGCGTAACAGATTTCAGCCTCTCTGGCGAGCTTGGCTTCAGGGAGCCCGGTCATGTAGATTAAATCGGCGCCCCAGGAGCGGTAAAGATTGGACTCGGCTTTGGTGGAAAATTGCGGACCTTCCATCACGATGGCGGTGCCGCCGTCATGGGCTCTGGCACCGACTTTTAGCGCAGAATTGTAGAGGATACTGCGGAGTACCGGACAGAAAGGCTCAGCGAAGGCGATGTGCCCCACGATGCCATTGCCGAAGAAGGTATTAGGACGAAGGTAGGTGCGGTCAATGATCTGGTCGGGGATGACGATATCTAAGGGCTCTATCCGCTCCTTAAGGCTGCCCACGGTGGCAACCGAGATTATCCACTCAACTCCCAGCGACTTTAAAGCATAGATGTTGGCTTTTGAGGGGAGTTCGGTGGGGCTGATGAAATGCCCTCTGCCATGGCGGGGGAGGAATGCCAGCTTGATGCCGTTCAATGTGCCCAGGATGATGGCATCGCTGGGGTTGCCAAAGGGGGTCTTCACTCTGACCTCCTTGGTATCGGTGAGCCCTTCTAGTTCGTAAAGTCCGGTGCCGCCGATGATACCAACTTTAGCCTCAGCCATTTTCAGACCTCCTCGGAGGTTAATAGTTCTTTCAGTATTTGAGTATATGGTTCACGGCCGATGCCCTTCTCGGTAATTATAGCAGTTATGTAGTGGTGGGGGGTGACATCGAAGGCGGGGTTGGCGGCGGGAACATTTGCCGGTGCGATGCGCACACCGGCGAAGTGCGTTACCTCGCCGGGATTGCGCTCTTCTAAAGGGATGCTTTCTCCTGAGGCTAGCGAGGGGTCGATGGTGGAGGTGGGGGCTGCCACATAGAAGGGGATGCCGTGCCCTTTTGCCAGCACGGCAAGTGTGTAAGTGCCGATCTTGTTGGCAGTATCACCGTTAGCAGCTATGCGGTCAGCACCGACGATAATACAGTCGATTTTCCCCTGTTTCATGAAGTGCCCAGCCATAGAGTCGGTGATTAGAGTCACGGGAATATTTTCCTGCATCAGTTCCCAGGCGGTGAGGCGGGCTCCCTGGAGAAGTGGACGGGTCTCGGTGGCGACCACCTTGACCTGCTTTCCTTGTGCTACTGCCGCCTTGATTACTCCCAGTGCTGTGCCATAGCCAGCGGTAGCTATGGGACCGGTGTTGCAATGGGTAAGCACGGTGGCGCCGTCTTTGATCAGCCTGGCGCCAAGCTGGCTGAGTTTAAGGTCAGCAGCTTCTTCTTCGGCATGGACTCGCTGCGCTTCTGCAATGAGTGCCCATTTTGCTTCGGGAACGCTGCCAGCGCCCAGGGCTACCCGCTTCATGCGGTCGATAGTGTGGAACAGATTAACCGCAGTGGGGCGGGAGGCAGCAAAGGCGCTGAGGACTTCCTCAAGACGGACAAGGAATTCACCTTTGTCTTTAGCCTTTATTTTCCAGGCACCGAGGGCGATGCCATAAGCGGCGGCGATGCCGATGGCTGGGGCACCGCGCACCTTCATCTGTTTTATGGCTGAGACGACGTGGTTGAAGTCGCGACAATATATGTAGGTGAGCTTATGTGGCAACCGTGTTTGGTCTATAAGCTTTAGTCTGTCCCCAAGCCATTCGACAGGTCTTACCATGTCCTTCCCTTATATCCCCTCCAGTGGTCTAGGGCTTTATTGAGTTGCGTTATGAACTCTTCGGGTCTGGCAGGTGTGATGTTTATGCTCATTTTCCCCGGTCTGATGATTTGCACGGCATTGCGGTTGTGCATCGATGTGGCGAAGTTGATGCCAAAGATGACCCCTTCTGGTTTCCGGGCGATATCTATAGTGTTAAACGAGATGTCGAAGTAGAATGGGCTGCCAAGCACTATTCTCACCCTGTCCTCAAGGATGCAGTATCTGCGCGGGACGACTGCCCAGAAGACGGCTATGATTAGCAACGCCGTAGCAAACAAGCCCAGCGCCGACTGTTTTTCATTGCTCATCAGTTGGAAGGCAGCGAACAGCAAAAAGAATACGGGAAGCAAGAGGACGGCTTTAAACCAGACATCATAGCGTGGGGTATCTTCATAGATATTTGTACTCATGGCTCAACAAGTTATCCTCTGTGTAAGGTGGCAAAGTCTTCTAACCTGCAATACATATTAGCCCAAAACTTGCTTTTGTGCTATATCCTCTTCTGTAACAGAGTGGTGTAAAATAGTGGCTGCTACTCACACTTGAGTTTTCACACACGGAGGCGGACTATGCCCAGAGTAAAGGTCGGTGATATAGAAATTTATTACGAGAGCCACGGGGAAGGGGAACCGCTGCTACTCATCATGGGTTTTGGTTCTTACTCTGCCCACTGGCATGT
>DAOUAI010000082.1:0-1935 GCA_034433775.1 Dehalococcoidia bacterium
CGGTACCTGTTGGTATCGCTTGTGCTGCGTATTTAGCTGAAGTAGCATCACCGAAGGTAAGGGAAACAGTAAAGCCGGTCATCGAGATACTGGCCGGAATTCCCTCGGTGGTCATGGGGTTCATCGGGTTGATGCTTCTTTCCCCTCTGATACAAAGTGTTTTTAACCTTGACACTGGGCTCTGTGGGATTACCGCTGGCATTATGCTTTCCTTGATGAGCCTGCCCATCATTACCAGTATCTCTGAGGACGCTCTCAGGGCGGTTCCAGATGACTTCCGACAGGCAGCGTACGCACTGGGTGCTACCCGCTGGGAGACCACAAGGTATGTGTCCCTGCCAGCAGCGCTATCCGGCATCACCGCTGCCATTATGCTCGGCGTGGGGCGAGCCATCGGCGAGACCATGACGGTGCTCATGGTGGCTGGAGGAGCTCTGGCAGTGCCTCTTTCTCCTACCGAGCCTATGATGCCAATGACCGCAGCTATTGCCTCAGGGATTGGCAATGCAGTGCGTGGCGGTCTTCAGTACCAGGCGCTATTCGCCATTGGTCTCGTCTTGTTCACTATCAGCCTGCTGGTTAACCTGATTGCTGACATCATCTTGGAGCGCCAGAAAAAGAAGTTTGCGCATTAGCTATGAGAACTTCACGCAACCGTCAGCTTTCACAGCGGACAGCCTTCAGCCTGATGGCTGCCGCCACCATAATTGCACTTATCCCGGTGTTCGCGATCGTCCTTCAAATTATCGTCAATGGTGCTGGAGCCATTAGCTGGGAATTTCTGACCCAGCCACCGTCACAGGCTGTGAAAGCCGGTGGCATCTTCCCAGCTATCATAGGAACTTTCTACCTCATGCTCGGTACCATCATCTTTGCCCTGCCTTTGGGTATCATGGCCGGGATTTACCTTAGCGAGTACGCAAGGCAAAACTGGCTCACGCAGGCGGTCAACCTAGCTATCGTTAATCTGGCGGGGGTACCCAGCATTGTATATGGCCTCTTCGGGCTAGCCCTATTCGTACTGCTGTTCCGGTTCGGCATGTCAGTTCTCTCGGCGAGTCTAACTCTGGCATGTCAGGCCCTCGCCATGACGGTGACCACCTCTCGAGAAGCCATTCTAGCTGTACCCAAGGAGTACCGAGAAGGAGCCCTAGCACTTGGCGCCACCAAGTGGCAGACCATAAGGCACCTCGTGTTACCACAGGCCATACCTGGCATCATGACCGGGGCGATCTTAGCTATGAGCCGCGCCGCGGGGGAGACCGCGCCGATATTGGTGGTAGGAGCAGCCTTCATCCTTCCAGCGCTGCCTCAGTCACCGTTTGACCAGTTCATGGCATTACCGTACCATCTTTACACTGTGGCAACCCACGTGCCAGGCATGCCCAAGACAATTATGTGGGGTGTGGCCCTGGTCCTGTTGATAGTGGTGCTATCCTTTGACATCCTGGCTGTAATGATCAGATTGAGAATCCGCCCGGTCAGACGTAGCGCATGAAAATGGATATGTCTGTGTCGCGCGATAATCTATCATCTACTAGCCAGGGGACAAAGCTTCGGGCAGAGAGGGTCAATCTCTACTACGGTAGTTTTCAGGCGTTGAGAAATATTAGCCTGCAAATACCTGAGCATTCCATCACAGCCATCATTGGACCCTCCGGTTGTGGAAAGTCGTCTTTATTGAGGCTCTTCAATCGCATGAACGACCTGATACCCGGGACCAGAATAGAGGGTCGCGTCGAGCTTGACGGCGTAGATATATATGAGAAGACTATGGATGTTGTTACATTGAGAAAGCGGGTGGGTATGGTATTCCAGAAGCCCAACCCCTTCCCTATGTCAGTATTCGAAAACGTTGCTTTCGGGCCAAGGCGGCATGGCAAGAAAAACAGCGCCGAGCTTCACGATATTGTGGAACGAAGTCTCCGCCAGGCG
>DAOUAI010000083.1:0-15792 GCA_034433775.1 Dehalococcoidia bacterium
GTTGACAACCTGGTCACAGGTAACCTCAATAATATCCAACACCTGGCGTCGAATACCCGCTTCACTTTTATCAAACACGATATTGTAAACTCGCTAAACCTGCGCCAGGACATTGACTACGTGCTGAATTTTGCCAGCCCAGCAAGCCCCATTGACTATTCAGCACATCCCCTGGAGACCTTAAGCACAGGTGCCTTAGGCACACGCAACTTGCTTGAACTTGCAAGACAGAAAAAAGCTAGATTCCTTCTGGCTTCATCCTCAGAAGTGTATGGTGACCCAACCCAACACCCACAGACAGAGGACTACTGGGGCAATGTTAACCCAGTTGGACCTCGCTCAGTATACGATGAAGCCAAAAGATTTGCCGAAGCACTGACCATGGCTTACCATCGAAAATATGGCATGGATACCAAAATAGTGAGAATCTTTAATACTTACGGTCCACGAATGAGAAGAGGGGATGGCAGAGCTATACCCACTTTCATCGAGCAGGCGATAGATAACCAGCCGATAACGGTCTTCGGCGATGGTTCTCAAACCAGAAGTTTCTGCTATTTTTCCGACCTGATATCAGGAATCTACCGGCTCATGTGCTCCAGTCTGAATGAGCCGGTAAATCTGGGCAACCCGCAGGAAACCACACTCCTGAAACTAGCTAGAACCATACGCGAAATAGTGGGCAACAACAGTCCCATCGTCTTCTGCCCCTTACCACAAGACGACCCGAAGAAACGGCGACCGGACATTACTAAAGCAAGAGAACTTCTACGCTGGAGGCCAGAAATCAGCATTGAGCAGGGGCTCGAGAACACTATTGCATGGTTCAGGGACACCGGTTCTGAACATAAGAAAAATCTAATCAGGACGTCGCCAAAATGAGGAAAAATGTATTGGTCACCGGTGGCGCTGGCTTCATCGGGAGCCACTTGGTCGACGAATTAGTCAGGAGAGGACACCAGGTAAAGGTCCTCGACAATCTTGAACCGCAAGTCCACAGCAGGCCACCAGACTATCTCAACAGCGCTGCCGATTTTATCCCTGGAGACATACGAAATGAGGAGGCGACCAGCAAAGCGCTGAAAAATGTAAACATCGTCATTCACCTGGCAGCAATGGTGGGGGTAGGTCAATCTATGTACCAGATCTACAAATATACAGATATTAACGTCTCAGGCACAGCTAAATTGCTTGAGGCTATAACACACAATCCCCAAGGCATCGAGAAGCTGGTGGTCGCCTCTTCAATGTCAATCTACGGTGAGGGTGCCTACAAGTGCTCTGAATGTGGCATTGTGCACCCCAGACTCAGGACAGAAACACAGCTTGCCTCTCAAGACTGGGAAATGGACTGCCCTATGTGCGGTAGAAAGGCAACACCGGTGCCCACAACAGAAGAAAAACCTTTGCACCCAACCAGTATTTACGCGATAACCAAACAACTTCAGGAGGAAATGTGCTTATGCCTAGGGCGTGCCTACAATATTCCAGTGGTAGCGTTAAGGTTCTTCAATACCTTCGGTACAAGGCAGTCCTTATCAAACCCTTACACCGGCGTAGCAGCAATTTTCCTCTCCAGGATTATGAACGAGCAGCCGCCGCTGGTCTTCGAAGACGGGCTGCAGACCAGGGACTTCATATCGGTATACGATGTGGTACAGGCAATCATACTGGCAATGGAAAAACCAGAGGCAAACTATGAGGTATTCAATGTTGGCGCCGGGCAGGCGGTCACCATAAGCCAAATAGCCGAAACATTAATCAGGCTATGTAACAAGGACCTGAGACCAACTATATTAGGTAAATACCGCTCCGGAGATATACGACATTGCTATGCTGATATCTCTAAGATAAGAACGAGACTGGGATATGTACCCAAGGTAAGTCTGGAAAACGGAATGCAAGAGCTTATAAGCTGGTCGATGACAACCACAGCAGAAGATAACACCCATAGAGCTCAAGAAGAATTGCTACAAAGAGGACTCGTAAAATAGACACAATGAGAGGGACTTAATTAAACAATGTTGACACGGTGGGACGCGAAAAGCAGCAAAGCGCGCGCCCGCGTCGGGAAGGTGAATGATGAAACAGGACAATGACAGGTTAACCCTACTGGTGATAGCAGGCTTGGTGCTATACGGCACATTCCTTATCCTGTTGCCACTTTTTGTATATGCGCCCGGCACATCTTCGGGAACACAATTCGCACTACCAATACCCACAGGAACCCCGGCTATAGAATGGTGGGTAATCTTATACGTTATTGCGCAAATTCTCTACCTTGGAGTATTTGCAACTGTTTTCTGGTTCCTGTCTCTCAAGGTTAACTGGGTGGACAGTTCCAAGGTATCCCAATTAACGCCAGACCAGATGCCTTTGATAGTGCTCGCCTATCCTGTGTTGCACGAGGACGAAGATACCATGCATTCGACTATGCTCGCACTAAGCAGAATGGACTATCCCCCCGATAAATACAGGGTTATCGCTATACCGAACAGCCATGATACGGCAACCATCGCAGCCCTGAGACGCTTACAAACTGAGTTCTCTTTCCTCGAAATACTGGAGGTGCCAGCAACCGATGACCCTTCCTGGAATACAGTCTGGAAATCCTGGGAAACATGCCCTTACGCATACTGGTGGCACCAAGGAAAAACGAAAAATGTCACCGAACTGCCAGCTAAAAAGACCAGACAGCTCATATATCTTTTTTACACACTGGTTGATAGAATGGGCACTGACTGGGTGCTCGACTATATCGATGCCGACAGCCTTACTCCACCAAACCACTTCAAGTTGGCAGCGGTGGGATTGCAACAGTACGACGTATTACAGTCTACCAATGTAGTAGGCAACCTGCTTGATACCTTTTCCACAAGCTTACACGCCTCGGACCACATGGGCTGGGACGGATATCTATATCCCCATATGTCAGCCAACGGCAAGCACCCTTACTACGTGTTGGGAAAGGGACTGTTCTATAAAGCTGGCGACTTATACACCATAGGTGGCTTCAACCCGTGGATAGCCATAGAAGACCCCGAGGTGGGCATCAGGCTCTGGTCCCATGGCAAGCGCCTTGGGATAATTGCCGAGCCTCTGATTGAGGAGTCACCTCAACATTTCTTCATGGGTGGCATCGTTCAGCGCAACCGCTGGATGTTGGGCTTTTTCCAGACCATGAACTCTTCACTCAAGTCCATAAAACTTAATTTCTGGCAACGCCAGCGGGCTCGGTTGAACATGGTACCGGTGCTTTCATTCTTGGTAAACATAATAGGCTTGCCCACCGGTGCCTATGCTCTGTACCGGTTTATTGAAGGCACAGGTGTATTCCCTCTATGGATTGTGGTACTCTCATTGATAAACATCTTGCTCTATGTCTCCTTCATGACGCTATGGTACAGGAACACATGGCGACGGACCCGATACGTGCTTCAAAAAAGAAAGGATAGAGCTTTCTACCTGATAAGGACCAACCCGATTTCACTGTTTGTCTACTGGTTTCTGTGGTGTATCCCAGTCATTATCGGCTTCGGTATGTTTATAGCTGACAGGGGCAAATCATGGGCGCGCACTCACAAGGTGGACGCCAATCACGAAATAGCTGAAAGACCGGTGTATCCCTCTCCAGTCGGCTAAAGAAACCGCCATCGAAGACTTTCTATCTGCAAGTCTGTGGTCCCACAGACAGTATTCCCGCTCGCTCAGTCCCTCCATTACCTAAGTACTATGAAACTTCAGTACTATATTCTCATATCAGACTAGCCCATTTACACAATGCCTGTATGATCTCTTGCCACTATACTCGATGCGGCAAGGGAGATGGCAAAAGCATCAAATCCGCTGGGCTGGCTAACATATCTCACAATAATTGTGATTCTTGTCACCGCGCTATTAATGGCGCTGGCCGGAGAGGTCTATGGTGCTTCACCACAAAGTCGGTGCAGACTGTATGGCGAGGTCAGAGATACCCACAATAGGCCCATCGCAAATAGCATCGTGCACATATCAGACCATACTTTCTCCCCTGTTGCCCAAGTAACGACCGATAGCAGCGGCTCTTATGAAGTATCAGTCACTGGCAATTCCCAGTATAATCTGTATGTCGCTGCCTACAGCCAGAGCGATAGGTACAGCTTTGCATATATCCCGGAGCAGAAAAATATAGCTACCCACAAGACAGACCAGGTAAAAGTCGATTTCTCGCTGAAGTCCGGCGGTACAGTGGCTATTAACGCGTTCGATGAGGAAGGCAGGCTCCTGCGCAACAAAGACTTCCGCCTAGTGACTAACCAGAAAGTCTTTGCCACCGACCTCAATAGCTTGCCGATATACTACTATTTCGACGCCATTCACGATGAAAATTCGAATTGGCAATGGGAGCAGGCGATTCCTGCATTCGTTATCCCGCCTGAAGCAACATACAAGTTCTATTTTCAATGGGAAGTGCCTGGTTTCGGGAAAACTCTGCTTTGTGCCGATAACAATGGCAAGGGTTATCAATTAAGCGCCCAAGGCGAAAGGCTGACCATTAACCTGAACTACGAAGTAGCTAGATCCCACTTTGCTGGACTGCAGCGTTCAGTCCGGCAACTGGCAGAAGCAGGGTATAACATCCCTGAAGAAATAATTGCCTCTATGGAACAGAGCGAGACGCACCTGAAAGAGGCGGACAAGCACCTCAGCCAGAGCCCCACTGACATGAAAAAAGTCGTAGATGAACTCAATAAGTCCCTGCAGTTATCCCTGTCAGCAAACGAGAGACTACATCTGGCAAAAGCAAAAGTAGATATAGAAAAGTACAGGAAAGGAACAGCCGCAATTAAAATCGTCGATGATGAAGGCAAACCCTTGCCAGATGTTAAAATCGAATGCAAGCAAATAAGCCACGACTTCCTCTTTGGAGCCACCCCGATGGGTAGAAATGGTAGTTACGACCCATGGTACGCAAAACTAATCAAGGACTCTGGCATTAACCGTTCAAACATCACCATCCGCTGGGGCAGAATTGAACCCAAAAGGGGTGCTTTCGATTGGTCTAACATAGACCTCTACCAGGACATAGACGCCCAGCTGGAAGCCGGATTTAAGCTGACCGGTTCGCTGAGTATGTGGCTCTACCGCAACAGGCAGGTAGGTGACGATTTCTGTCCCGACTACTTAAGTAATCTGACGTTCGATGAACTAAAGAAGAACGTGTACCGGCACATGCATACTCTGGCAAACAGATACCGCGGCAAGATCGACACCTGGGAAATAAACGAAATGAACTTATCTTGGGCAAATTATCTTGACCTCACAGGCGAACAGAAATTTGAACTGATTAAAACGTTTACCGAGGCAATCAAAACAGCCAACCCGAAGGCAAAAGTACTGATGAATTCCATGGCACTGCCGTTCGAATTTGCTTCCACATTTTCAGACCTTGACACAGTCCCTTATCCTGTTATGCTGGACTTTCTTAAGGATAGAGGGTGGCTACCAGATGTCATCGGTCTAGAGTTCTATTACTCGGGAGTAACCGGGAGTTACGTCCAACCTGTCCTGGAGCTAACAGCAGTGTCCAAACTGCTGGATGAGTATAGCAAGTACGGTAGACCAATATATGTGAATGAGTTCTCTGTCCCCTCACGCTATATCGCAGGTTCAGGATGGTGGCACAGACCCTGGGATGAGCCAACTCAGGCTGAATATCTAGAGGGCTTCTACACCATAGCCTTCAGCAAACCATTCGTCCAATCTATAAACTGGGCATGGGGAAGCACTGACCAGGACGCTTTTATTCCCGGCGGAGGGCTACTCGATAGTCACCTCAATCCCAAACCGGCTTATTACACCCTCAAGAGGTTGATCGAAAGCTGGTCTACAACGCAAAAAGGAACGACTGACAGCAGCGGGATGTTCTCATTCAGAGGTTTTGCCGGCGAATATGAAATCATCATAGAAGCACCAAGCGGACAAAAAGTCTTGGGTAGAATTCATATATACGAACAAACAGAGCAACAATTCACCCTGCAGTACTGAAGTCCACACTTTACTTTATTGACAGAAGAAAACTGGTTGACTATCATAGGTCACCGAACAGTTTAGATTCTTGAAGGCTAGCCCGTTATAATGCCGCCACAAAGAGAGAAAGCTTTACAAGGAATAAGAGTCCTGGACTTTTCCCGCTACATCGCCGGTCCCTATTGCTGCATGCTCCTTGCCGATATGGGAGCTGAGGTGATAAGGGTTGAGCCACCGGGGGGCAGTGAGGACAGAACCCTCGGTCCTTTCAGTCCCCAGGGGCAAGCTCTGGTCTATGGAATAATCCTGCAGCGCAACAAGAAGAACATCACTCTCAACCTGCGGACACCCGAGTGTAAAGAGTTGTTACAGAAGCTTGTACCAAAAACAGATATCCTGGTACATAATTTCCCCCCGGATACCGAAGAGGCAGCAGTACTGAAGTATGAATCCCTAAAGGAGTTAAATCCTGCACTTATAGAAGTGATTATCACCGGCTTCGGTCAGTACGGCCCATACGCTGAAAGGACATGCTTCGACTCCATCGCCCAAGCGATGTCAGGCGCCATGAGCTACACCGGTTTCCCGGGTAGCCCGCCTACGAGGGAAGGAGTACAGTATGTGGACTTCTCCACCGGTCTCTCAGCAGCGCTAGGTGCCACCCTGGCACTGATCAGTCGTCAAAAAACAGGCGTTGGACAGCTGGTGGATGTCTCTCTATTCGATGTAGCCTTCTCTTTCGTCGCCGCTGCCGGTGTGGCAGCGGAATATAAGCTACTGGGCGAAATACGCCAGCAAATTGGCAACAATTCCTTCTATGCTTACGCCAATAGCTTTATGGCTAAAGATGGCTGGGTGATGGTCAATGTAGTCGGCAACAGCGCCTGGCGTCGCTTCTGCCGTGCACTGGGCAGAGAAGACCTTGTCCACGACCCCAGCTTCAAGGACAACCTCTCCCGTTACCTGAACCGCGACCGAATTCATTCCATCGTTGCTGAATGGATAAAAGACAAAACAATTGACGAGGTAACCCGCATCTTTGAAGCTGCTAGGGTACCCTGTGGTCCAATAAGAAATATCACGCAAATTTATGACGACCCCCACATTGCTGCTAGGGAAATGCTGGTGGAGGTCGACCAGCTAGGTATAGGCAAAGTGCCTATGCCGGGCATCGCCATCAAACTATCAGAGTCACCCGGCGGTATAGACAAGTCGGCAGCCAGCCTCGGTGAACATAACCTTGAAATCTATCGTGACCTCCTCGGCTTCAGCGAACAACAGCTTGCCAAATATAAAAATAAAGGCATCATATGAGCCCCGGCAATATCTGACGAGTCCTCGTATCCCCACCCACTGCTCTTAGCAACTCAAGAGCAAAACGCAGCTGGCTTTACTTAAGACTCCGAATTGACCAGAGACTGGACAGAGAATATAATTTAGTGTTTTATACCGACATCACAGGATACATTGCGGCTACCTTCAGGTGACAATGAAAAGGCGTCCAGTAGCCTCAAAAGGGTTGGGATAAACCATTCTCGAAAAGGAGGTAAATATTGAACAAGCTACCAGTGTTTAACGTCTCAGCTGAATATTATGATTTATGGAAAGCATCGATAACTGACCCGGAGGGGTTCTGGAACAAAATCGCCGAGGAGTCCATGCACGATATTTACTGGTTTAAGAAATGGGAAAAGGTCTTCCAGCTAGATTATCCCAGCTTCAAATGGTTCGTTGGGGGAATGACCAATGCTGCATACAACTGCCTGAGCTATAAGCTTTCCAGATACAAAGACAAGCTTGCCTACATATATCAAGCGCCAGAACTCGGCATTTCCCGAACGATAACCTACGGCGAACTGTCCAAACTCGTATCAAGATATAGCGGTGCCTTGAAGAACCTCGGGCTTGTCAGGGGGGACCGCGTGCTACTGTACATACCGAACAGCATCGAGGCAGTGGCGATGTTACTTGCCTGTTCCAAGATGGGTATCATATCCACATGCGTGTTCGCCGGCTTTTCTGCCGGAGCGCTGGCTGAGCGTATACAATTGACCACACCAAAACTGATATTCACTCAGGACTTCACCGTCAGAAGAGGAAGGAAAATCGAACTGAAGAAGCTGGTTGACGAAGCTATCAACCTGTGCCCCGCAGAAGTCTACCAGAATATTAAGCACATCGTAGTCAACTGGATAGGGGGAAACCAGACTGAAGGGGACGACACCAGAGGTATTTCGCTTACAGAATTCGAGAAGGCTGGCAAAGATGACGAGGAGTACCTCCCACTTGAAGCTAATGAGCCACTATTGATAATGTGCACCTCAGGGACTACGGCAAAGCCGAAACCGGTAGTCCATGTTCAGGGTGGTTTCCAAGTCTGGTCTTACTGGACAGCCAAGTGGATCTATGCTATCAAGCCAGAAGATGTCATATTTAACACCAGTGACATAGGCTGGATCGTCGGACAATCATATATAGTCTTCAGCCCGCTGCTAGCAGGTTGCACTGCTGTGCTCTATGAAGGTACACCTGACTTCCCACAACCAGATATGTGGTGGCAAATCATAGAAAAAAGTAGGGCAACCATGGTCTGGACATCACCCACCGGCGTCAGAGCCCTGCGCACCCTGGGGATTGAACAGGCAAAAAAGCATGACTTGAGCTCGATTGAGAGAGTAGTGGTCGCCGGGGAAGTCTTAAACCCGGAGGTCTGGTCCTGGATACAAAATGATGTCTTTGAAAGCAAAGTGTCCGTCTTTGACCATATGTGGCAGACCGAGGTCACAGGTGCAATGTTTGGCTACCCCTACGGCGTCGATAGACCAAAGGTGAAACCGGGCTCCGCTGGCTTTCCCGTGCCAGGGGTACTTCCGGAAATAGTGGACGAGCGTGAAGGAAAGCCCTGCGGCGTGAACGAGAAAGGTGTTCTCCTGCTCGCCAGACCTGTCCCCGGCATGACGCCGACCATATGGGGAGACCCGCAGCGCTATCGGGCAGAGTACTGGGAGGCAAGACCATTCTCCAAGGGTAAATACTTCACCGGAGACACCGCATATTTCGACGAAGAGGGGTACATCTGGTTCTGCGGCAGGTCTGACGAGGTGATAAAGATCGCAGCCCATAGAATAGGCTCCGCTGAGATAGAAAATGCCTTGGTCGCGCATCCCGCAGTTTCTGAGGCTGCAGTTTGCGGAATCCCCGACGAACTCAGGGGCGAGGCAGTGCTGGCCTTTGTCGTCCTCGCTCAAGGCTATCAGCCCTCTGACAAATTGCGAGAGGAGCTGGTCGCACACATTAGAAAGGTCATGGGGCCCATAGTGGTGTTCAAGAAGGTGGAATTCGTCAACATGCTGCCCAAGACTCGAAGCGGCAAAATTATGAGGAGGGTGATGAAAAAACTGTGGTTGGGCGAGGAGCTGGGTGACCTTTCCACAATCGAAAACGAGGCATCCGTTGACGAGGTCAGAGAGGTGATCTCCCGAATTCGCTATACATAGCAACATCTAGTCTGATACAGTCAGCCATCAAAATAAGGGCAATCTGCTGGACTTGTTCAGATATATGGGTGCCATACCCGGGACATAACAGAGCAGGGTTGATTGCTTTATTTCTCCCCCAGCTTAATCCCCTACCATCAAAGGAGAAGAAAGATAGGGAATTCCCTCTCCCCTTGGGGGCTAGGTGGGAAGACTGATCAGCCGTTTTCCGACCTAAAAACAGTCAGAATATGTATCACTAGTCCACCGGACAAGTACATTTCCTTGACGCCTTTCAGAAAGAGGCCCTATAATAGGGGTGGCTAAAATTTACGAAAGGAGAGGGTAAATCCATGAGTCTTCTAGCCACCCAGGTCAAGCAAAAGCCCGTTTCAGATAGGATAGCACGGCTGAAACAGCGTTTACTCACAAGCCCATACGAGGCAGACATTGAGCGTGCCCGATATTACACCAAGGTCTGGAAACAGATGGAGAAGGCTCCTCCAGCCATGCGCGCAGCGCAAGCATTGAAAGAGACCCTTCACAACATGTCCATCAGGATTGACGATGACGAGTTACTGGTAGGCGCCAAAACTTACAAACGAGTAGCTAGTATACTGGGCATCGAAAGAAACCTGGTAAGTGCAGCAGTACGAAAGGCACTACTGCTTCGCGAAGGCAAACTTTCTGAAGAAAGGTTGAAGGCTTTATCTGGCATGGGCGGGCACAGCCCGGAATTCGACCACGAAGTCCTTCATATGCCTGAAGAGACTTATCGGGAACTGAAAGACGAAATCCTCCCCTACTGGGAAGGAAGAAACCTCGGGAGCCTGAAAACCGAATTGTGGAGAAAACGTGGTGTCGACCCTGATACCGCCCAGGTGGCACATAGCGTTGACCTGCAGGGGCACATCATCATCGGGCTGAGACGAGTACTGGAGATCGGCTTCAACGGCATATATGAGTGGGCAACAAGGGCTCTCGGTGAGCTTAAGAGGGATAGTAAAGATTACGAGACCCGGAAAGATTTCTATCAAGCTGTTCAGGTGGCAGCCAAGGCTGTATGCGATTTTTCCAATCGGTACGCCGCCCTAGCTGAGGAAATGGCACAGAAAGCAGAGGGGCAAAGGAAAGAGGAACTATTGGAGATAGCAGGTCGCTGCCGATGGGTACCGGCTAATCCACCACGAAACTTCTTAGAGGCACTGCAGTCAGTCTGGATGACACAGGTAGTCCTGGCAATCAGTTATGGTGATGACGGGGTCCACACAGTAGGCAGGCTTGACCAGCTACTCTATCCATACTATAAACAGGACATCGAAAAAGGACTTGCAACTCGGGAACAGGCATTGGAGCTCCTCCAAGAGTACCTCATAAAGGTATCGCACTTCCTCGTTTTCGGTCCAAACAATGTCACTATCGGAGGGGTTGACCGAAGTGGCAAAGATGCGACCAATGAGCTTTCTTACCTGTTTCTCGATGCTAATGATAGTCTGGGAGGCGGTCTACGCAAGAGCTTCAGTGTAAGGATTTCCACCAAGACACCAAGAGCTTTCCTGGAGAGGGCCTGTCAAACGCTTCGTATCGGTGCTGGAATCGCATTTTTCAATGATGAGGTGATAATCCGGGATCTCCTGAAAGATGGTTATTCGCTTGAGGACGCACGGGACTATGCAATCGTGGGGTGTGCTGAGCCCACCGGTTCATGTAATAACAATGGCTATACCGCCGGCACTGGCGTCCATCTGACTCAGGTTCTGGAATTAGCCTTGAATGAAGGGCGTCGGCTGCGGGATGGAAAACGCGTAGGGGCACCGACTCCTAGCGCCAGCAACTTCAAGACATTCGAGGACGTGAAGGAGGCTTTTCTAGGACAGCTCTCATATATCGTGGATGCCGCCGTTAGACATGGCGATATCAAAGACGAAATAGTCGCCAAACATTTCCCCAACCCGCTGCTTTCGTCCACAATAGAAGGATGCCTGGAAAGCGGCTATGACATAGCCCAGGGAGGAGCACGCTACAGCCACGTCTCGCTTGGTGCGCAAGGACTCGCCACGGTGGTGAACTCACTGAGCGCTATCCGCTGGGCAGTTTTCGAGGAAAAACTTCTCACCCTGGAAGAGCTGGTTAACCACCTGCGTAACAATTTTGCTGGTGCTGAGAACATCAGGCAACTACTACTTCGCAAGGCACCAAAGTACGGGAATGATGACCCGAAGACTGACGAGCTCGCCGAATGGGTTACGGCAGCCCTGGAGCATGAAGCCAGAAGCCATATATCGAGAGTGCTAGGCGGGGGCTACCGCCCATTGCTGATCTCATCCGGGACTCACGTCACAGAAGGGCTAGTATGTGGAGCTTCGGCTGATGGCAGGCTGGCCATGAAGCCAGTCTCCAATGGCATATCCCCCGCCAATGGCACGGAATCTAATGGGTCCACAGCAGTCCTCCATTCAGTCGCGAAAGCTTGTAAGGCTTGCTTGAGCAGTGGCACAACGCTCAATATGAATCTCGCGCCCGGTTTAATAAAAACAGACGAGGGACTGGACAAGCTGGTCTCTATGATCGAGGCTTACTTTGTACTGGGTGGGAGACACATCCAGTTCAATCCGGTGGATGTAGAGACTCTGAAGGATGCACAGAGGCATCCCGAGAATTACCCTGACCTGATAGTTAAGGTTTCAGGGTACTCTTTCCGCTTCATAGACCTTTCGAAGCCGCTACAGGACGACATTATAGCCCGAACCGAGTTTGGCGAAATATAAACATACTTCTGCATAAGCAGATAGCCATACAAAACTACCTGAAGGGGTGGAAAGACTGCTATGTCTGAACCAAGCAGCTTGACCGGGATGATTTTTAATATTCAGCGTCATTCCACTGAGGATGGTCCGGGGATCCGCACCACGGTGTTCCTGAAAGGCTGCCCTCTACGATGCCCCTGGTGTCATAATCCTGAAGGCATGAAAGCGCAGCCACACCTGGTCTGGTATGAGATCAGGTGTATCGGAGCCACCGAATGCTTGAAGGCTTGCCCCAAGTCAGCCCTCCGCCTCACACCTGATGGCATGCTCATTGATAGAAATGCCTGTGATTGCTGCGGCAACTGCGTCAAGGCTTGCCCGGCTGCAGCGCTAGAGATAATAGGGCGACGTGTCACGATCGAAGAGGTGGTCGAGGAGGCACTACGCGACAGGGTATTCTACGAAAAATCCGGAGGGGGAGTCACTCTGTCAGGCGGTGAACCAGCAATGCAGTCTGAGTTCTCACTTGCCTTGATGCAGTCCCTCTCTAAAGAAGGAATACATATCGTGCTGGACACTTCTGGTGGAGTAGGCTGGACAAAGCTACAGCCATTGGCCAGGCTAGCCGACCTGGTCCTTTACGACATCAAGTCAATAAGTGCAGAGGACCATCTTAAATATACAGGCATCCCACTTCAGACCGTGTTGAATAACGCCGGCGAAATAGCGAGGCTGGGTAAACCTATGTGGGTACGAACGCCGGTAATCCCCGGGTATACTGACAGCCCGGACAACATCAGAGGAATAGCACGTTTCATAAAGAACAATCTGCCTACGGTAGAAAGGTATGATTTGCTCGCCTTTAATAATACCTGCTCAGCAAAGTACCGTCGGTTAGGACGTGAGTGGCTTTTAGAAGGGATAGACATGCTCACAGCAGAAGCTATGGAGTCACTGGCAGAGGTGGCAAGGGAAGAAGGGCTTGACTTCGTCCACTGGTCCGGTATGGTGAAAAGGAAAACGCCACTGGAATCAAAATAGAAACATCAAAAAAGCAAAGACGGGGTTGAAGATGTAGGGCAGATAAGCCCGTCACCAGGAAAAATGACCAATAAGCCACTGCCCTTTAGCACACTTGCTTGACACGACAGCCGAAAAGTAGTAGCTTTTGTCTTGGGAATAAAGAATTGTGAAGCTTTTAAGGAGGAAATGCCATGGAGACTGCTAAAGTATCGGCACCAGGCAAGGAAAGCAAGCCCCTCATCGAAAGCGAGTATGTACCGGAGCGCCTCAGCAGACTGCGCGACCGGTTGCTTTCAACTAAGTTTAAACTCGATATCGAAAGGGCGAAATACTACACAATAGCGTACAAACAAACCGAGGGACAGTCACCTTGCATACGCGCTGCTAAAGGGCTGGAAGAGACACTGCGCAACATGCCGATAAGGATTGAAGAAGAGGAACTGATCATAGGCTCAAAGTCAGCAAAAGACTGGGCTGACCCCCTCTATGTCGAAGCATCGATAAATCAGCCCCATATCATGCTCGCACTTGAGCTCTACGGTAGCGGGAAAACAGTAGAAGAATGGGTAGCAGAGGAACCCGGTATGCGGAGCGGTCTGCTCGGCGCTCGAGGTCCCAGTTTCTGGAACGAAATGCCCAACATCTCAGAGGACGAATATCGAACGCTGAAAGAAGATATCGTACCCTACTGGAAAGACAAGACCGTTCATGCCCGCAAGCTTAAAATATGGAAACAGAATGGCACTGTCTTCGACGATAGAGCAGCAATAGAAGGCTGGTTTGTTAGCGATGTCCCGCCTCAAGGTCATGTGACAGTCGGAATTAAGAAAGTCCTTGATATTGGATTCAAGGGCATTGCCCGCCAGGCTGCAGAAAGACTGGCTGCATTTGAGCAGGAATTCAAAAGGGGCAAACTGGATGAGAAAGCTTACCTGCGGAAAAAGGACTTCCTGGAAGCGGTACAGATTACATCAAGGGCAGTGTGTGAGTTTGCTGAGCGCTATGCCCGTCTGGCAGAGGAGCTAGCACAGAAGACAGAAGGACACAGGAAACAAGAATTACTTGAAATCGCGGAGCGCTGCCGGCATGTGCCCGCTGAGCCACCGCGAAACTTTATGGAAGCCATTCAAGCTATCTGGCTGACTCAGGCTGTAGTGATGATAAGCTACGGAGGCAACTCCATTACCTGCCCCGGAAGAGTTGACCAGTTTCTTTATCCTTACTACAGGCAGGATATAGCAGCAGGTAAGCTAACTCGCGAACAGGCCCTGGAAGGTATCATGGAGTACCTCATAAAACTGGCTACCTGCGTCTATTTCGGTCCCAATAATGTTACCATCGGCGGAATTGACAAGAATGGCAAAGATGCGGTGAACGAAGTAAGCTACCTCTTCCTCGAAGCCCATAAGAGGCTTAAGGGCTGCGGGCGACTAGGGCTTGCAGTAAGGGTCGCTCCAAACACGCCGCGCCAGTTTTTGACCAAGGCATGTGAGGTGCACAGAAAGTGCGCCGGCATCGCTTTCCATAACGACGAGGTGGTGATCAAAGGGCTTCTGGAAGATGGCTATTCTCTGGAGGACGCAAGAAACTATTCCATCGTCGGCTGCGCAGAACCTACTGGGACAGGAAACAACAATGGCTATACTGCTACCAATGGCGTCCTTCTAGCATCTATTCTAGAACTGGTACTACACGAGGGTAGAAGATATCCCGCCGGCTGGAAGCAGATAGCGCCACCGGTCGCCCCACTGTCCTCCTTTAAGACCTTTGACGATGTGAAAAGGGCTCTTGTTGAGCAGCTTTCTCGCTCGGTAGAGAAATGCGTAGAGGCAGGATATCTGAAAGACCAGGTGATAGCGGAGCACTTCCCCCTACCTCTACTTTCATCCACAATAGAAGGATGCGTTGAATCTGGCGAAGACATGACACGAGGTGGTGCTCGCTATAACCATACGGCAATCGGCAATTGCTCTCTAGCAACTGTGGTTGACTCCTTAGCTGCCATCAAGTGGGCAGTTTTCGAGCAAAAGCTGCTGACCCTGGAAGAGCTTGCAGAATGCTTACGGAATAACTTTCGGGATAGAGAGGATATAAGACAGCGCCTGCTTCATGCACCAAAATATGGCAATGACGACCCGTCTGTCGATGATCTGGCGGTGTGGGTCGCAGATGCTTACAACAAGGCGGTTAGAAAGCACAGGACATGGACAGGAGGAGTCCACAGACCATATATGCTTTCCTCGGCAACACACGTGTCCTGGGGAGCAACTATCGGCGCCACTCCTGACGGGAGGCTTGCAGGAACACCCCTTTCCAGCGGTGTGACTCCCTCAAACGGCACGGAGCGCAACGGGCTGACAGCCGTTCTCTGTTCAGCAGCCAAAGTCGGTGCCGTCCCGATAAGTGATGGCACCATACTCAATGCCACCGTTAACCCATTTACAATCAGAACGGAAGAGGGGCTGGATAAATTTGTCTCCCTGGTAGAAGGATACCTTGCCCTCGGTGGCAGGCAGGTGCAATTTAATCCCATAAGC
>DAOUAI010000084.1:0-1809 GCA_034433775.1 Dehalococcoidia bacterium
TGTCCCCAGAAGACCACACAGCTGGCGTGGGCAATATTGGGCACTAGACTGCAGCAGCCGCCAATAAGTGCCATATTTATGGCGTAGCAATTCAGCAAGCATACTACACCGGGGTGAACTACATTTTGCGGGTTACCGAAAAGATTGAGGAATCGCGAGCGTATCCAGAAAGTACCGCTTCTATATGTACCCTCTGTGACGACCAGGCTCTCTGGGCCGAATCTTTCTCTTATATCGCTGAGCTTGGCGGCAATTTCGTCAAAAGCTTCTTGCCAGCTGACCCTCTGCCATTCACCTGCACCTCGTTCTCCAGCTCGCTTCAAGGGGTGCATCAACTGGTCGGGATGATAAAGCCACCTCGTGGCGTAAGCGACTCTTTCGCAAACATGCCCCAGGGTTAGACCATGCCCTTTGTTGCCTTCTATCCTGGTTAACTTGCCGTCCCTGAGGTGAACCAGCACACCACAGTTGGCGCCGCAGAAGGCGCAGGCAGCCTTTTTGATTTCATGGTGTTTCTGGCTTGCCGCCACTCTTCTCTCCTCAGGATGCTGACTCACAAATTGCGCGCCGCTGTATCAGGTGGACCGTGAATGACATGACGCTCGTTACAACCAGGAAACCAACAGTTATGAGGGTAGAACATTGAGGCCCTGCTTCCATGAGACTGGGTCTGACCAGGGTACCCGTGGCCATCAATGTGCCAGCATAGAAAAACGCAGGGAGCATGATAGCCAGCACTACGTGGCGGTAAGGGACACCAGCTGCACGGGCGGCTATCGAGGCTACCTGCCTCAAGCCCGGTGCCAGCCGCCCGCAACTGTCCCAGCGGCAGGCCACCTGGCTAGCCTGTAGATCCTGCCTGTTCCTGCCAGTGTGCCGCCATATAGCCTGAGAATGGCAGTGAGCGCGGGAAACGAGATGGCGACCGTTTTCCATGTGGCGAAAAAGAAAACCGCGTGCGTTGCAAATGGAAAAGGGATGCCTGTGTCGGCGCATACGGCCAAAGCGGGTACGGCAGCTGGTGTTGCTTGGGCTATCGGCGCTCATGGCAGCCACCCGAACAGATAGGGCCACCTTTATCCACCGAGTCATGGCAGAGCTCAGGCTATTGTGGCATAAACTCTGGCCGGGGGCAACGCGTGAGCCTCTGGCCTCGCTTGAGTCACACAAAGATTGCCGCTATTTGGGCGGTAACATGTCCTTGAGCTTTTCAGAAGCCGGCTCGCCGCCGATGCCCCAGTGTGTCTTGGGGACTTCATGAACCACCACTTCGACAGCGTGGGCCGGGATGCCCACTTCCGCGATTGCTGCTGTTATGCCCCTTATCGTCTGTTTGACCTTGTCTTCTCCGATTCCCTGCCAGCAATTTACATGAACGATAGGCATCTTCACCTCCTTCTTATTCTGTGACTCCGAGTACAGTCCCGTAATCAAGTACCGAGTTGTTCGACCTGCCAGACCTCCGTTCAGTATTTAGTTCTATTTGTTTGAGTTGCAGACTGTGCCCCTGCCCTGGTCGGTTTTTCGGGAATCTTCAGGACCCCGTTGACCTCCTCCAAGTCGAGCCACCATTTGTACCTCTTGTCCTGCCGACCATAGCCCCAAACACTGTCCAGCTTGACGAGCAATTTGTCCAGGAAAGGAGTGTGTTGTGCTGACCATCTTATCAAATCAAGAGTCCTGTTAGCTGGCCTGTTCCAGGGACAGGCCTTTATACACCTTCCGCATGAGGACCCGCGTTGATTGCTGATTCGGTATTTGGCACAACGTTCTGCATCAAATCGCCAGTTCTCGTAGCCGTTCAACATT
>DAOUAI010000085.1:0-3852 GCA_034433775.1 Dehalococcoidia bacterium
CGGTCGGTGAGCGCGTTCAAGCCGATATCCACACCTGCCTCTGCCAGCACCTCGGCAATCCCTCTGCCGATACCCCTGCCGGCACCGGTGATCAGCGCCACTCTACCAGTAACATCATATTCTCTTGGCATCATCGTCTCACCCCCCTTTGAGCTTTTCTGAGAGTATAGCAAAAAGTCACCGGCGCATGGAGAAAGGTGGTAAAAAGTGAAAGGCTACAGCAAAATTCGCAATTCCGACTACCACCATGTGAGTCGTCTCACCCTCTCCTTTATCCTCTCCCGTCGAGGGAGAGGAGAGAAAGGGGGACTCTCTCTTTTGCGAGAGAAAGTTGGAGTGAGGGGTCCTCAGTCCAGCGAATGTTGTTTAAAGAACTGCCAGATCACCTCGCTGGCGCTGAACTCCCGTGAGGTCTTGCCGATAATCCTTTCCGGCAGGTACTGCAGCCCGCCAGCCCAGGTATGCCCACCGCCCTCCACGGCATACAGTACCACCTCGGCACCGCCCCGGCAGCCAGTATAGACCTCTTTCCTTACCGTCGTGCCATCGGTGGGGTCGGTCTCCGGCAGCCTGATAACCATCGGCTTGGCAAGGCAGCCGTTCTTCTCCACCCAAAACTGCACCGTCTCAGGCACGGAGAGCACAGTGCCGTATATTCTCCCGCCGAAGCGGATATCGCCGCCGTCCCAGGGTACCAGCGGGTCGGCGGTGCCGGCGATGATCAGCACTGGCATCGGGCGTGAAGGTGACCACTCCTTTGCCATGTTCACGGCGATGCTGGCAGTCACCGGAGCGATGGCGGCTATTCGCTGCGAAAGCTCGCAGCCCAGCCGGTAAGACATCATTCCGCCGTTCGATATCCCCGTAGCGTACACCCTTTTGCTATCGATGTTAAGCTTCGCGGAAAGCTCATCTATCAAAGCTGAGATAAAGCCCAGGTCATCAATATCCTGTGTGTGGGCACGGTACCACTCCACACCCCTGCCATCGTTCCAGTGCCGGTCGATGCCGTCAGGATAGACCACGATGAACCCTTCTCTGTCGGCGATAGCATTGAAGCCAGTTAGCTTTACCGTCCCGGCACCGGTACCTCCACCACCATGGAGAACGATCACCAGCGGCGCCGGTGTACTGGCGCTACAAGCGCTGCCAACGTGGACGAGATAGGTGCGCCTTATTCCATTGTGGATAAATTCCCCGCTAAAATCTCGTGCCATCGCGTCCGGTCGCATCTCAGCTCCTGCCGTCGCGGTCTCTCCCGGCACTTCCAGACCGGACGTTTCCTCGCAACCTGCCGCCAGCACCGGTAATACCAACAACACACAGGCAAGCCAGCTAATAAACCTGTTCATTTCACCCCTTTTTCAGCTCCTTTTCCTTAGGGTACACAAAAGACGACAAGGCGCCGAAATTAATTGCTATTAATACTAGCACAACAACAGAAAATATGGTAACAGCAAACTCCCGTGCCACACCTTTGTACACCCGCTTGACACCACGATGGTGCGACAGTACAATAAGAATATAAGCAATGACTTATAAAAATACATCAGAGTTAGAGAACGCTGATGTGGAGGGGCGGGCGGCGGTATTTGCGGTGCTGGCTGACCCCACCAGGTTGAGGCTAATAGGACTGCTCTGCCGCCAGCGTTTGTCTGACGCCCTCTGCGTCAAGGCGCTGGCAGACGCTTTGGGCATAAGCCAGCCCGCGGTCTCCCAGCACCTGCGCGTGCTGAAGTCCATCGGACTGGTCAAGGGTGAGAGGCGGGGCTACCGCATCCACTATTTCATCAATAGGGAAGCGCTGGAAAGGTTCCGGGAGCTTGTCCGCTCCGCCCTGTCCGCAGAAGAGACCGACACTTCGTCACCCTGTCCTCAAGACTGCCCGCAAACGAAGAGGGGCTAATATGCCACCGACTCCGTCCTTAAATCACGGTCCCGCCATCGCGGCAAGCCGTCTGACCAAGCGCTACAATGGAGTGGTCGCCGTTGATGGCATCAGCTTCGAAGTAAGCAGGGGGGAGTTCTTTGGCTTCTTAGGTCCCAACGGTGCCGGCAAGACCACCACCTTAAGGATACTTACCGGCATTATCAGGGCCGATGGTGGCAGCGCACTGGTGATGGACTTTCCTGCCGGCAGCCTCAGGGCTAAACAGCTCGCAGGCATGGTACCGGAGATGGCGAACGCCTATACCGACCTTTCTGCCTGGGGCAATCTGATGCTCATGGGCGACCTGTACGGCGTGCCGTCCCGCATAGCAAAAGAGCGGGCGCGGGAACTGCTTCAGACCCTGGGGCTTCTTGAGCGCAAAGACAGTCTGGTGAGGACTTATTCCAGAGGCATGAGGCAGCGACTCATCCTGGCGATGGCTCTGATAAGCGACCCAGAGGTTTTGTTCCTGGATGAACCGACATCCGGGCTGGACGTGCAGAGCAGCCGTCTGATTAAAGAACTACTGCGCAAGCTGAACCAGGCAGGCAAGACCATCTTCCTGACCACGCATGATATGGATGAGGCAAACCAGCTTTGCCAGCGGGTGGCAGTAATCAACAAGGGAAAGATCGTCGCCATAGACTCACCGGAGAAGCTACGGCTGACCACCAGCCGCAGGCATTCGGTAGAAGTGAGTTTTACAGATAATATCGAGCCGTCTCTTCTCTCCACGCTCCCCGGCGTCACCGGAGTGGAAAGGCTGGGTGATAAGTACCGACTGTTCACCACCAGTCCAGGCGAGGTGGCAATGGCGGTGGTGAATATGGCATGTGCCAGAGGACTCCGGATAGTTTCCTTGAACACACTGGCGCCCTCCTTGGAGGACGCTTTCGTGGCGCTTACCGAAGAGGTGGGGCATGCCTGAGCAGAACTTTGTCTGGCAGCAGATACGCCGTATGTTGGCGATAGCGGTCAAAGATATCCGCATCTATTACTCCAAGGGTCCTGTGGTCGTCTTTGGCATCCTCTTCCCCGTTTTTCTCTTCCTGGCTTTCAGCGTCGGCAGAGAGCTCACTCTGGACTTTATGATGCCGGGGCTTATCGGCATGGTGCTGTTTTTTACCGCCACCTCCATCTCGCCGGTCGTGGTACCTTGGGAGGCACAGGCAAGGACGCTGGAGCGCCTGATGTCCTCGCCGTTGCGGCTGGAGACCATCATTGCCGGCGATGTTTTCGCCTCCTTTGTCTTCGGCACAGCCATATCGCTGGTACCGGTTATCGCTGCCCTTGCTATGGGCGTCACCATATCGAGCCCGGTGCTGTTCGCCCTTGCCCTGCTGCTGGCAGGGCTGTGCTTTGCTGCCCTGGGAAACATGTTCTCGGTGCCGCCGTCCAACGTGCCCGCCACGGTGAACATGATCGCCGCTGCGGTGAGGTTCCCGGTGATATTCATCAGCGGCATCTTCATCCCGCTCCAGCAGTTGCCACTGTGGGGGCAGTGGCTCGCCTACATTTCGCCGCTCACTTACTTTACCGATATAGCCCGGGGCTGCATTCAGGGGCAAGCGCACTTGTCTCCGGCTGTGGATATCGCCGTGCTTACTATGTTTACCGTCCTCTTTCTCACCATCGCCATGAGACTGCACCACAGGACCATGCCCCGCCGATTATAGGACCCCTCTGCCACATGACGTCGTTCAGACAGGTAAAGGACAGAGGGATAGCAGAATAGGAAAAAGGACACAGCCGGTCTTTATTCTACCCTCACCTCAGTCCTCTCCCGTCAAGGGAGAGGAAAAACAGAGCGAAATCCCTCTCTCCCGTTGAAGAAAGGAAGAAGGAGAGTCTCCCTTCGAGTAGAAGAAAGAACGGCTCTTCCATCAAGAGAGAGGAGGACTTTCCCCGTGCGGCAGAGGACT
>DAOUAI010000086.1:0-5591 GCA_034433775.1 Dehalococcoidia bacterium
ACCTATATACAAGTCCCAGGGGGTGTCATCAGGTCTCGTCTTTTTATAAACACCAAGTACATGGTCCAGCTTGTCACCCAGCAAAGGCGTCAATCTCTCGCATAGTTCCACCTCTGTTAGCCTGCGACGCCGCGGGTCTCCAGCTACATAGGTGGCATATTCATCGCGGGTGTTGCCGACAATCAGAGGAATGTTCGCCGTAGTGGGAGCAGCGACAGGCTCGAATGGATGTACTGGTAGGTAGTTCCCGTCTACCACAGGCTGTAGCCGCATTAAGTCGTTGAATCGTCTGCCTGTAAAATCGAGTCTGGGTCTCTCATATACGTTGTCTGCTGCCAGTAATAATTGCTGTGCCGGTATCTGCTGAAGTTTATGTATTTCGTTCTTTTTAATACCAAGCTTCGCCAGCAAACGCTCGGCGTAGTCTGTAGCATCTTTAGGCTCGACACCGCGGATGGCGGGCCCGCTCTGAATAATAGCACGATGGAACAAGTTTTTTGCCACAGGCATCGCCATCAAAAAGCTCACTTTGGCGCCGCCGCCTGATTGTCCGAAGATTGTCACATTATCGGGATCGCCACCAAAAAAGTCGATGTTATTCCTGATCCATGTTAAAGCAAGAACGATGTCCAGTTCGCCAGCGACGCCCGAACCTTTAAACTCCCCACCGGCTATTTCGTCAAGGTAGAGGTAGCCGAAAACGTTCAGGCGATGATTTACCGAAACCACTACGATATCACCGCGCCTTGAGAGGTTAGCGCCATTATACATAGCCTCTGAAGAAGCACCGGCGTAGTGACCGCGTCCGTGCAACCACACCATCACCGGGCGTTTGCCACCATCTTTGATTCCCGGCGTCCACACGTTCAAGGTCAGACAATTCTCGCTCTGCGGCAAATATCTGATATGTCCCTGCGAGCGGACGTAGGTATAATCTCTGGACTCATCTACCAGCAGACCTGTCTGATAACAGATAGGACCGAAATCGCCGGCGTATCTAATGCCGCTCCATGGCTCGACGGGTTGTGGTGGTAAAAACCGTCTATTGCCACCTGTTGGTGCTCCGTAGGGGATGCCCTTGAAGGACAGGACACCGCGTTCCCTTATTCCGCAGACTTTGCCTGCTGTAGTTTCAGCAATGATTTCCTCCATGTAAGCTCCTTTGCTAGAGAATTTCGCCTGCCCTTATGATTTCAGAAATAATATAGCCGCCATCTTTTATTGTCAAACTGAATTACAACTCCGGGCGTGATATCTGAACACGCGCGATGTGACTTATATAAAAGTCGTCTCGGTGGTAAACAGTTTGACAAATATTGAATATAAAGTAGACAATGGTGATGCTGAAGCAAATGACTTTTTCCATGGAAGGGAGCAAGGATGAATCGCCTCAGGAGGACCCTGGAAGAGGTACGAAGGGACCCACAGCTTGCCCGAAAGCAATTATACAGTCCGTCTCCTATGGGACCCCTGTCAAAGTATATATTTGAAAGCCAAACGGTGCCGATCCCTGATGAAATTCGGGAGCTAGCCAAACGACACATTTTGGACACCTTAGCATCTATTGTGGCCTGCTCTAGGTTAAGGCCAGCGCAGCTTGCCCGAGATTTTGCCTTATTTAACAGTGGACAGATCAGTACTGCGCATCTGCTTGGCACCAGCTTGAAAACATCTTTATTAGACGCGATATTTGCTAATGCTCTGACTGCCCACGCAGCGGAGATCAACGATTTTTGTCCCTCTGCGTTTGTACAACCCGGCCCCGCTGTTGTTGCCACGGTGATGGGTATTGGTGAGGTCTTAGCTTGTTCTGGCGAGCAATTAATAAGAGCGGTCATCGTTGGGTATGAGATTTCCTGTCGCTTACCAAAAGCTCTCGGTATTCGCAATCTACAAGATTTCGGGCTATCATCACACGGAATCGGCCCGACTTTTGGCTCTGCAGCGGCGGCTGCTTCACTCCTAAGGACCCCTCAGGCTAGGATTGGAGAGGTATTTGCGTACTGTGTGCAGCAGGCATCCGGATCGTACCAGTGGTTACGCGATGTTGACCATCTAGAGAAGGCCTTTTTGTTCGGTGGGATGCCAGCCAGAAATGGCGCCTACGCTGCATTGCTCGTCCATCACGGGTTTACCGGCGTCAGGGATCCCTTTGAGGGCAGCCCGGGATGGTTGCTAAGCTGCGTGTTTCTCGGACCGGAGTCGGACTTAGATAAGGAGAAGCTGGTATATAAGCTTGGTGAACAGTTCGAGCTACCGCAGGTGGGGTATAAACGCTACCCCGTCGGTGGTCCTCTTCAAGCTGGGGTGGAAGGTCTGTTGATGCTCATCAGGATGGTGGATCGGAATGATATCGTGAAGGTGAATATAAAGATGCCCGGTGAAAGGTTGAGTTCATTCTCTGATAACGAGATGCCTGCTCTAAACTTAAGATACCTGGCTGCTGTCATTCTGGAGGATGGGGAATTGACCTTCGAAATGGCTGCATCTCGTGAACGGATGCAAACCGATTCAATCAGACAGAAAATGGAGATTGTCACCTTGACCCATGATCCTGCACAGGAAAGGCAGCCGAGAGTGGAATCAGCCCTTGTGGAAGTGACATTGCGAAGTGGCGAGATGAAACAGATCTTTATTGAGCACGTACTAGGCTTTCCTGACCGCCCTATGAGCCGTGACGACGTTCACTGCAAGGCGATGGACTTACTGGTGCCAGTTCTTGGAATTGAGCAGTCCGAAAATCTGGCAAACATGGTATGGGGTCTAGAGAAAGTTGACGATATACGCAGGCTCATCCCCCTACTAGCTCCCCTAGAGTGACCGGAAAACATTTTACCAGTCATACTTATTTAACTACGATGATGCTGTCTATCAAGGATACTGCTTGGGGCTTAACTCATTCATCAATACTTCGGCAATACTCCGGCTGATGTTGCCTTCGGCTCGGCTAGCCGATTAATGCGAGGAAGAAAAGCAGGGACACTCAATGTCTCTATATGGTATGTCTCTGATCAGCGCTTCCCTTCGGAGGCGTAGTCACGCTCACGCTAGTACACCTGGCGCGGCTGGGCGCGGGGCACTAGTTGGGAAATACTTCAGTTCGCGCTGCCGGCATGGCGAAAGCTGCCTCAGATAGCCTTTGTAAGGGTATAGCGCTTGTGGGCAGAGGGGTTATTGTCTCAGGTGTGTCTAGGTACTGGCTGTGCTACTTCTGGGTGGCAATTCTGCACAGAGCGAAGATGACCAGCGCATAGGCAATGATGCGGACTATCACCAGAAGCATGGTCATACCTTCTGCCAGACCGAGAAAGTTGACGAGGTGTGTAAGGGCAAATAGCAGGAAGGCAATGCCAATATACAGGGGTACATCGCCCTTTTTCTTGCTGTAAGCCCAGACGCCCAGACCGAAAATGACGATGCACAAGATGAGATTTACCAACGCCACAATGTCCACGCTGTTTCCCTCCTTTTTCTTTTTCCTCTCAGCAGGTAGCCCAAAATGGACCGACCACTGTCTAGGTCTCGACGGCCAGTTCTATCAGTTACGGGGACTTAAAACAATAAGTTTTGGCAAAAAATCCTCAAAAAACTGCTGAGGCTGACGATGCTATAGATAGACTGGAGACACAGCGATATGTTTAGGTACTCCGACCCAATGCCATTATTTTACCGCCCGGCGCGGCAACGATCATCTTAATGAGTTCTTCTGTGATCCTCGGCTCGTACCCCTCTGTGTGCCCCTTGTCGAGGCGGACCACGTCCGCGATAATCCTGCCGCCGCGGGCGTTGGGAAACACATAGACCTGCGCCGTCCCGGGCCGTGCTTCCCTGCCCCAGCTAGGACCACGCCCTGGCATTGCCCCTGTCACCTGTCCCTTCTCGGTATCAACAATATCTGGCAGGCGCACTCGCGGACCGGCGTTGTACTTTTCAGCCCATGGTGAAGTCTCAGGGAGTTTTACTATTTCAAGTTCACCAGTGGCGAAGATGAAAGATATATCGCAATCAACCATTACCGCGCGTCCCGGGCTAGGGCTGTCGGGCTCGAAAGCCGGCAACCGGAGCTCGCTCCCTTCAAAAAAGGACGCCGGTATTTCTACCTGTCCGAAGCGCCCACCCGAGAGGCTAAGCCATCCGTCAACACGGCTGGCGAAGAATTCGGTCTTCAGTAGGCGGTTAGCCGTCATCCCTCCCTGACTGTGCCCGACCAACCAGAACGACCTGATGTTCTCTTTGCCATATTTATCGCAGACAAAGTTGACAATGTCCTTCAGCCACTGGTCGTCTACCTCGGCAACCCAGTGGCGCAACGGCTCCTTGGTCTTCGCCGTGGGGGTGGCGACGACAAGGCGGTACTTGTTCTTGTACTCGTGCGCCGGGAAATAGAGGCGCTGCCAGATGCCGTGGGATCCACCACCGTGTAGATTGAGGAGAAACGTGACCTTTTCGCCCACCTTGAGGTCGTCAGGCTCATCGAGAAAGAATTTTCGCCCCGATTTCTGATCGACATAAAGTCCCGATTTTTCATCGAATACAATGCTGCTCATGTCTCCTTCCCTTTCGTATAAAGATGTCGATGCCCGGGCTCTGTCCCACAGCCGCGCCCGGCACTTTGCCACTCTGACTCCTTCCCAACGGGACGAAGTTTAGGGTCTTTGAGCGGGGCATGTCAAGAGCGACTGCAACACCTCTGCCCACTTTTCCTGCAAGCTACGGGCGTTTGCGCCCAGCACGCCGGAAAGCCTTCCACTTGTTATGAGGTATACTCGGGCAAGCGTGTCCATGCGGTGCTGAGCGAAAACGTTGACAAGCGGCTCCGGCGGACCATAGCGGAGGGAAGGGAGAGCCGCACCTGAACCGACTGGCGGCGCATTGACAAGGAAATAGTCCCGCAGGACGATTACATCCCCGCAAGGCGGGTTCTCATACACGGCGCTTCAGTGAATATTCCTCGGGAATGTTCCACCCCAGCCTGTCCTCAAACACTTTTGAGGCGCAATAGGGGGCGAATGTTGCACAAAAGCTCGCGTGAACCCTTGACAGCGGGCTTCGACTAGCTGACAATATGGGACAGTCGCATGCCAAGAACCGGCTGAAAGCGTAGCAATGCGAAAGAGAGCAGCCGAAAGAGGTCTCGCCTGTCTGAACACGTCGTCTGTGATAAGGTGAGAAACTAGTCGTGGGGGATCGGGCGCCATCCCTATTAAGTCAGTAATTCGATGTCAAACAAGGAGGTGAATTAAATGATATTTATCGCGGGCTTGGTTTTTATAATCGCAGGCTGGGCTGTCCAGCTGGGGAAGACGCTTGCCAGAAAGGAGCGGGATCTCAGTTTACTGTTTCCTGCGCTATATGGCATAGGTTGTGTCCTGCTGCTCGCAGGCAATTTCCTGGCTAAGGACATCACCACAGGTGTACTGAATACTATCTGCGCGATATTGGCGGCAATTCTATTTGCAGTGCTGCTGACCTGGAAGAAGACCGGCTAAGTCCATTCGTCCCGCATTTGTAATCGCACTTTCTGGCGGCAAAGCCGCTAAGGGGGGGCACTGTACTTACACCAGCATATAGCCAAAAGCCTGTTTGCTGAT
>DAOUAI010000087.1:0-2827 GCA_034433775.1 Dehalococcoidia bacterium
GATATATTGACTCTTAGTAGGAGGTTTTCTATAGGAATCGAACAGATCTTCAACTAGTTTTCCTTTGACTTGAATATCATGTTTATCAGCAAGATATTTCAATTGTGTCAATTACCACCATCTATGACCCATGTCTCACCACAGACATTGACCCACCCGGTTAAATAAATTTTTATCATTTAGCGCCCATAGTAGTCAATGCCTCCTTTCTGCGGTGTGGGGAGAGCCTCTCCCGGTAGCTGGCGCCCTCGATGGTAATCTGGTAGCTGGCATTGGCCAGGCGGTCCAGGGCGCTGTTGCCCAGGATAGGGTCATCGAACAGCCCCAGCCATTCTTCCACCGCCCGGTTACTGGTAATGACGAAGCTGGACTTGCGGTGTCTGGCAATAACCAGCTCATAGAGGTCGGTGGACTGCTGGGCGGAGAGCTTCTGTAGTCCGAAGTCGTCCATGATAAGCAGGTCGGGGCTGAGGAAGGAGCGAAAGGTCTTCTCCAGGGTGTGGTCGACCCGTGATTGCGCCAGCGTCCTGAAGAAGGCGTCGGCCCTAGTGAAGCGGACGCTGTGTCCGGCTCTCACCGCGGCATAGCCCAGGGCCTGGGCGAGAAAAGACTTACCTACGCCGACCGGCCCGACGAAAAGCACGTGTTCATGGCGGCCCAGGAAGTCCAGCGAGAAGACGGCATCCAGCAGGCGGCGGTCTACGGTTATCTGCGCCGTCCAGTCGAAGTCCTCCAGGCGGCAGACTTCCTCGAATCCTGCTTGCTGGAGATGGATTTCCAGGTTACGGTTATTCCGCCGGGTTACCTCGTCCGCCAGCAGTATCTGGAGAAAAGCAGCATAGTCCAGCTGGTCCCGGCGGGCCAGCGCCAGCCTTTCCGGTAGCGTGGCCAGCAGGTGGCCCAGCCGCAGACGCTTTAAGAGTGGTTTAAGTTCGCTCGCGGTTGTCATCGCTTCCTCCTTCACTTTGACTCTGGTCACCATGGTGGTTACCTCCATTGTTATTCGAAATTGCAAAGACACGGCCGGGCCGGGCGAAGCGGCCGGGCGGCGCCGGCGCCGCTGCTACCGTCACGGCCTCTTCCTCCAGCGCCTCCACCAGGATACGCTCCAGCCGGCGCACGTCAATCAGGTCCACTGACAGGGCCTTCTGGCAGGCGGTATTGAGCCGGGCCGGGGTGTATTTTTCGCCCATCCGCAGCAGCTTGTAAGCCTGCCGCATCTTCGACCAGGGTAGTGGTCCAGACAGGAGCTCATCGGCGAAGTTGCCGATAGCTTCCCCCAGCTTACGGCACTGCTGGCGTAGATAGTTGGGGGCGCGTAATGTATAGGCGGTGCGCTCCGGAGGGTAGTCTTCCGGGTCGGTGGAACGCCCACCGCGCGGCTTACGGGGATGGACCTTGACCAGTTCCCCGTGTTTGTAGAGCTTAACCAGCTTGCTATCGCCCCTCACCTCCAGCTTCGTACCCGGCGGGCAGGTGCTGTAAGGAGCCGAGTAGATGGCATAGCGGTAGTAGATATGATGGTCCTGGTGCACGACGGCTTCATGCCAGTCAGGGACATCGTAGGGCTCACCATCGTAGGGCAGCAGTTTGTCCTTCTCCTCTTCCTGAAAGACCACCAGCGGTAGTCTGCGTGTCGTGCCATGCACTCTCTGTCCGGCGACCTCCAGGCACCAGTGTCTGGCCTGCTGGCGCAGGTCAGATAGGTCGTGAAACTGGCCGCCTTTGAAGAAACGCTCCCTGGCATAGGGTATGCCGCGCTCGACCTTGGGCTTGTCCTTGGGATGCCCCGGCCTCGCCGGGTCGGCGATGAAGCCGCGGTGCTGGGCATACTCCAGAAAGCCCCTGGTCAGACGTGGATTAAGCGGGTCCGTACCGACCACAGCCGCCGGGAAATTATCGATGACAAGGTAGCGGGGGATGCCCCCAAAGAAAGCCCAGGTCGCCTCCAGCCCCTCAATAACATCAGCCAGGGTTTGCCCAAACAAAGGCCATAGGAAGCCATGACGGGAGTAGCTCAGCACAATCATCATCCCCCATGCCAGACGCTTTCTCCCGCTCTGCGGGTCCCACATCAGCCCCAGGCGCCCGAAATCACCCTCGGCCATTTCTCCGGGCTCAGTATCTGCCATGCGCACCGTCGTCTGAGAGCTTTTGCCAAACCAGCCTTTCCGGATAACAAAACGGCGCAGGGACATGTAGGGTACCAGGCATTGCCGCTGGGCTAAAAGCTCCTGGATGCGGGTGAGCTTGAGTTTGTCCTCCTTCAGCCACCGCTCAATCTGGTCGGCCCAGGGCTCAAGCACCTTGTCGGTAGGTATTATCACCTGGCGCGGCCCGGCCCGGTTTAACTGCACCAGGGCAAGTAGCTGGTCCTCTGCCGGCGGTGGTCCGTCACGCACCAGGCCACAGCTCTGGGCCGTCAGCAGATACTTGCGAATCGTGTTTCTGGCCAGACCGGTCGACCGCGTTATCTCCCTGATACGGCGGCCGGCCTGCCATTGCCTGATGACTTCTGTAATCTCCACTCGGGAAACCTCCTTGTATGCCATTGCCGCTCCTCTCTATCGGTTGTGCGACAATGGTACTAATTCGTTTCCCGGGTGGGTCAAAGATACTGGTGAGGCGGGTCAATGATGATGGTAAAAACCCTTTTTAGTGGGTCAAAGTTCGTGGTGTTTTACACGAGGGGTTACCCAGCATGAAAAGAGAATAGGCCGAGCAAGGACAATTGCTTGGGCTAAAGGGAAGGTGTGAGATGTTTATGGTAACAGAAAACGCCAAACGGCATCTGAAAAGACTCCTCATGACACGTGCCAGTAGCCAT
>DAOUAI010000088.1:0-17152 GCA_034433775.1 Dehalococcoidia bacterium
ATCGTGGAAATATGCCAGCAGATAGCCAGAAACCACCATGTGAAGGGCTGCTGCTCTTTGACTACCGGGATCTTCATCATGACAGCAGCCAACGCGGCAGAAGAGGCAAGAAGGGAGGGTAAGTCACTGGACATACCATACTGGCGTACTCTCAAAGCTGGCGGCTTTTTAAATGAGAAATACCCGGGCGGACAGGAAGCCCATAAGAGGCTGCTTGAGCAGGAAAACTTCAAGGTCGTCGCCCGGGGCAAGAAATACCAGGTCGCCGATTACGAAAGGTATCTGGTAAAGCCCGGTCCCCTATCTTCTCAGAATAAAAGCCATAAATAGGGACATCAGCAGGTTCAGGACTAAACTGGCGGGCTTTTCTTGCCCCAGCCGCCGCTTCGGCTGTCTTGAGGGCAGTAAGGCGATATCACCAGCAGGCGTGGACAAGAACCTGCCCAGCCTTTCCAGGGTTTCCAGTCTGTCACCAGCGCCTTCGGACCGATATTCCGATAATATGCGCTTGACCTCTTCTTCCAGCTTTTTATCCCTGACGCTTCTTTCCACAGGTCGCTGCAGTTTTTGACGGGCACGCTGGAACTTTGTGAACTCACCACGGTTCAGCCAGATGCCGCCGCACAGGGGACAACGCGCTAAAATAATATCTTCAGGAAAGTACGGGTCTTTAAACAGGACAAGTTTAGAATGGTCTGACGGGCATCTAATGTCCCGCTTTTGTATATTTGTGGAGCTCCAGAGACCGCCAGTATCAAAGCTTTCAATCTTTTCCGCCTCCCCCTGTCTTGCCCTGAACAGTTCCGTTTCGTCAAACCAGACCCCACCACATTCCCGGCACTGGTCAAGGAACACCGGCTGACCGTAATGGGACTCGACCGTTACCCGACGCATCTCGGTATTATCGATGGGACATTTCACGTTCTTAAGAAACGCCCAGTGCCTTTGCTGCCTTTTCGAGATCGGCGGGTTTGACCCACAGGATAGCCCCGTACCGCCCCCCGCCACCGGCGACAGCCTGCAAGGCTGTGATGTTTATTTGGGACTGTTTGAGTTTCTCGACCAGGTCGGCGACAGCGCCGGCGCGGTCATCGCCCTGAATTAAGAAGGCAACTTTGGGTCCTACCAGCTTGACCCCTGCCTTCTTTGCCGCCGCAAGGAAAGCCTCTTTGTCAACAGGCACAAAGTCGAGCTGGGCACGCCCCCAGCCTGTGGGAAAGCCGCAGAAGGCAAACAGGTTAACGTCCTCAGTTTTAAGGGCATTAAGGACCTTCGCTCCCTCTCCGGCTTTGTTGGGGACCACTGTGTAGTAGTACTCGATGCGCTTGATCACATCCGCCATAGCCTTGCACCTCCCGCGAAAGATTTCTATAAGATTTATCATAGACGATTCTGGCATTTGTATCAAGGGCAAAAGGTGCAATGTGGAGCAGTGGAGAGTGGCGCGGAGTGAGGTCCAGCAGCGCTAGAATTTTAGCTGATGGCCACTCCTAAAAAGTACGGCCAGATGATTATGCCCACTATGATCTTCCACCAGGAGAGATGGGCAAAGCCGATGGTGAATAGCCAGCCGATGAACCATAAGGTACCTGCGAGAGCACTTGACACGTTGCCACCTCCTCGTCTATTTTCCGGTGCCATCTGCCTCCTCCTTTCAAAGCATTCTGGACGCTACCCCCTCGGTTTAAAGCAGGCGGGTCAGAGGGTCCAGCGGTCTGCTGTTATTTTCCCGGGGAGGGTAGCCCGATTATAGCACCTTCACCTGGTCCAGAGAAATATGGGAGTTCGTGTGGTAGGGTAGTGACACCTGCCCTCACTCTAACTCTCTCCCGTGGGGGGAGAGAAGATAGACCCCTCACTCTAACTCTCTCCCGCAAGGGGAGAGAGGATAAGAAGGTGGTTCGCTCCCGCGGAGGGGAGAAAGGATAAAAAGGTGACTCTCTCCCGTAAGGGGAAGGAATGCCCTCGCCTGACCTCTCCCGCAAGGGGAGAGAGGACATTTCTCCCTCGACGGGAGAGGTATTCCATTCTTTTTCCTCTCCCCCAATGGGATTTTATATCTATCCTCTCCCTCGAAGAGAGAGGATCATTGTTACCGTGCTCAGCCGCGACAGCGATTTTTGGTGACACGGCCCCCTGTGGTATAATCTGTCCTCAGGTGCTTGCCCCTGAGGGCACTTGCGGCACCCATAGCAGACTTTAGCTTCATTAAGGCGATTAGCTTACCTGAAATAAGGAGGCATAGCTGTACGGTGAGCCATATTCTTGATGAAATCCTGCATCCCCGCTCCATCGCAGTTGTGGGTGCCTCGGTCAACGGTCCAGGGTGGCGCTTTCTTCTACCGCTACTTGAGTTCGGCTTCAAGGGAAAGATATACCCGGTGAACCCGAAATACCCGGAGATCGGCGGACTGAAGAGCTACGGCTCGGTAAGTGAGATACCGGACACGGTAGACTATATCATATCTGTCGTGCCAGCCCGCGAGGTGCCTAACATGTTGAGACAGGCTGCCACCAAGGGCACCAGGGCAGTCCACATGTTCACCGCCCGCTTCAGCGAGACCGGACGCCCACAGGCAATACAGCTGGAGCAGGAGATCCGGGAACTGGCTAAACAGCTCGGCATCCGCATCATCGGTCCAAACTGCATGGGGGTATACTACCCAGCCCAGGGTATCTCTTTTGAAGGCGAGTTCCCCACAGAGCCCGGCAACGTGGCACTTATCTCTCAGAGCGGGAACATGGCAGGCGAAATCGTGAGGTCGGCAGGGCTAAGGGGCATCCGCTTCAGTAAGGTGATCAGCTATGGCAACGCCATCGACCTCAACGAGTCCGACTATCTGGAGTATTTCGCCGACGACACGGAGACAGCGACAATACTGATATACATCGAAGGTGCCAAGGACGGCAGCCGGTTTTTTGATACATTGAAGCGCACAGCCAGCAAAAAGCCAGTCATCATCCTAAAGGGCGGCAGAGGCGAGGCTGGGGCAAGGGCGACCTCCTCCCACACCGCCTCTCTAGCCGGCTCGATGGAAACCTGGAAGACAGCGCTCCACCAGACCAATGCAATCTGGGTGGACAGCGCTGAGGAGCTGGTGGATATGGCTGTTAGCTTTAGTTCCCTCCCACCTTTCAAGGGCAGGCGGGTAGGCGTGACCGGTGGCGCGGGAGGCGCCAGCGTGCTGGCTGCTGACCAGTGCGAGATGGCAGGGCTCGATGTCATCCCGCTGCCACAGGAATTTCGCGAGCAGCTCAAGAACCGCGGCGTCTCAGTCTGGGACTGGCTGAGCAACCCGGCAGACTTGTCGATCAGAGAAGACGACCGTCTCACCGTGGGGGGTATCGTGGAGTTGATGGCACAGGACCCCCACTTCGATTTGCTTATCGTCATGATCAACATCCATCGCCACCGCGACCAGCCAACGGTGACGCTGGACGATTTTCTGAAGCAGCACAATTTTGGTCTGGAGGTCATTTTGAATACCGCCTGGACCAAGCCCATCCTGGCAGTGGTCCCCGAAAGAGGCTTTGGCATCGATGAATGGGACAGCGCGGAGTGGAAGCTTGCTTGCGAGCTGAGGTCAAAGCTCATTGCCACCGGCATACCCTTCTACCCCACCGTTTACCGCGCCGCTCTGGCAGCCAGAAGAATGGCAGACTACTACGCCAGACTCGACGGCGCATGATGTGCCCGCTTTGATGCCACGCCATCGCACGTGATAATATGTCGTCCGTATTTTTGGTTCACAGCGATGCGTGTCTCCCTTCTAGTAATAGCCACTTTTGTCCTGGCGCTGCTGGCAACCCCTCAGGTAGCTTCCGGTTACGTGCTCGAAGACGCCATACTCAAGTGGGCAGTAATTGAGACGCCCGGCTACATCCCGCAGAAAAACGACATCCGCTCGCCTTCCGAAATAAATGCCTTAGCCATTGCCCCCGACGGCACCTTATACGCGCTAGATATACCCAATGCCTCGCCAGGACCGGTGGTCTCGCCCGGGTTGTGGGTGAGCAGGGACAGCGGCTTTACCTGGAGCAGCAAAGCGGCGAAGAATTTAGCCGGTCTAGCTTCAGGACGGGTTACTGCCATAGCCGTCGCACCCGATGAGCCAGAGCTTATAGCTGTAGTGTGCACCGATGGCTCAGGGCTGCGCCGTGAGGTGTATATTTCCACCGACGGTGGCGATAACTGGCATCACAGTGGCACTATACCGTGGAAATACGGCGCCACGGAGCAAATCGGCGCCATAGCCATCTCGCCAGGCTATAATACGGAGGGAGGACAGCACCGCGATATCATCGTGGGCACCCGTGACCCTTCGGTAGCCGCCCCCGCAGGGGAAGCCTACATTATTTCTTATCCCGGCTTCGGCGGCTGGAGGGCACAGGGCTTTCCCCTGGGGGATGTCATCGCCCTGCAGCCATCGCCAAACTATGGCACGGATACTACCATCGTAGTTATGTCAAGCACAGCCCAGGCGACTTATGTAAGCCTGGGAAGGCATGACCCGGCGGTAGACACCACCTTCTGGAATGTACATGAGGGCTTCCCTGTAGAGCTATGTGAGCCAGGACAGGCTGGTGGAAATGCCAGCGGTAAGGACAGGGTCATCACCGGAACTCTTGCTTTGCCTGCCGACTTCAATGGTACAGCAAGGGAGACGGTCATTTTTGCCAGCTTTGATTCGAATAACACCGCTTACGGCACAAGCCGTGTGCTGGACGACGTCTACCGCCTGGAAGGCACGAGGGTCACACGGCTGAATGTTCCCGGCGCTGGCAGCAGCATGAGGATAAGCAGCATCGCCTACACCGGTGATTCGAGGGCAGGTAAGCTTCTGGCAGGCGGTGTAGCGGCAGATATGACCAGGGCACAGGCACAGACCTGGCAGTGCACCAACCTCCTTTCCGCCTGCCCTCTATGGAGAACGGCAATTAAGCCGCCCACAGGCGGCGGTGGCGACGGCTATGCCAACGCGCAGGTGGTCTGGTCGAAGGACGGCACCACCGCCTATTGTGGCACCGGCTCGGGCAACCGGCAAACACCACAGGACTGGCAGGACATGAGTCTCCCCGCATGGGCAGGCTACGCTCTGGACGAGTCCGCCATATCAGTCTCGAGAGATAATGGGCTGTCCTGGGACCAGACCGGTCTTATCGATACCGCCGTCGACCGTCTGGCAGCAGTGGCTCCCGCCCCGGACGAGAAAACGCTTTATTTAGCCACCACCAACCAACTCGGCTTCGATAGCGTATGGCGCAGTCAGCCGCCGGGTGAAAAGTGGCAACGGGTGCTGTGCCGCCACGGCGATTCCCCGCTGCTCCGGCTGGCACCGGACAGTACCGATGGTAGCTATGTCTTCTGGGCAGACCAGGGCACGAAGAACGCCTCATTTTCTGCCGATGGCGGCACCACATGGGACAATATGCTGCCCAACCTGGTGGTACAGGACATGGCAGTTGTCGATATTCACACAGTATATGTCCTGCAGGCAGACGGCAGGGTGCGCAACGGTAAATATTCGGGTGGTTGGGTGTGGGGTGAGGTAGAAAGCACCGGTCTGGAGGCGAACCACAGTATAGCAGTTAACGGCGACTATGCGGTGGTAACCGCAGCAGCCTATCAGGACTTTCCGCTGGCTTATTCCGCCGACGGTGGCAATTCCTGGCATCCGGTCACAAGGAGAACGCCCACACAGGGAAACCGGCACGTCGCCTTCGACGACCGTTTTCAAGACAACCACCTTATCTACCTCGCTGACGACGCCGGCGGCATATACCGGCTCCGCCTCGGTGAAGACGGTGACTGGCAGGACATGGCGCCGCCGCACCATAGCTTCTATGGTCTGGTCAGCGGCAGGTACGGTGCTCTCTATGCGGCTTATATGTACGGCGATACCACAGGGGTTGACCGCGCCCTCTATCCCCGCACCGGCATCCCGAAGCCGGGCGTCTACTGGGACTCGTTAACTGCGGGGCTGAGTGACGGTGTCAGGTTCAGCGCCGAGCCCGGTGCACTGGCAATATCACGGGACACTTTATGGGCACTGGACGCCCGTGAGTACCGTCCAGAGACAGATGAAGGCTGTCTCTGGGTATTCACCGATACGCTGGCAATGCGGGGACCCAGGCTTATCAGCCCGAAGGATGGCGCACTGCAAGGTTATGACCCGGTAAGCGGCAGGAATAGTAGCATAGCCTTAAGGTGGGAGCAGCTATCCCTGGCGGACTGCTATGAAATTGAGATCGCTGCTGACGAAGACTTCACCCTGCGCATCGTAGAGGTGGAGCCAGCGACCAATCCCTTTTACCTGCCAGCGACGACCAGCGACCCGGCTTATTACATACCGCCGGGTACGGTGCTGGAGGCAGGCAAAGAATATTTCTGGCGGGTGAGGGTACGACGGGCAGCCACAGAGCAGGTCATCCGCAGTCCCTGGTCGCGGGCAAACAGCATCAAGATCAGCCCCGGCGCGCCTGTAGTCAGCCGCAAGATGCCGCCTGAGGCGCTGGCACCGGCGCACGGGGTGGTAAGACTGTACCCGCCGCCAGCTTTTTCCTGGACACCTCTGCCCGGGGTGAAAGAGTATTCGTTCGTCCTGGCTAGAGACTCAGCGCTCAGGGATGTAGTGGTGCAGGAGAAGGTGGCAACTACCGCTTACCTCTTCGAAGGCAAGCTGGAAGAGGGACGCACTTACTTCTGGCAGGTGACACCCACCGAGCCCCCGGGCGAGCCCAGTGCTGTATTCATGTTCACCATTGGCACCGATAAGCCGGTGCCACCAATTCCTTCGGATGAAGCACATCATGTCCTGCTGGTCGGCAGCATGGTCAACCTGCTGGCGAGCATCATCGCCTTTCTCACGGTGGTGCTACTGCTCCGCCACCGGTCAGACTAAGCCTGTTACCTCAGCCCCTAGGTCGCGCTCAGCAGGTCCTGTGTGCCTTTAACCCCAGAGGGCTTTGGCAACGTCGTCCAGCCCCAGCTCCAGCAGCTTTTCCCGGCTGGGCTTTCCGGTCTCGGTGTCCCAGCCGCGGGCACTGAAATAGTCACGGCGTATGGCGTCTATATCGAAGCTCCTGCCGGCGGTGGAGCCGGTGGCGAGGGGCGGGTTGCCGTAGACCCTGCCGGGGAACTTGTGCATATCTGCGGTGACGCCCTCGCGGATGTTGAACGCCTGGCGGATGTTGGCAGCGCGGTCGCCCACCTTCAAAATGTCGTCCATGCCCAGCCCCCAGCCGGTGGTAAGATTGACGAAGTCGGTGACGGCATCGGCAGGCATAAAGCCGATGCCGAAGATACAGAAGCCGAGACAGCTTGTGGCATGGGAAAAGTCACTGCCCATATTGGCGGCAGGACCGCGCCCGACCAGTGAGTCTTTGGGGTACGGTGGGTACTCCAGCCCGCTAGCCGGTCGGAAACCGTAGCTGCCCTGGGTATGGCGGGCGGGGGTGGAATCGAGATAGGCGATGGCATAGTGCAAGAAGCGCTTGGGGTCATGCATCGGCACTTCCTGGCCCAGGATGTGCACGGCGAAAGCCTCGGCACCCTTGCCTATCCTTTCCGCCGCTTTCTTCTCACCGTCGGCGAGCACCGCACCGAAGCCCTCTCGCTTTGCCAGCTTTTCCGTCATGGCGACGATTGCCTGGTGGTTGCCCCAGCGCAACTCGATGCCGTCGGTGTCCCTGGTGGTGATGATTCCGTTCTCGAAGCACTCGATGGCGAAGGCGATGGTGCAGCCGGTAGAGATGGTGTCCAGCCCATAGCGGTTGCAAATTTCATTACATTTGACGATCGATTCCAAGTTGTCGTTGAGGCACATGGAGCCGAAGGCAGCGAGCGTCTCATATTCCGGCTTGTGCACGCCTTCGGGGTATTTATACTGGCTCCCCGCCTTCATCAGCCCACCGCAGGCTACAGGACACTGCCAGCAGCCGTATTTCCGCTTCTGGATGTTGATCACGCTCTTATCGCTTATAGCGGCGGCGTTGGGGAAATCAGCAACCGAGCCCGACCAGTTCTTCACCGGGGCATCGCCAATGCTCACCAGCAGCGCCATGCCGCCGCAGGTGCCGAAATTCTTAAAGTTCTCCACATTGCCGCCGAGCTGCTGCATATAGGTCTGTCTGGCAGCCCTCAGTCCCGTCTCGTTGTCCAGGGGGACTTTTTTCTGCCCGCTCTTGACCGCTATCGCCTTCAATTTCTTCGAGCCCATCACTGCAGCCAGACCGGAGCGGGCAGCCGCCCGTCCCTCATTGTTGATGATGGCGGCGATAAGTGACATCTTCTCCCCCGCGGGACCGATGCTGGCAGTCCCGATGTCCTTGCCCAGTTCTGCTTCCAGTGCTGCCTCTGTCTCCGTCGTGTCCTTGCCCCAGAGCTTGCTGGCTTTTCTTATCTCAGCTTTGCCGTTGTCTATGAGCAGATAGACCGGCTCTGCTGAGGCACCGCTGATAAACACGGCATCGAAGCCGGCGAACTTCAACCGCGGACCGAAATCGCCACCAGAGTTGGCATCACCCCAGGTGCCGGTAAGCGGTGACTTGCCCACCACCACATAGCGAGAGGCGAATAGCGATGGCGTACCGGTGAGGGTGCCGGTGACGAAGCCGAGCATGGCTTCAGGGCTTAAGGGATCTATCTTTGCTTTCTGCCGACTGAATATAATTCTGGCTCCAAGACCATAGCCACCAAAGAAATCGCGGTAAAGGCTTTCGCCGGGCGTCTCCACCCATGTCTTGCCTGCTGTTAAATCGACGAACAGGACTTTTCCCAGATAACCACCGGGCATTTCTGACCTCCTTGAATTTTCTCTCTTGCTAGGATGCAAAAGATGTGAGCTAATTATACTTTAAGCTTTTGCCCCAGGGAAAGTCAGTTGTAAGTGCCCAGTGAATTGGTGACAAATATTCTTTATCTTTGTTTTCAGGAATGGCTGGTCAACCCCCTCACTCTAACTCTCTCCCGCGAGGGGAGAGGGACTGCCCTCACCTGACCTCTCCGGCAGAGGAGAGAGAGGGACTTTATTTCTCTCCTCTCACTTGATGGGAGAGGACTAAGGTGAGGGTGAAACTCACAGCAGTTGCCGGGCGGCGGAGGCTAGGAAGTGGACTTGAGCCCTTGTGGCTTGGGGCTAAAATAGCCGCTCACCACCTTGCGGAAGTGGTACCCGTAAATGGCGAGCGTCACCGACAGCGGGAAAAGGCGGGGGCGTTTGAACAGCGTCCAGGTGAGCAACTTCCAGTAGAACTGCCTGCCCTTCTCTTTGATGCCAAGAAGCCACACTGATTTCAGGAACGCCTTAATATGCTCAAAGCTAAAGTGGCTTATCCGTATCCGGGGTGGCTGGTACTCCTTGAGGAATGTCCTCACGCGCTCGTAGTAATGTTTGTGCGAGTAGATGGTCTCGACCACCTTTCTGTAACCTTTTATCAATGCACTGTAGCCCATCTTGGGGACGAAGTTGGTGGAACAATCGGTGTTATCGCCGGAGAACCTGGCGAGTATGCGGCCCTCCCTTTTCAGTCTGCGGTAAAGCCTGGTGCCGGGAGGAGCGTTAAGCAAGCCTACCATGGCGGTGACGATGCCGCTATGCTGGATAAAGTTGATTATGTTTTCAAATATTGCCGGCGGGTCGCTATCGAAGCCGAGGATAAAGCCACCCTGCACCTGCAGTCCGTGTTTTTGCAGCTTCCTCACCGCCTGTATCAGGTCGCGGTTCATGTTCTGTGCCTTGCCGCATTCGGCAAGGCTGTCCTCGTTTACGGTCTCAATGCCGATGAATACCGAGGTGAAGTTCGCCTTTACCATTAACTGTACCAGTTCGTCATCATCAGCCATATTTACCGATGCCTGGGTAAAGAGCGTGAACGGGTATTTCCTCCTTGCCATCCAATCGGCAATGGCGGGCAATATTTCAGCCTTGAGCTTTTTCTTGTTGCCGATGAAGTTGTCGTCGACAAGGAAGACACTGCCCCGCCACCCCAGTTCGTAGAGGGCATCGAATTCCCGGAGCAACTGTTCCGTGGTCTTTGTCCGCGGCATGTGCCCGTTGAGCACGGTGATATCACAGAACTCGCAATTGAAGGGGCAGCCCCGCGAGTATTGGACGCTCATCGCCGAGTAGTTCTTTGTGTTGATTAGCCGCCATGCAGGGACAGGGCTGGTGCTTATGTCCGGGTAGTGCTCCGGTTTGTAAATATGCTTGGCACAGCCCTTTTCCAGGTCGTCAAGAAAAAGCGGCAATATCGCCTCTGCTTCGCCGAGGACGAGGTGGTCGACCATGCCTTCAAACTCCTCTGGCGATGTGGTGAACAGGGGACCACCGGCAGCCACCTTTCTGCCCAGGCGGCGGCACCTGCTGATGACTTCCAGGGACGACTCCCGCTGCACCGCCATAGCACTTATGAACACACAGTCTGCCCACTCAATGTCCCTGTCGCTCAAACTGGTGACATTCAGGTCAATCAGCTTTTTCTGCCACATCTCAGGGAGCATGGCAGCAATGGTGAGCAGACCCAGCGGCGGATAAGCCGCCTTTCTGGAGACGAATTTCAGGGCGTGCCTGAAGCTCCAGAAGGTGTCGGGGTATCTGGGATAAACGAGCAGTACCTTCATTCTACGCAGTCACCGTCGGTAAAGTATAATATCTGTTAATAGTACTTCTAACTTTGGGTCAAGTCAACCCCGGTATTCGCCCAGTACATTAGTGGCACTTGCCCTCACCTTACCTCTCCCGCAAGGGGAGAGGTATTTAAGTTTCTTCCTCTCCCTTGACGGGAGATAGCGTGTCTCATGGTCGAGTACGCCAAACGTCGTACAGGGATTTTCTCTATTTTCCTCTCCCTCGATGGGAGAGGACTAAGGTGAGGGTGATAAACTGCCCCAGTGTCCTTACCACTCTGCCATGCCCTGTGCGTGTCACTTACTATTGAGACAGGCTAGCCACCCACGACACAGCCAGGAATCCTAACATAACTTGCTCTAGCGCCGCTGGTCAAACCTGCGTCCCAGCAACTGTGACGCTATGGTAATCCTCTGAATTTCTATGGTGCCGCCGGCGATCCCCCACCCCCAGCCGTCGCGCATCATCCGTTCCACAGGGTACTCTTTAGAATACCCGTACCCGCCATGTATCTGTACCGCCATGGCGGTGACCTCTCTGACCATCTGATTAGCAAAGCATTTTGCCACGCTGGCTTCCAGAGGGGAAGGCAGCCCCGTGCCGGCATTTACCACCGCCCGATAAATTAAAATACGGGCAGCTTCCACCTTCATCGCCATCTCGGCGAGCATGAACTGGACGGCTTGAAATTCGCATATCTCCTTACCCCATTGCTTCCTCTGCTGGGAATACTCCATGGCTGCCTCCAGGGCTCCCTGGGCTATGCCCAGACACATGGTGGCATTGCCGCAGCGCTCCAGGTCGAAAGCCAGCATCAGCTTTCTGAACTCCCCTTCCTTCACCACCAGGTTCTCTTTAGGTACCCGGCAATTGTCAAAGAAAAGATCGCAGGAGGGCATCCCCCTTAAGCCCATAAACTGCTCCTGTTTACCGAAGGAAAACCCTGGTGTCCCCTTTTCTATTATCAGACCGCCGATGCCTCTGGCTCCCTTCTGCTCGCTCAGCCGCACATAGACCACATAGACATCTGATTCACCACCTCCGCTGATAAATCGCTTCTGCCCATTCACGATATAATAGTCACCATCGAGCACCGCCCTGGTGGCAAGGTCGGTAAGGGCTGAGCCGGCTTCCGGTTCCGTCATAGCGACAGAGATCATGGACTCACCGCGGCATATCGGTGGTATATATTTCCGTTTCTGCTCTTCGGTGCCGAACTGCTCTATCACCTTGACCGGTCCCACATTGGACTCGAAAACGGGCGAGGCACACAGATGTGAGACCCGTGCCAGCTCCTCGATTGCTAAAATAGCTTCAAAGGCAGAGCGCCCCTGCCCACCGTACTCCGCCGGCAGACACAAGCCCAAAAGCCCTAGCTCAGCCATCATTTTCACATACTGGCGCGGCAATGGCTCACCCTTTGCCTCCCACTCAGCGACCTTCCCGCGCAACTCCCTCTCGGCAAATTCATGCACCATCTTCTTCAGCATCTTCTGCTCTTCATTCAATTGAAAGTCCATTTCCTCTCACCTCCTTTTTTCAATCAGGTCAACTAAAGAGATGTGGCTGCTTTTAAGGCAGAGCCAGCCATGGAGATAAATCCAGGATAAACGGTGAAATAGCAAGCCCACGGGCAAATCATAACCAAACACCCATGCTTTGTAAACAGCACCCCACTGGACCACGTCCAGCATTACCACCTGCTTTGTGGGCACACGGCGAGAAAAAGGCACAAAATTAGAGCGATGATAACATGTCCGGCGAAGCTGCTGAGAGGTACACTTACCTGAAACGGTTGGTATATAATACGCCATTACAGGCACGACACCCTCAAGCTTGTTTAAAGTCGTTGCGCCTGTTAACAAATACAAAAGGGAGGGTAATTTAAACATGGAAGATGTCATCGTTGAGACCACCGGAGGGAAAATTTGCGGCATCAAAGAAAAGGGGGTCTTCGCCTTCAAGGGCATTCCCTACGGAGCGCCAACAGGTGGTAAACGTCGTTTCCTGCCGCCGGAACCGGTCAAGCCATGGGCAGGGGTGCGCGACGCTGGCGATTTCGGTCCGATCTGTCCGCAGTTAGGAGGTCCGCTTGCTGATGAGACCCGACCATACGCCAATCGTCGTGTTTCAGGGTTCGTCAGGTACCTCCCTCAGAGCGAAGACTGCCTGGTGCTTAATGTGTGGACTCCGAACCTGAAAGACGGCAGCAAACACCCGGTCATGGTCTGGCTACACGGTCGTGGCTTTGCTCAGGGGGCGGGTTCGGAAACGATGTATATAGGTACTGAGCTTGCCAAACACGGTAACGTGGTGGTCACTATTAACCACAGGCTAAATGTGTTCGGCTATTTGTATCTGGAAGAGATCGGCGGAGAGGAGTGGTCCGGCTCCGGGGTAGCCGGAATGCTAGATGCGGTACTGGCCCTCAAATGGGTCCAGGACAATATCGAAACCTTTGGCGGCGACCCGGGTCGGGTGATGATCTTCGGTGAGTCCGGCGGCGGGAGCAAGGTATCGAAGCTTCTGGCTATGCCCTGCGCCAAAGGCTTGTTCAACCGGGCTGTTATCCAGAGCGGTCCGGGAATCCGCGGCATAGAGCGCAAGGATGCTACAGAAGTTGCTGAGCGCCTGCTATCAGAGCTCGGTCTCAAGAAGAATGAACTCGATAAACTCCAGCAGTTGCCGGCACAACAAATACTGGATGCCGTTACCAGACTGCCATCCGTAGGTCGTCGCACCAGCATAATGGGTGCTCCTACCTCAGCTATAATGGCTTTCGCCCCCGTGGTGGATGGACATTATCTCCCCTGGCACCCGTTCGACCCGGTAGCCGCGCCAACAGCAGCGGATGTGCCGCTTATCATCGGCACAACTCGCGATGAATCAGCGACCTTCCTGGCGGGAGACCCCAGAAGAAGGCGACTTACCGAACCTGAATTGCGCGAACGCCTCGCTCCCATGCTGGGCAAAAACCTGGACAGGATACTCAACACCTATAAGAAGACACGCCCCGAGGCTACCCCCTGGGACCTGCTGATTGGAATCAGCACTGAACCGTTTCGGCTGGCATCTATCAAACTTGCCGAGCGTAAAGCGGTGGGCGGAACAGCTCCGGTCTTTATGTATATATTCAACTATCAGTCTGATTTCATGGGCGGGCTTTTCAAAGCAGGTCACGGAGTAGAGATCTCGTTTATTTTTGACAACATAGATGACGTGCCGTTTACCGGCTCCCGTCCTGATAGGTATGAGATGGCACGCATAATGAGCGAGACGTGGACCGCTTTTGCCCGAAGTGGTGACCCGAACCACCCAGGCATCCCTAAGTGGGAACCTTATACCCCCGAAAGGCGTGCCACCATGCTCTTTGATATACCCTGCCGGGTAGAGCTGGACCCATATCGCGAAGAGCTTGATGCCTGGGGTGACTACGAATCGGTGCTGCCGTAGTCAGTGACCGCGGTACAGTATATTTACAAGGTCTCAAATTTAGATTTTCGTCAACAGACCTTTAGATCTGGATAAAGTAAACGCCGTCACCCAGACAACGAACGAGCGCTGCTATGGCATACCAGCGAAACATCCGACATAACTCAGACCAAAAATGGCGTCTGGTTTACGCAAAATGGCAACAGGAAGAGCCTTAGAGCGGGACTGGACACAGGGCGGCATTATAAGCAACCTGCTATCCCTGTCCTGGCCAATGCTTATCAGCAGGGGGCTTGTGGCTTTGCGTCCTATAGTCGACATGATGGTGGTGGGCAGGCTGGGGGCTGCTCCCATCGCCGGAGTAGGCATCGGCACCTTGGCTGTCATGGTGGCAGAGTCACTGACCATGGGGCTTACCATAGGTCTGAGAGCCATGATAGCCCGCCTTGTTGGAGCTGGCGACAAGGAGGCTGCTAATCATGCAGCCCAGCAAGGCTATGTGGTCAGCATCATCTTGGCTACAGTCCTCGCAGCAATAGGTGCCTCGCTAGCCGAGGAGATACTGCTCCTTTTAGGAGTGGAACCCGAAGTTGCCACCCAGGGTGCTCCGTATATTCGGATAGCTTTCGTAGCAGCAGTGTTCATGACACTGCGCAACACAAACGACGCCATACTCGAGGCATCCGGAGACACAGTGACTCCGATGAAAATAATCGCTGTATATACAGCTTTACATGCTGTCCTTTGTCCTTTTCTGGTCTACGGCTGGTGGCTTTTCCCCCGTCTGGGAATAAGCGGTGCCGCCCTGTCCGGCGTTGTTGCCCAGAGCATGGCGGCATCTATCGGCTTATGGATACTTATTAGCGGACAGTCCCGTTTGCAATTGACTTTTAGAAACTTCAGCTTTGACTTTGATATGGTCTGGCGCATAGTGAAGATCGGTGCACCAGCATCCATCACCAGCATGGAAAGAAGTTTCGCACAACTGATAGTGATGTGGTTCGTCGTCCCATTCGGCACCATCGCTGTTGCAGCCCACTCCATACACGCCAGGATAGACATGATTATATATTTACCTATCATGGCTTGGGCGATGGGAGCTGGCATTCTGGTAGGACAGAATGTAGGAGCAGGACAACCAGACCGGGCACAGAAGACTGCCTGGCTAGGAGTTGCCATCAGTTCGGCACTCATGCTCCTCATTTCAACGGTAATCTGGTTCTGGGCTGAGGGAATAGTCCGCATTTTTACCCCGCAGACCAAAGTAATAGACATAGCTGCTACCTTTCTCAGAATAGAAATAGCTGCCCTGGTAACGGCGGGGCTGATTATCGTATTATCGCAATGTCTGAACGGTGTTGGTGATACCATGCCAGTTATGTTAGTCAACCTGGTAACGGTATGGGGTGTACAGGTACCGCTGGCACACTTCTTGAGCCAGGTCGATGACCTGGGAGTATATGGAGTCCGCTGGGCGCTCGTGACCGGCATGCTGTGTAGGGCTGCCTTCTACCTCGTATACTTCCAGCTAGGCAGGTGGAAACACAAGAACATATAGCTGTAAAATTACTCCGGTTTACCTCTTTAGTTCAGCTCAAAAGACCACAGTATTCGGAGTAGCCCTGTGAGCTGGACACTCAAGACTGGGAAGATATAGCAGAGTAAAATAGCTTGTAATGGGCAGGAAAGAAAAGAGAGCGATCGGCACTCTATGTGTAGCTCCTTTGTTTTGAAGAAATGGTGGACAAGGATACGGTAAAAGCATTCCCCCCGCCGGGTAGAAAAGACATAGCCCATCGTGACTGGACTGAGGGGAGCATTCTGAAGAATGTCCTTCTTCTCTCCTGGCCGATGGCTGTTACCCAGACGGTGATGGCATTAGGTCCCACTATAGACATCATATGGGTTGGCAGACTGGGAGCAGCCGCCGTTGCCGGCGTCGGAATATCCGGCGTAGCAATGCAGTTTATGATGAGCCTTATGATGGGACTGTTTCAGGGAATGCGCGCTCTCATTGCTCGCGCTGTTGGCTCCAAAGATATGGAGACCGCCCATCTTGTAGCCCAGCAGTCCATTGTTATTTCGGCGATGCTTGCTGCTGCAATGGCAATCATCGGGCACTTTTTCAGTGAAGAAATACTCAGGCTAATTACCCCGGACCCGGAGATTGTCAGGCTGGGAACAGCGTACCTCAACATTGCCTTCATCGGCGGTGCCACGATGGTCTTTCGCATGATGCTGGATGCCATTATGCAAGCTTCAGGCGACCCCATGAACCCGATGTGGATCGCTATCATATATCGTATTCTCCATGTGATACTTTGCCCCTTCCTCATCTTTGGCTGGTGGATTTTCCCTGAACTGGGCGTCAGTGGGGCTGCCTACACAGGTGTTATTGCTCAGGGTCTCGGTGTAGTCCTGGGGCTGGGAGTGCTTCTCACCGCCAGGTCAAGAATAAGTCTCAGCTTTAGAGGGTTCCGCTTTGATGCCGGTATTATATGGCGCATTTTGCGCATCGGGCTGCCAGCCTCCGTCACCGGTGTACAACAGAGCCTGAACCAGTTTATCCTGCAAATATTCATGGCGCTATTCGGTGCTGCTGCTCTGGCAGCGCACGTCATCACAATGAGACTGGAGATGTTCATCTTTATGCCCGCGATGTCTTTCGGTATGGGAGCTGGTGTGCTGGTTGGACAGAACCTCGGTGCCAGACAGCCGAAACGAGCAGAGAGGAGCGCCTGGATAGCAGCAGCATTCGTGGAAGCTTTTGTCATTGCAGTCTCACTTGTGATTTTTATCTGGATCGGTCCAGTCGTCCACCTCTTCAGTGCCGAACCTGCCGTGGATATTCTCGCCAGACAATTCATCTATATCGCCATGCTAGGCTGGATTGTCATGGGATTCCTGTTTGTACTGATGAGCGGACTGCAGGGTGCTGGCGACACCGTACCCCCGATGGTAATCAGCATCACCACCACCTGGCTGGTCACGGTGCCGCTAGCCTACTTCCTTTCCCACCATACCAACAGCGGTGCTGTGGGCGTACGCTGGGCGATAACCGCAAGCATGCTCATCGGCGCTGTGATAATACT
>DAOUAI010000089.1:0-13859 GCA_034433775.1 Dehalococcoidia bacterium
GTATCTTGATAAAGTCTGTTTAATGCCTGTTCACAAGCGGTGAGAAGTTCGTTGGCGAATGGCTGGCTTCCTTTGTACCAGAAGAGAGTGACCTGATCCATGGTCAATTTCTGCCAGGAATACCGTAGGTCCTGGAACTGGAATGTATAACTATTTGTGACCAATTTGTGCCCGCCCTGGTCCTCGATAGTCCACCAGTAGCGTATGGTAGTCCCTACAGGAAGGCTGGCTTTTCTCATGTCCCAGAGCCACCGAGTTTCTACCTTGGGTGATGGTACAAAATCCGGCCAGGCTTCGCTGATTACATGGGTGTAGTTCATCCTCTCTGTCTGATAAAGGAGCCGGATTCTGGTGATGTTGCTCTGGCTCTGAACTTTTACCTTGAATACTATTGCTGAAGGAAAAAGCACCTCTGTGCTTGAGTCGAGCAAAGTTATATTTTCCTGGGCTTGAGTAACCGCAGGTGTAAGGAGTGAGAGGACAAATATAATAGTCAGGAAAATATATTTACTCACCTTTTCTTCCTAGGATATGGTGTAAGTATGCCGTGATGAATTCGTCCAATTCTCCGTTCAGTACAGAGTTGGCGTTGCTGGTCTCAAAGTCGGTGCGATGGTCTTTTACCATTTTGTAAGGATGCAGGACATAGCTTCGGATCTGGTTGCCCCATCCAGCTTCAATCCGCCCGCCTTTCAGTTTAGCCTTCTCTGCCTCTCTTTTTGCCTGTTTAAGCTGGAAAAGGCGCGCATAAAGCACTTTTAAGGCGTTTTCTTTATTCTGGAACTGGGAGCGCTCACTCTGGCAGGTGACTACTATTCCCGTGGGCAGGTGGGTTATCCTCACGGCGCTGCTCGTCTTCTGCATATGCTGCCCGCCAGGACCACTGGAGCGGAAAGTCTCGACTTTCAGGTCGTCTGGGTCTATCTTGACATCTATCTCCTGTTCTACCTCTGGGAGGACTTCGACCAGTACAAAAGAGGTATGCCGTGCACGGTCAGCGTCAAATGGTGAGATACGGACAAGTCGGTGGACACCGTGCTCAGACTTGAGGTAACCGTAGGCATAGTCTCCTTTTACCTCTATGGTGGCGCTTTTTATACCGGCTTCGTCACCCGGTGATATGTCCAGTATCTCTGTCTGGTAATTGTGTCGTTCTGCCCATCTTGTATACATTCTCAGTAACATCTCTGCCCAGTCTTGTGATTCTGTGCCACCGGCGCCGGCGTGTATATTTAGAATAGCACTTCTTCGATCGTACTCACCGCTAAGAAGTAACCTTGTTTCCAGCTCTTCTAATTCCGACGCTAATTTTTCCGTCTCTCGCTTAACATCTTCTTGAATGGAAAGGTCGTTTTCTTCGATAGCAAGTCCTGTCATTTCAAGGAGTTCATCTGCAATTTTCCTCATACTGTGCCAGGTGTTTACCTGTTCCTTGAGAGCGGCTAGCTCTCGCATAGTGGACTGGGCTTTGGTTGGGTCGAGCCAAAAATCGGGCTGTGCCGCTTCTGTCTCCAGACTAGCGATTTTCTTCTCCCTGCTGGCTATGTCAAAGACGCACCATCATATCGTTGATCTTCTGGCGTATGGTTTCAAGCCTTTCTTTTATCTCTTGCATTCTCGGTTGAACCTCCATTTTTGAGTCGTGTTGTAGCATTGAGTAGATCAGTCGAACAGTCGTGGCTTGTGGCTGTACTCTGGTGTGGGAATATGTCCCCCACTGGCTGCAAGATGGGCGAGTCGCGATGGTTCAGGCAGGCGATAGCCACGACAGCACTTCATTGTCCATTCGATGGCTGAGGGAAGATCGACCTTGTGTCCTATGGATATGTAGACAGGCGCGGTGCCGGTCTTGGTGCACAAGGCAACTCCGATGACCTCTTCGTTATCTATGAGTTCAGCGAAGCTGCCAGCTTCACGAGGCACTGTTTTGTGAGTGCCGCACAGGCGCGACTTAGCGCAGCCTATGGTTGGTATATCGAGTAGCAGTCCCAGGTGTGAGGCAATGCCAAACCGCCTTGGGTGGGCAGTGCCTTGACCATCTACCAGCAGGAGGTCGGGAACAACTGACAGTCTTTGCCAGGCAGCGAGGATCAGGGGTGATTCTCTGAATGAAAGCAGCCCTGGTATGTAAGGAAAATAGGGGGTTCCCTCTGCTGTTTTAACTTCTACTATTTCAAGTTCGGGATAGTTAAGTATGACCACGGCAGCGCGGGCGGTGCCGGAGCGGTCCGGGGCTGAAATATCAGCGCCGGCGATGAAGCGGGGACTTGACAGCTTGTTTTCACGGCAGACCCTGGGTGCTAACTCACGCTGTAATCTCTCAGCCTGCTTGGCTGTCAATTGCCAGCTATGTAGCTCGTTTATTCTCGGCATGTTATTGTGTGGCAACCGGTTTAACGTTTAATGCAAACAATTATAAAATGACGCATATCACCGAGGCAATATTTGTAATGCAGAGTTGCTCCGAAATGTTTCTTTTACGACATATATTTTGCATATTTTTGGAATGAATGTCTTGACATTTTTACAGCGACAAACTAGCATTGAAGCAAGACCTTAATATAACAAAGGGATGAAAGCTGAGGAGCTGGAACATTTAATTGAGAGGGCTGCGACGTTGGTCTGTGAAGCGGCGCGTGTGGTGGTATTTACCGGGGCGGGTGTAAGCACAGAGTCGGGGATACCTGACTTTCGTAGTCCAGGTGGCATCTGGAGTCGGTTTGATCCTGACGATTTCACCATCCAGAAATTCCTCTCTAGCCGTGAGACGCGTGAGATGCAGTGGCGGCTTCTGGCTGAGGGTGGTCTGCTAAAGGACGCTGAGCCAAACCTGGCACATTATGCTGTTGCTGAACTGGAGAGGTTAGGTAAGCTGGCTTGTGTGATAACGCAGAATGTGGACAACTTGCACCAGAAGGCGGGAAACTCTCCAGAGAAGGTGTTTGAACTACATGGCAATATGAGATGGGTGCGGTGTCTGGGTTGTAGTGTCCGTCTTCCTATTGAGGAGGTGCTGAAAAGGGTTGAAGAAGAGTCAGTCCCTGACTGCACCCTGTGCGGCGGTATTTTGAAACCGGACGCTGTCTTTTTCGGCGAAGCCCTGCCACAAGCAGTCTTGCAGGCTGCTATCTCCCAGTCACGTAAGTGCGACCTGTTCATTGTAATAGGCTCGACGCTGGTTGTCTACCCGGCGGCTTATATGCCAATGTATGCTGTAGAGGCTGGTGCCAGGCTGGTGATTATAAATTTGACCTCGACACCTATGGACTCTTATGCTACTGTGCTCATCAGAGGTAAGGCTGGTGAAGTAATGCCAAGGGTGATAGAAAAAGTGAAGCAGAGACTATCCTGAGAGCTGAGCAGTTGTTTATATTTCAGTGGCTATTAAGCCGAGGTTGACTATTAAATGAAGGACCGGGGGCGTAAATTATGAAAAAGTTGGTCATCTTTGTTCTGGCAATTACTGGGGTGAGCGTAAGTTGCGTGCCTGTTGTTGTGCCACCAGCTAATAAGCCGCCAAGCGCTATTATAGACTCGGTATCACCTACCGAAGTGGCAGTGGGTGGGCAGGTGACCTTTGTGGGGCATGGAACAGACGAAGACGGTAGTGTAGTAGCCTATAGCTGGAAGTCGAGTATTGACGGCGAACTAAGTAAGTCAGCAAATTTCACCACCTCATCGTTGTCGCAGGGGACTCATACTGTCTGGTTTAAGGTCCAGGACGATAAAGGGACATGGTCAGCAGAGGTCCCAGTGGTGGTGATGGTGCTTCCCCAGGACGTCTTCAAACCAAGTATAAAGTCGTTCATTGCTGAACCGCCAATTATTTCTGAGGGAAGGGCCTCGATACTAACGTGGAGTGTATCAGGGGCTAAGACGGTGAGCATTCAACCTGAGATAGGTAATGTTGCTGCCAGCGGCTCCAGAGCGGTCACGCCGAAGAAAACCACGACGTATATGATACTGGCGAGTAATGAAGCAGGGACGGTAAGCACTACTGTGCAAGTGGTAGTAGTTTCTACTGAGCAGATACGCAGGGTGGAGCTATATTCTATTACCACTGAGGAAGGAGAGGTAAGGCAGGATGGGTATGTGGGGGAGGAGCCGCAGGTGGGCGATATGAAGAATGGTACATCGATGCAGGCTTTCTTAAGCTTTGACATTTCGATGATCCCGCAGGGAGCCACTATCAAATCAGCCTATCTTGACCCGACGGCATCATCTGTATTTGGAGAGCCCTTCAGAAACCTTGGTCTGCTTCATGTCTACGAGTGCCAGTATACTGTGCTCCGCAGCAGGGACTTTGTTGCCGGTCCTACCGGGACTACACCGCTCTACAGTTTCAAGTTTTTTACCGACGAGCCGGTCACGTCCAGTCTTCTAGTCTCGGCTATTCAGGAGCGGGTCAAAGAGGGAAAACAGCGCTTTCAGTTACGTTTCCAGTTTGATAAGCCGCATTTCTATAATAATCAGGGTGACTATGTTGCATTCTGGAAGGGCAAGGCGAAGCTGGTGATCGAGTACCAGGAATAAGGTGCTTTTAACTGGACTTTAGGAGGTGTAGCGTGAAAAGATTGGTGTTCATGGTGGGGGTGTCGTTGGTGCTAATTTTTATCGGCTGTGTACCAGGAGGGCCAACTATAGTCTTTCAGCCACCGGTAATAAACTCGTTTGATGCCAACCCGCAAAGGATATCTGCTGGTGAATCAGCGACCCTTTCCTGGGAGGTATCGGGGGCGACAAAGGTGGGCATAGAGCCCGATGTCGGGAGCGTAGCGCTAACGGGGAGGAGGATGGTGTCACCTGCTTCGACGACTACCTATACCTTGACCGCGGTCAATGAAGCGGGTACGGTAACTGCAACTACTCAGGTGGTCGTCGTTGAAGCGCCAGCCCCACCTCCATCACCGCCGACGCCTGCAGGGCTGCCCACGATCAACCTTTTTGCAGCGAATCCGGGTAACATTACAGCGGGCAGTTCATCGACGCTGAGCTGGAGTGTGTCCAATGCTACCGGAGTGGTCATAAGCGGTGTAGGTAGCGTGGGGTTGTCGGGCAGCACCACAGTTTCGCCGGCAGCTACGACCACATATACTCTCACAGCGACTAATGCGGCTGGAAGCGTGACGGCAACTACTCAGGTCATAGTGTCGGCAGCACCTCCGCCTGCTGCCGATACAACGCCGCCATCGGCGCCGAACTTGCTCTCACCAGCCTCCGGGGCGGTGCTACCTCAAAAGACGATTCCTTGGCAGTTCTCCTGGTCAGCCTCGTCTGATGCAGAAAGCGGGGTAAAACAGTACCAAATTCAGGTGTATCGTGCCGGACAGCCACCGTTTATTGACGACTATACCACTGGCACCAGCTATTCCAAAGTGGTTGAAGTTGCTTATGGCTACCTTTCTAACTGGCGATGGAGGGTGAGAGCGCAGAACAACGTCGGGCTGTGGAGCGCATGGTCAACGGAGGGAAATTTCAGTGTGCAACCCAGGGTGGCTTATGATTTCATTGAGAATGCACCGACAGCCTATTGGTGGAGCGTTCCTGGTGAACAATTACCTTTTCCTGGTGCACTTGATGATAACCGGGGATTTGCCTGCTATCGTTATAATATCAAGCTCAATGACGGGCTCACTTATGCCAGGGTACTGGAGACGCACCCGCGCTGGGTTGATAACGGTTGGATAACAGGCAAGTACTCCAATGTATATATACCCAGCGGAGCTAAGCTCAGGGTGAAAGTGGGTTTACTCAGTGATGCCACAGCAGGGAAGGTCCGCTTTCGTGCATTTAGATTAAGTGATGTAGATATCCTAGGTAAAGTGGTCGCCTACGGCGATGGGGTTAAAGAGGCAGAAGTCGATTTGAGTGCCTATGCCGGGCAGACGATTGACTTTTGCATTGGTGTAGGTGCAGAGGGGAGTGCCGGTCAGGACTGGGCAGCGTGGGTGGAAGCAAGGATAGTCTACTGATATTCTGTAGCTAATCGGTTAGACCTGCTGAATATCGAAGCGGTAGTTTTCGATAACCGGGTTTGCCAGTAGTTTGCGGCACATCTCGTCAGTTAACTGACGGGCTTTCTCCGGGTTGTCCTCTTCCAGCCTTATCTCAAGGTACTTGCCGGCACGCACATCTTCTACTGTGATGAAGCCCAGGTTATGTAAGGCGCCTTTTATGGTCAGTCCTTGCGGGTCGTTTACTGTAGGCTTGAGTGTGATATAGACTTTAGCGAGGTACATAAAGGTCCTCTCCGGTCAAGCGTTTATAGGCTTCGACATATCGTTTTGTGGTGGCTTCAATAACTTCCTGAGGCAGCATGGGGGCGGGTGGCTCCTTATTCCAGCCCGATTGGACGAGCCAGTCACGGACCGGCTGCTTATCGAAACTCGGTTGAGATTTACCTACTTCATATTGGGCAGCATCCCAGAACCGGCTGGAATCTGGAGTTAGTAGTTCGTCAATCAGAATTAGCTTACCATCCACCTCGCCAAACTCAAACTTGGTGTCTGCTATTATTATGCCACGCTCCAGGGCAAACTTTCTGGCGTAATCATAAATAGCCAGGCTTTTATCCTCAAGCTCTCTGGCTGTCTTTTTGCCTACTAGTTCTTCTAACATTCTCTTGGTCAGCGGCTGGTCATGCCCACTTTCGGCTTTGGTGGTGGGGGTGAAAATGGGTTGAGAAAGCTGTTGACTTTCTTTAAGCCCGGGTGGCAGTTTTATTCCGCATACACTGCCTGTCTCCTTATACTCTGCCCAGGCTGAGCCCGAGATGTAGCCACGGACAACGCACTCGATAGGTATGCGTTTTGCTTTGGTGACGACCATCGAACGACCCACTATATAGTCAGGGAGAGTAGTCTCTTGAGTAAAAATTCCTTTAAGTGCCTCAAGACTATCCACGGGTGTTACTAGATGATTGGGCACGATACTTTGTGTTTTACGGAACCAGAAGCAGGAAAGCTGGTTCAGCACCAGACCTTTATACGGTATGGCACAGGGTAACACAACATCAAAAGCCGAGATGCGGTCTGTAGAGATGATCAGGAGCTTGTCGCCCAGATCGTAAGTATCACGGACTTTACCCCGGCAGAACAAGGGTATCGGAAGGTCTGCATTAAGTAAGGTTGTCGTTATGTTCCTCCTATTATGTATCATAGTGCTCTTGGTGCTAATTCTTCACCATGGGCAGGTTTGGCAAGTTCAGATTTCTTTTGAGTCAAACCGAGACGCTGGAATATAGCGTCGACATATTTGAGGAAGTAATTGTAATCGAAGAGCGATTCCAGTTCATTTACAGAGAGACGCGCTGTTATCTCTGGATCAGCCTTAAGTAAGCCGAGAAAGCTGGTTCTCTGTTTCCAGGCTTTCATTGCGTTTCGTTGTACCAGATCGTAGGCTTGTTGCCGATTTAGTCCTTTGTCAATTAATGCTAGCAAGACCCGCTGGGAAAAAATAAGTCCCTGGGTGAGTTCCAGATTGCGGCGCATATTTTCCGGGTAGACCTGCAGACCCTGCATTATAGAGATAAAAATGTTCAGAATATAGTCAACTACCAAGCAGGAGTCTGGCAGTATTATGCGTTCGGTGGAGGAGTGGCTGATGTCCCGTTCGTGCCATAGCGCAATGTTCTCCAGCGAGGTCAGCGCGTAACTCCTCACCAGACGGGCAAGCCCGCAGATGCGCTCACAAAGTTCGGGATTGCGTTTGTGGGGCATGGCTGATGAACCGGTCTGTCCGGCGGCAAAAGGCTCTTCAGCTTCGAGGACTTCAGTCCGTTGCAGGTGTCTTATTTCAGTAGCAAATTTCTCCAGTGAGCCGGCTATAAGGGCTAAAGTAGTGACAAAATGAGCATGTCGGTCACGCTGAATGATCTGGCTGGATACGGGGTCTGGAGTCAGCCCGAGTTTGGCACAGGCGATTTCTTCAACCTGGGGTGGCACGGTAGCGTAGGTGCCCACTGCGCCTGAGATCTTGCCCACGCTTATTATCTTTTCCGCTTCGGCGAGGCGGGTAGCGTTACGCTTCATCTCCTGTGCCCACAGGGCTAGCTTTAGCCCGAAGGTTATCGGCTCGGCGTGAACACCGTGCGTCCTCCCCATCATAATCGTTGTCTTATACTCGATAGCCTTGCCTTCGAGCACAGTTATAAGCCGGGAAATATCTTCAGCCAGCAGCCTTGCGGCTTCTTTAAGCTGGAGACTGAGTGCTGTGTCCATTATATCTGATGAGGTCAGACCAAAGTGAATAAAGCGTGACTCCTCGCCAAGGGTCTCGCTCACCGCTTGAAGAAAAGCGGTCATATCGTGATGGGTCACCTTAAGGATTTCACCGATGCGCTCCAGTTTATAGCTTGCAGCTTTTATCTTCGGGATTGTCTTCTTAGGGATCACGCCTATTTCAGCCCAAGCTTCGCACACAGCTATCTCGACCTGCAGCCACTTATCAAATTTGTTTTCTTCAGACCATATTTTCTTCATCTCCGGGCGGGAATAGCGTTCAATCATAGCTTACCTTCCATATACTTATTCGGGCATTGTTGAGTGTAGCAACTACATTTCAGATAGTTTTCTCCTGTATTCTTCGAAGGCAGTCTTTATTTTTTCATGTTTCATTCCAAGCATCTGTGCTGCAAGGAGTGCAGCATTTCTGGCACCAGAGGAGCCGATGCCAACACAGGCGACAGGGACACCAGCAGGCATCTGTACAATGGAGAGGAGCGAGTCAATCCCTTTGAGGTCGCTGGTTGGGAGGGGTATACCGATGACGGGGACGGCGGTAAGGCTGGCGAGCACACCGGGTAAATGGGCAGCAAGTCCTGCAGCAGCGATAATGACCTCTATACCGCGTTCTTTGACTTTGGAGGCATACTCGCGGACTTTTTGAGGATTGCGATGTGCCGACATGACCAGAAATTCGTATTCGATGCCCAGTTGCTGGAGCAGTTCTAGCGCCGGCTGCACCAGTGTTTCATCGTTTTTACTGCCTACAATTACGCTGACGAGTGGCATTTACTCAGACCCCCCTTGCAGCTATATCCCTGCGGTAGAAACAGCCTTCGAAACGGATGCGGGACAGGTTGTCATATACTTTGTTTCTAGCGTCGGCAATGGTTTTACCTCTAGCAGTAACCGTAAGGACTCTACCCCCAGCAGTATATATCCTCTTATCTTCGCCGACCCTGGTTCCGGCGTGGAAGACAATAATTTCCTGATCAACGTCCTCGAGCCCGTCGATGACGAAGCCGGTCTGGTAGCTACCAGGATATCCTTTAGATGCCATGACTACACCTACGCAAGCCCCGTCGTCCCATTGTATTGTTATATCTCCAAGCCTATTATTCACCACGGCGAGAATAATGTCCATCAGGTCTGTCTTGAGACGTGGCAGGATCACCTGTGTTTCCGGGTCACCGAACCTGGCGTTAAACTCTAGCACTTTAGGACCTTCAGAGGTCACTATTAGGCCAGCGTAAAGGACACCTTTGTAGGGGCTGCCTTCATTTGCCATCGCTTTAATTGTCGGCTTTAGTATCGTCGTGGTGACCAGTTTTACCATGTTCGAATCAAAAAACCCGGGTGGGCTATAACTGCCCATGCCCCCAGTGTTCGGCCCCTCGTCGTTGTCAAAAGCCCTTTTATAATCGCAGGCGGGAACCATTGGTAACACATTGTCCCCGTCTGAAAAAGCAAGCAAACTGACTTCTTTCCCGGTAAGGAACTCCTCAATGACAACCCTATCGCCAGCATTTCCGAAGACCTTTTTCTCCATAGTGGCTGACAAAGCTGACATGGCTTCGTCTTTTGAAAAGGCTATGGTTACTCCTTTACCAGCGGCTAACCCGTCCGCTTTGATAACTACAGGCAGAGGGTGGGAGTCCAGGTATTTTGCAGCTTCGGCATAGTCTGAAAAAGCAGTCCCACTAGCGCAAGGTATGGAGTACTTTTGCATTAGGTGTTTGGCAAACACCTTGCTTGATTCTATGCGGGCAGCGTTTCTGGTCGGCCCGAAGATGGGGATGCCATGTTTTTCGAATTCGTCTACGATACCGAGGGCTAAGGGGGCTTCGGGACCCACGATGGCAAGGTCTATTTTAAGCTCGTATGCAGTTTTGACCAAAGAGCTGATGTCACTGGAATCTGTGGGTAAGTTCTGTGCAATCGCTGCAGTGCCAGCATTGCCCGGCGCTACATAGATTTGCTCGACGCTGGAGCTGTGGGCTATTTTCCAAGCTAAAGCGTGCTCCCTGGCGCCGGACCCGATGACCATCACCTTCACGGTATTTGTTGTCCTCCAGCTTTATCAGGTCTGTGGTCAAGAAAGTTTATTTTACAGCGCCTCTTTCTCAAACTTCTTTGCCTGCGTGGGGTCAAGCATTCGAATTAGTTTGGTCAGCTCGGCTACGTGCTCCTTTTCATCATCCCGTATATGTTCTAGAACCCTAATTGCCTCTTCGTCTTCGAGGGCTTCTATGTGTTCCTCATACTGGTTTATAGCTTGTAGTTCGCCGATAAGGTCTTCGCGTAGCATAGCCAAATCAAGTTCTCTACCCTCGTTCAAGGAGGGCTCTTCATTAAAAGAATAAGCCATCCGAACCTCCTTTTTGCTGCAAGTCGGCTCACGCCGCGATTGTGGTCTTTTTGCCCTGCCGAAGTGCGGTGTCAGCTATTTGAGTATATACAATGCAGAGTGCGAAATCAAGCGGGCATTGTGAGGTGTCTGATTCCTTTGCTTTTTGGTACTTCATTATAGGTTCTGGTAACGAGGGCGGGAAAGATGCTGTTATGCTACAATATGAACGTTATGCTGTATATTTTTTATGGCGAGGATGATTTTTCCATTTATCGAGCCCTGGATAGTTTAAAGAAGACATGGGGCGATCCCGATTCCTTAGAGACGAACACTACAATATTTGATGCTCAGCAGTTAAGCTTTTCTCAACTGGCAGAAGCTTGCAGCGCTGTGCCCTTCATGTCTTTGGTGCGCATAGTGATTGTTAAAGGGCTACTTGCCATTTTCGAGCGGGACTCAACACAAAAACGAGATAGGGGGGGATCGCCCAAAAAAGCGGAGATTGATATTGGTGAGTGGCAGAGGCTGGCAGACTATGTAAAGCAAATGCCCGCCACTACAAGACTTATTTTTGTAGACACCAGAGATATAGAACAAAATAACCCTGTTTTGAAATTGCTGTCACCTTTGGCAGAGGTGAGAGTTTTCCCCCGACTAAAATGGGATCAACTTAGCCGTTGGATATACTCACAGGTTAGAGAAAAGGGGGGTGCTATATCTGCAAACGCGGCTAAGTTGCTTATTGAATTTGCAGGACATGATTTGTGGGTACTTAATGGTGAAATAGAAAAGCTGTTAGCTTTTGCTCAAGGTCGTCCTATAACTGAGGAGGATGTGCGAATTGTAGCGAGCTTTGCTCGAGAGGTTAATATCTTTCGTCTGGTCGATGCCATTCTTGAGCGAGATAAGAGGTCAGCACAAAAGATGCTCTGTCTCATATTGCGCGAAGGAACGTCACCTTTATATGTCCTGGCTATGATCGCCAGGCAGCTACGTTTGATAGTACTAGCCAAGGATTTAGGAGATGAGATTTTAACGAGAGGTAGAGTAAGCGCTGTAGAAAGTGTACCGAAGTACAGCTTGGAAAAGGCGTTAGAGCAAGCTAGGCTGTATTCTCTGGAAGGGGTGAAAAGGACCTTTGAGAAGCTTCTTGAGACTGATATTGCTATCAAGACCGGAAAGTATGATGGTGATTTAGCTCTCGAACTCTTGCTGACAGAGTTGTAAGCGATGTTGCTTTCTCGTGCTTTGAATATGAACCGCAGTTTCAGTTAGAATAGAAATTGGAGGGGATGTACAGTGCAGCGGGTTTTAGCTATGATTCTGGCTGGCGGTGCCAGTGAGCGGATGAGTATTCTGGCGGAAGAGAGAGCAAAGCCAGCGGTGCCGTTTGGCGGCAAGTATAGAATCATCGATTTTACCTTAAGTAACTGCGCTAACTCGGGTATCTATAATGTAGCAGTACTTACTCAATTCAATCCCCGTTCTTTAGCTCAGCACATAGGCGTGGGACGTCCCTGGGATCTGGACAGGACGAGCGGGGGTGTTGTAATCCTGCAGCCTTTTTTGAGCCGCTTGAGTCACGACTGGTATAAGGGTACAGCCGATGCTATCTACCAGAATATTGACTTCATACAGAGACAGAAAGTTGACGAGGTTTTAATTTTAGCTGGTGACCACGTCTACTCGATGCGATATGACTACATGATACATGCTCATAGGGTCAGGGATGCAGAGGTGACTGTAGCTGTAACTGAGGTACCTGCGGCTGAGGTCTCCAGGTTCGGCATTGTTATCCTCGACCATAACGAGCGTGTGGTTGGTTTTAAAGAAAAGCCGAAGGAAGCTACGAGTAACTTGGCTTCCATGGGTATATATGTTTTTGATAAGGATGTCCTGGTTCAGTGCTTAGAAGAGTGTGGGGGAAAGGGGAGTCACGATTTCGGGAGCCACATTATGCCTGAGATTATCGGCAAATATAAAGTATATGGCTACAGGTTCCGAGGCTATTGGCGAGATGTGGGAACGATAGAGGCTTACTGGCGAGCCAACATGGATTTGATAGTTGATTTACCTGAATTAAACCTGTACGATGCCTCTGCTGAGATAAGGACGGTTTATCACGGGAGACCACCGGCGAAGATAGGTCCTAAGGCTGGTATAAGCCGTAGTCTTGTTGCGAATGGTGCCATTATCAACGGACGAGTGGAGAATTCGGTCATTTTCCCAGACGTGTTCGTTCAAGAAGACGCTGTAGTGAGGGAATCCATCGTTTTTGAAGGTTCTACAGTAGGAAAAGGGGCTGTTGTAGACCGATGCATTATCGATAAGCAGGTCTGGATCGGACCTGGAAGCTATATCGGCTTCGGCGATGATATGACGCCAAACAAAGATGAACCACAAAATCTTAACTGTGGTATAACACTTGTGGGTAAAGGGGCTAGGATACCAGCCGATATTAAGGTGGGGCGCAATTGCAAGATCGGTTGCTGGGTGAGTGACAGCGATTTTACTTCGAAGCTCATTCCCAGTGGGGAGAGCGTAGTTGCCAAAGCAACCAAACACCGTACCCCCAAAATACTGGCGGAAGAGCATTGAAGACCGGAGCCTTTACTTTCGTTTTGCACAGTCATATTCCCTATTGTCGCAATGCTGGTCGCTGGCCCCACGGTGAGGAGTGGCTTCATGAGGCTGCCTCTGATACTTATATCCCTTTGCTCGATGCTCTGTATGACTTAAAACTTCGGGGCTGCTTTTTCAGGCTGACTTTAGGGCTTACTCCGGTTTTACTCGAGCAATTAGCTGATCCTATAGTAATTTCGAACCTTGTCCAGTTTCTGGAAGAAAAGATTGATCGCGCCGGAAGCGACGTCAGGCGGTTTGAGGCTGCTGGTGAGACGCACCTTGAATATCTTGCTAAGTTCTATTTGGCTCGTTATACCCGTGTTTTGAGGAGTTTTAGTGAAAGACTTGATCGTGATGTTGTCGGAGCATTCAGAAAACTGCAGGACGAGGGCTATATAGAGATACTTACCAGTGCAGCCACCCATGCCTATCTACCGCTACTTGAGCGGGACTCCTCTATTTATGCCCAGTTGCAGGTGGGGAAGACAAGCTATTACAAACATTTTGGCAGGGAGCCGCGTGCCATCTGGCTTCCGGAATGTGGCTATCGCCCATCTTACTATACTGAAAAAAGTGGACAGAGATACATCAAGCCGGGACTGGAATCCTTTCTTGAGGAGCTGGGCGTAGAGTGTTTCTTTGCCGAAACACATATGATCGAG
>DAOUAI010000090.1:0-12047 GCA_034433775.1 Dehalococcoidia bacterium
GTGGCTACCACAAAGAAGCTGGGAAGGCGTATGCATGGCTGGCGGAAACTCAGCTTGACGATGGTAGTTGGTATGCTTCGTACCAGAATGGTCAGCCCAAGGACACCTCGAAGGTCTCACACGTTATTTCCTACATCGCGGCGGGTGTTTGGCACCATTATTTGAGCACCCAGGACAAGTCTTTCCTCCAGGAAATGTGGCACACCGTCCGCTCTGCTATAAATTTCACCCTTGATATGGCAGGACCTAACGGTGAAATTTACTGGGCTAGGGACGCTAACGGCACCATCTATCCTAAAGCGCTGGTAACGGGTTGTAGTTCTATTTACCTCAGCCTGAAAAGTGCCTTGTGCATTGCCTCAGTGCTTGAGGAGGAAAACACTTCCTGGGAAAAAGCGCTTATGGAGCTAGCTAGAGCAATAAGACTGATGCCATGTCCTGTTGAGTCAGCGTCTGACAATAGGTCGGTATTTGCCATGGACTGGTACTATCCAGCAATGTGCTGTGTGGTGAATGGCAATGCTGCCAAGGGGAGGATTTCCAAAGGTTGGGACAAGTTTGTGGTAGAAGGGTTCGGTTCACTCTGTAGTCTGGAGCAGAACTGGGTCACGGCTGCCGAGACAAGTGAGCTAGCTTTGACTCTAGCGGTCCACGGGGAATATCAACGTGCTGCTACCGTCTTTAGCTGGCTCCAGCAGATGCGAGATAGCGATGGTGCCTACTGGTATGGGGTCACTCTGCCACATGGGGAGGTCTGGCCCCAGGAAAAGCCCACCTGGACCTCTGCGGCTGTGGTACTGGCGGCTGACATGTTTCGCCATATGTCGCCAACCAGTCTACTCCTCGACCACCACCATCCGCTGACGCTGTAACACCCCGAGCGTGTTCGTCATCGGTAACTCCGTAAACAGCCCTGAAGCCAGTGCCAGCTTATAGACCTCGTATGGAGCCTGCCCTCCTTTGGTCGGGTCTAAAAAAATATCGTGGAAAACGAGAAAGCCCCCGGGCAATAAGTGCCTGCTCCAGCACTGGTAATCAGTTAACACAGTCCCATAAGCATGTCCGCCATCTATAAACACCAGCCCCAATGGCGTAGCCCAGTCTTTTGCCACAACATGTGACTTAGCTACTATCGGTACTACAACCTCTTCAAGTCCAGCACGCTCGATAGTAGCCCGGAAGTAGGGAAAGCTGTCTATCATTCCCAGTCTCTCATCATATACTTCGGGATCGAAGTATAACTGTCCCGGCTGTTGCTCCTCTGAACCACGGTGATGGTCGATGCTGAACAACGTTTTTCCCCGCAGTTTACAAGCCGAGCCAAGGTATACCGTAGACTTGCCACAAAAACTACCTATCTCCAGGCATGATCCCAGCAGGCAACCTTGCAATGCTAGCTCGAATAGTCTCTCGCCTTCCTCCGGAGCAAGGAAGCCCTTAATTTCCTGAACAAACGATGGGATCAGCCCTTCGAATTTCAACTTTCCAGCCCATAGTATAGCAAAATCACAGCAATGCAAGCCTCTTACTATTTTATATATTGCATATTTATCGAGTAGGCTTGGCACTGTCAACTTTGACAAAACAGCCGAAACTTATTAGACTCTAGTAACAGTAAAAATGGATCTAAACGACTGCCCGTCAAGATGTCCACGGCATAAGCCGAGAGAAACATTTGTTGACCCACCGCATAGCAGTAACTTGGATTAAGACAGAAAGGGTGATCCAGCATGAAATACAAGTTTATAGTGACGTTTGTATTTGGTACTCTGCTATTGTTCATATTTTCCGGTTGCAAGAGTGAGCAATCGAAGTTGTCTGATAAGGAAATTGCCACCGCGACACGGGGCGACCTGGTCATCACAGTATCAGCAGATGGCACCCTGAAAATGCCACGTGAAGCACAACTGAAATTCGGCACCCCGGGAACAGTCAAAGAGGTACGCGTAAAGAAAGGCGATAAAGTAAAAACAGGGACACTCCTAGCCAAACTGGATGACAGTACTCAGAAGCTGGCTGCAGAGGCAGCGCAGTACAAGGTGGAATTAGCACTCAACGATCTTCTGGAAAAAGTCCACCCCGCAGTCATGGGCTATCCCAGAATGTACCCTGACCCCGTGACCGCTGTGCGTGCCGAACAGGCCGTGGAAGAGCTGAAACAGGCACAGGAGTACCTCAGCCAGGGTGACCACTTAAGAGTGGCTTCACAGCTCAGGCTTGCGATACACGACCTCCAGGCTGTAAATGACCTGCTTAAAGTCCCTCCTATCGATGTCTCTCTGGAAAGTATTGACGAGGTCACCGGAGAGAAAATAGAAAACTACCCTGAAGTGTCACGTGCCATCAGGATGGTGGAGCAAGCCATCCAAGAACTCGCCGAAATACAGGCAGATTTAGAAAAAGATAAGCTGAACATAGCTAAACTCACAGCAGTCACGCAGCAAACCTATCAAACGTATCAACAGGTGAAAAACATCAGTGGCAGAGTCCGTATGTCACAGCGGATTGGTGAGTGTTGCCAGCAGCTTATGATGCAGGGCATGAGAACAGACAGCACCACAGGAGGAATGCCTGTCCCCTATCCCGATACTTCCACTGCACTTGCCTGGCTGGAACAGGTAGAAAACTCGTTGCAGAGTATACAGGCGTGCCATGAACAAGGCTGTGATGGACTGGAATTTGCTACCAAGCTGCGCATGGCACAACACGATATCGAGACCAGCCGCAAGATACTGGAAAATAACGAGCTTGTTTTCCGCAGCGGCGTCAACCTCAAGGCGTTGAGGGCTGCCAATCTTAACATACAGATTGCTGAGGCTGATTTGAGACGGGCTAAAGAGGAGTTAATTAAGACCGAGATACTGGCACCTTTCGATGGGACCGTGGTCGATGTCGGCGTTAAGGTCAATGACCAGCTCTCCTCTTTCGACTATTCATCTAAAACGGCAGTCTATCTTGTGGACACTTCCACTGTAGAGCTGGAGGCTACCGTGGATGAGGTGGATATCTATAAAGTGAAAGTAGGACAGGAGGCGATTGTGACTACGGATGCACTGCCTGAAGTAGAACTGAAGGGTAAAGTCACCTTTGTCTCTCCTGTTGGCACCAGCATTGCCGGTGTCGTCGAATTCCCTGTGACCATCGCCCTGGAGCCGTCCGAAACCGAATTAAAAGGAGGGCTTACAGCTAGCGCTGACATCGTAGTCAAGTCTTACCGGGATGTACTGCTGCTCCCTAATCGGGCAGTAAAAGGCGGACCTGGCGATTATTACGTGGAAGTTGTTATCGATGAAGCAAAAGGGCTGACCGAAAGGCGCCCGGTTGACATAGGTGCCCAGAATAACCAGTTCACCGAAATAGTCTCCGGAGTAAAGGAAGGCGAGAAAGTTGTGATGGAGCCGGTGAAGATAAGGTCACCGCTCTCTTTCCGCTAACAGCCCGCCTTACAGCAATATCGTTCACACCATGATCAAGCTGGAGAACATAGTCAAAATCTACAGGCTGGGAAACGTCCAGGTCAAAGCACTTGATGGCATCACCTGCACCATCGAGCCGGGCGAGATGGTCTCAATAATGGGGCCATCAGGTTCAGGTAAGTCTACTCTAATGAACCTTATCGGCTGCCTCGATAGACCAACCTCGGGTAAATATGAGCTGGATGACATAGATGTAAGTCGTCTCAAAGACGACCAGCTCGCTGCCATACGGAACAAGAAAATAGGCTTTGTCTTCCAGTCATTCAATCTGCTACCCCGTGCTACTGCCTTGGCTAACGTGGAGCTACCGCTGGTATATGACAGGGGCAGCAACCGTAACCGGCGCCAGCGTGCTCTGGAGGCACTGGAAGCGGTGGGGCTGGCGAACCGTGCCCACCACCGCCCCACGGAAATGTCTGGCGGAGAACAACAGCGCGTAGCTATTGCCAGGGCACTGGTGAACAAGCCGGCTATCATCCTTGCTGACGAGCCTACAGGTAACCTTGATACTCAGACAAGTCATGGCATTATGCTGCTTCTCCAGCAACTGAACAAACAGGGTATCACTATTGCCCTGGTCACCCACGAAGAAGACATCGCTGCATATACACAGCGTACGATCTACTTAAGGGACGGTAAAATAGTGGGGGAGAAAAGAAGATGAACCTCTGGGAAAACATCGTCACTTCGTGGCATTCGCTATATAGCAACAAAATGCGTTCCGCACTTACTATTCTAGGCATCGTTATTGGTGTGAGCGCCGTTGTATTCCTAGTATCGTTTGGTAGAGGACATGAGGCCAATGTCACCGCTGTATTTGAGAGTATGGGCGCTAACGCTATCTACGTTACCGGTGCTACCGGAATGACACAAGCAATGGCTGGTGGGGCAAGCCTGACACTTGAGGATGCTATCGCCATAGCCAACCCGGCACGAGCCCCTTCGGTAGCCCTGGTGGCACCGATAATAGAAAAAATGACCAAGGTGGTCTATGGCAACAAAGACAAAACGATAGATGTGATGGGTACCACGCCGGAAATTGCCGAAGTGATCAGCTATCCCGTAGCTCGGGGAGAATTTATCACCGCCGAGCATACCAAGAGCGCAGATACTGTGGCAGTCCTTGGCGATAAAGCGGCAGCAGACCTGTTTGGTGACGAAGACCCGCTGGGCAAGACTATCAGGATCAGTGGTACCAGATATAGAGTCATCGGTATACTGGAAAAGAAAGGGGGCTTTTTTGCTGCTGCCGATGACTTTATCATAATACCGATTACCACTATGCAAGCCAGGCTACTGGGGGAGACCACCCCCCGCGGTCGACCGGTGCAGACCATAGCCATCAAAGCTGTGAGCACCGACCAGATACCCGCTGCCAGAGAACAAGTAACCGCTATCTTGAGGCAACGGCACAATATCGACCCCGACGAGGACGATGATTTCGTGGTTATCGATATGCAAGAGATTTTGAAAAGTATGCACCAGGTACTGGGCATCTTTCAGGTCTTCCTCGGTAGCGTGGGGGCAATCTCGTTAATAGTCGGTGGCATTGGTATCATGAACATAATGCTGGTCTCAGTCACCGAACGCACACGGGAAATCGGTATCAGAAAAGCAGTAGGTGCCAGAAGGTCTGATATCCTGCGCCAGTTTCTGGTCGAGTCAGCTATGCTCAGCCTCTCTGGAGGGATTATAGGACTGCTGATAGCCGCCACAGGAGCTTTTCTTATCACCGGTGCCCAGCTTGGACCCTACCCGGTCAGAGCGCCTATGTCTCCTGATATTGCTATTATTGCTCTTTCCGTAGCGGTGTTTGTGGGGCTTGCCTCCGGGATCTACCCAGCATACCGTGCTGCGCGCCTCGACCCGATTGAATCGCTCAGGCACGAATAGCCACTATTTGCCCAGTACCAAGGAGAGAAATTCAGCCCTTGTGGCAGCACGACTGCGGAAAAGTCCCCTAGTGGCAGAGGTGACCACGTTACTTCCCGGTTTCTTTATGCCGCGCATGGTCATGCAAAGATGTTCTGCCTGGATCACCACTGCTACGCCATCCGGTTGCAATGCCTCCAGAATGGCATCGGCTATCTGTGAGGTCATCCTTTCCTGCAACTGTGGACGTTTAGCAAATATTTCGACCACCCTTGCCAGCTTGCTTACACCGACCACTCTGCCTGCCTCATTGGGTATATACCCCACATGGGCTACCCCATAGAATGGCAACAGATGGTGCTCACACATAGAATAGAAGGGAATATCTCTCAATATCACCATCTCCCGGTGCCCCTCCTCGAAGCCCACAGTTAGTTCCGCTTTGGCATCCATATACAGCCCGGAAAAAAGTTCCGCATACATCTCGGCAATGCGTTGCGGCGTACCCTGCAACCCCTCACGGGTCAAGTCTTCTCCTATTGCCTCCAGAATAGACCGTGCAGCAGCCTCGATTTTGGGTTGATCAATCACAGTACTCCTCCCTGTAACGTATGACTAACGTCTGGCATAAAGCTCCCTGTCAAGCAGTCTTATCAGGCTTTTGTCTATGGTGGTGTAAAGCTCAGCACCCATATAGAGGACCGGGCTGACCCTTTCCGGGTCTAAAGTCCCCTTCGATGTTAGCGCTTCTTTAGCGAAATGCACAGCTAAAATTTCACCAACTACCCAGACATGGTCGCCGTATATCCTGCTATCGACCAGACGGCACTCGTACGCAGCATAGGCGTCCTTCAGTATAGGTGCACTGGTCTTCAATGGCTTCTCTTCAGCAATGTTGAATTTCTGGAACTTGTCCACCTCCTTACCGCCGCTGCCACCAACCGCAGCCACCAGTTCAGCACACTGGAAGGGCAGGAAATTTATGCCGAACTCTTTGCTTTCCAGAAGGAGTTGATAGGTGTACCTCTTGGGGGCGATTGAGACCCCATATAGCGGCGGCTTGAATGAAATCGAGCTATGCCAGGCAACTGCCATAGCATTTTTACGCTCGCCGGCGCGTACAGTGAGTATCGTAGCCACTTTGGGGTAATGCTGGTAAAATTCGCCAATATTCTCTGCTACCGTTTTCGCCATGTCACCCCCTTAAGCAGTGTACTATCGCCAGCCCAATACTTGCTCCACAGTCTCAACATCTGGTGGTACTTCGGGGAAAGGCTCGGTGAACCGTTTGGGAAGGCTGGGGTCTTTAAGACCGCTTCCTGTGATGACACAGACTGCCCTCTTTCCTCGCAGGTCCAGCCCTTGCTTTACCATCTTTATCAGTCCCGCTACCGAAGCTGCCGAAGCAGGTTCACCAAAAATACCCTCCTTCCTTGCCAGAAGTTTATAGGCGGCTATGATCTCATCATCGCTGACACAGTCGATTATACCGCCAGACTGGTCGCGTGCGTTTACTGCCCCCTGCCAGCTAGCTGGATTGCCGATACGTATTGCCGTAGCCACGGTGCGCGGTTTCTCGATGACCCTCCCCAGTACAATTGGCGCCGCTCCTGCAGCCTGGAAGCCCATCATCCTCGGCGTCTGACTTGCCTTACCCGCTTCTTTATACTCGACAAAACCTTTCCAGTAAGCCGTGATGTTACCGGCATTGCCCACTGGTATAAACAAATAGTCGGGTGCATCACCCAGGTCATCTATAATTTCAAAAGCAGCGGTCTTCTGTCCTTCAAGGCGGTATGGGTTGACCGAGTTGACCAGTGTCAATGGGTGCTTTTTCACCAAACTTCTTACTATCTGCAAAGCCTGGTCGAAATTACCCTGCACAGCGATGATCCTTGCCCCATGAACTATAGCCTGGGCAAGTTTACCTAATGCTATTTTCCCTCTTGGTATTACTACCACCACCTCCAGCCCAAAACGTGCGCCAAATGCCGCTGCTGAGGCGCTGGTATTGCCCGTGGAAGCACAAATAATGCTCTTGCTCCCTTCCTCAACAGCCTTGGCTACAGCCACCACCATGCCGCGGTCTTTAAAAGAACCGGTGGGGTTACATCCTTCCAGTTTAAAATAAAGCTCTCCACAACCTAACTCGCTCTCCAGGAACACCGACCTTACCAGTGGAGTATCGCCTTCTCCCAGCGTGATCATCGGTGTTGCCGGCGTTAGCGGCAAAAAATCGCGGTAACGAAATAGAACACCGCGTCTCATCTTCTCAAGCCTCTACTCTGACGAAATTGCTTATCTCTTTGACCACAGGTAACCGTTCTGTCTCCTTAAGAGCCGCCTGTACTGCATTCTCTTTGGCTGGGTGTGTCATTATCACAATCTCGGCAGTCTGTGTTGCCGGGTCACTCTCTTTCTGAATAACCGCCGAAATACTGATATTATGGTCTCCCAACACTTTGGAAATCTGGGCTAAGACCCCAGCCCGATCAGCCACACTCATGCGCATATAGCACCTGGTCTCTATCTCAGACATAGGCTTCACTTTAAGACCACTTTGCTGCGGTAACTTTACCTGGCTGACAGCCCCACGGTTAATGTTCTGGGCTATCTTGATCACGTCCGAAACGACCGCGCTTGAGGTCGCAGATGGTCCCGCACCCTGTCCATAGAATATGACACTGCCCACAAGGTCGCCCTCAACATTGATGGCATTGTAAACGCCATCAACCTTAGCCAGCAAGGACTCTTCGGGGATAAATACGGGATGCACCCTCGTCTCCACATATTCGCCAGCCTGCTTGGCAATTGCCAGTAGCTTAATGGCATAGCCCAGCTCATGGGCATAACGAAAGTCCCGCGCCTGAAGCCGCGAAATACCCTCATGGTACACGTTTTCCGGCTTTATCTCAGTACCAAACGCGATAGTAGAAAGGATAGCCAGTTTATAAGCAGCATCAACGCCCTCGATATCTTTAGAGGGGTCTGCTTCAGCATAGCCCAGCTCCTGCGCTTTCTTCAGGGCTACAGAGAAGTCAATCCCTTCTTTCGCCATACGGGTCAGAATGTAGTTGGTGGTCCCGTTGAGAATAGCATGAATCGCTTTAATCTCGTTGGCTATCAAGTCTTCCTGGAACGGGGCAATAAGCGGTATTCCGCCGCCAACACTGGCTTCAAAACGCAACGAAACATTATGTCCAGCAGCCACCGATAAAAGCTCTGTCCAGTGCTTGGACATGACCTCCTTGTTAGCTGTGACCACATGCTTACCACGCTTTAAACAGTCCCGTATGTACTCAAAAGCAGGGTGCTCACCGCCAATAAGCTCGATGACAATATCGATATCAGCATCTTTGACTATGTCATCAAAATTGGTGGTAAAAAGAGAACGCTCAAGCCCTAAAGCACCGTGCTTACCCAGGTCACGCTCCAGTATTTTCTTCAGCAACAGTCGGCTGCCAGCTTCCCGTGCCAGAAGGTCAGGCTTTTGGAGTAACACTTTGGCTACACCACTACCTATTACCCCCAGACCCATAAGACCTATCCCTATACCTTTTTCGTTCGCCATCTCATCGCTCCTTCTGCTTGAGCACCTTCTTTATTGCCCACATTTCCTGCTCCTCGTTCAATAGTCTCTCGATAGTGTGGTTCTTGCGCACCTCATTAAGCCAATTGGTAAAAGCGTCCATCTTTAAAGTCTCTCGCACTTCCTCATCGAGCTTGCGGGTAGGGTCTTTCTCGGTAACTTTTATCAGCCAGTACCCACCTTTGGTCGTTTTAGATACGTCTGGGGTTGGCTGACTGAAGGACCCCGGCTCGAGGCTAAAGGCCAGCCGTGATAGTACGCTATCATCACCCCATCTCTGCACCCAGCCTAAATCGCCGCCCTCCTCTTTGCTCACTTCGTCCTGTGAAAACTCCTTCGCCAGCGTGGCAAAGTCCTCGCCTCCTTCCAGCCTCTCCCTTATCTCCATCGCCTCCTTTTTTGTTCCGAGCAAAATGCCACGGATATGACTCCCCTTCGCCTCGTCCTTCTCCAGCACCTCGATAATCCAGTAGCCTATATTCTTGGTCACCGAAGCATCAAAGACTGGCTCGCTTACTTCACCCGGAGCAGCGGAAAATATTATATCTTCGAATACCTGGCTGTCCAGCCCTAAAATTATATCTATATACCCTTTGGGCAACCAGCCCAGGTCACCACCCTTGCTCTTGGTAACCGTTTCCACGGTAAATTCTTTAGCCAGAGCAATAAAGTCCTCACCCTCGGCAACTCGTTTGGCGATTTCTATTGCGGTATCTTCGTCCTGGAGCAACATCGCCTGCACATAAGCCTGCTCACAGGTTGTAGGCACCATGGGGTCGAAATAGTCCTCCAGCAGTTTGTCTGCAAGCAGCCGCGCAGCGATAAAGTCCGCATAAGCCCTGTCGTCGGGCAACTTCAAATCTTTTAACCTCTGCTTTACCTCTTCATCAGTCACACTGAAGCCAAGTTTGGGGGTTTCCCGCTTCAGCACTTCCCCCTGCTCAATGGCACCAAGGCTGAGCTCGGCTATTGTAGGGAGCAGAGCATCCTCCTGTCCCTTACTATAGAATTTCAACAATTTCAAATAATAATCCATCTTAAAGACGCTATCATCCACTTTTAACACCGTCTGATTGAGAGGTCTCAGCTCTTCGGCATAAAAACCGTACCCGGTGTATGCCAGGATAAAGACGAGGAAGACGCAGCCAGCGATTAGTGTGATGCGCTGCATCCTTCTCTCGCGGTGCCATTTCGATAACTGGCGCCTTGTGGGCGTTCTTGTTGGGGCTGGTCTGGACTTCTTGGCCAACGGGTCACCTCACAAGATTTCTCATACACGGCATAAAAAGCCGATTGTCCCGAATCGTCTAATTATGATAACATATTGCCGTTGCCAAGACTACGGGGTGTAGCGCAGCCTGGTAGCGCACCTGAATGGGGTTCAGGTGGTCGGCGGTTCAAATCCGCCCACCCCGACCATTATCAACTATCTTACAGTCCTTCGTCTGCTCGCCCGGTATACCACAAGCACGATCACTGCGCATAAAACAACCACCGCAAGCCACCACCATCTACTTACCCTCGCCGCTTCCTCGACCACTTCAAATTGTCCTCTCAACCCCGCCACCTCTATCGTATGCCACCCAGGCATGTAGTCCTTCAGAGTAAAGCTCACCATCTCGATAGCTCCAGGACCCAGCACCAGAGTCTTCGTCTCTCGCACCTCACCATCCACGGTGAGCACCAATCGGTACTCTCCACTCTTACCACCGGTATTGGCTACTTCCACACTGACGGTCACCTCTTCTCCCTGCCGCACTCTGGTCGGTTCGACCACCAGCCTGGTCACCTGAAAACTGGCTGGCGCCGGCTCCGTCACTCTAGCAAGTATGGCAAAGGGGGTGAAGTGGCTCACCACACCATGCACCTTACCGACCTCAGCCACCGCACCTGGCACCGGCTCCAGCGACTGCCACCCTTTAGCAGGGTCGTAATAGGCTATTGAAATCTCCACCGCATTCTCCGGCACCTGTTCTGGGTCATAAGATAGTAGCAGCCTCGCCGAAGGGGAAATATTTACCGGTGACGGCGGGGACAGCGCAGTAAAATAAGCTTCAAACTGGTAAACCTTGCCCAGTATTACTGTGTTCTCAGGCGGCGGCAACGCCACAGATGCCTCGCTGAACTTCAGTAATTCCGGCACCCTGCCGTCAGCCAGCACCACCTTGGTCCCTCTGTCAAGCTCGAAGGTATGTTTTTCCGAGGGGTCCTTTGCCACCAGTGTATTTGCCAGCTCGCCTTCTGTGCTCACCCGGACACTAGCCACCTTGCCCAGCATGTTCACGCTCAGCGTCAGCGGATAGGAAGCATAGGTAGCTGGCAGCCCACCGATACCTCCACCTCCACCCTCACCATAGCACAGCGTCCTGCCCAGAGGACTGTTGGAAAGGTATGTCCACCAACCTTGGGCATCAGCCGCCTTAACGGCGAAGAAGTAGTTGGTGCAGGACTCAAGCCCGATTACGGTGACCCTCTCGAGGGAACCGGGCGGCTGTGGCGGTGGCAGCCCGGCTACAGGGGTCGCTGCCTGCCACCTTTCCTCACTATTGATGACCGTCCTGGCATAGCGTAAATCGTACTGCACCCACGGTCCGTGGTTGCCGCTGGTGCGAGGAGATGTCCAGGTAAGGGTGATGCTGGTATAGTTAGAGCTTTCTACCGCAAGGTCGATGACCCGTGTATGGACGATGGTGAACTTGCCACGCAGTTCATCTTCAGCGGAATAAACCTTACCCGGTAGAAGACAGAGGAGAACTAAAACAACAGCTAATGCCAGTCTGGGACATTTCATTCAACTGAGGACTCATAATAAATTTAGTACGCCCGCCTTCGTAAGGTGAAGGACAACACGATTATCAGAACCACCAGCAGCCCGCCAGCTATGCCGCCGATAAGCAGCCAGTTAATGCCTCCTGCCCCGGGCAGGGCAGCGCCGCCGCTCAAATCGAGCGTTTCTTCCTTGCTGCTGATATACAGCTTGTCCTCAATCCACAGCTCCAGCTTGAAGCCGTACTTCGCCTGCTGCCACCCTTCCTTAGGGATGTAGTTATAACTTAAGCCGACCCTGCCCTTCTCCAGCGGTGCCAGCGTGACCAGCTTAACCTCATCTA
>DAOUAI010000091.1:0-4076 GCA_034433775.1 Dehalococcoidia bacterium
TCGGAACGGTTTGCTCGCTTTCTTTAGCGGTCGCCCATAATTGATCACCGCGGACTGGAGCAGGCGACTGTTGGGCACCAGGATAAGGTTGCCATCAAGACCTCTTATCTGGGTATTTTTCCAGTCGATGTCCACCACGTAGCCGCTCTCGCCCGACTCCAGTCTGATGTAATCGCCTACCTTGATCTGCTCACTTTGAGCTAGTTGTAACCCGGAGATGAGGTTCATCAGGGTATCCCTGAACGAGAGAGCAGCAACAAAGATGGCAACTGCCAGCAGGATGACGATGGGTGTAGTGGGTGCCCCCCAGGCATCCAGAAGCACCATCACACCGATTACGGCTAGCGCAATTTTGGCTATATTTACCAGAAGCGTCTCCGAAGGGCGTAAGCGTGGTACCCGGTGGATATAAAGCCTCAGCAGTTTTTCGCTGAAACTGATACACACCCAGGTCAAAGAGATAATAAACAGGCTGGCAAGGACCTTATCAGCGAGTACCTTCTGTGTCGGTTGCAAGGCAGAGACATGGATAGCTATGAAAGCACCCAGTATCAGAAACCAGTGAAGGAAAGGAGTACGCGTGACATCAGTGGCTAATTTGTAACCCTCCCATTTCCCCTTCGCAGCCAAGCGTTCGAAAGTCCTGAAAGCCCGTCGCCTTGCCCACAAGCCCACTATGTAGGAAGCGATGAAGACAAGCAGAGGGACAGCGATAAGCAACCAGTTGTCTTTTAACCAATCAAGCATCAAAACCTCGATACATTATAACATCTTCAAAAATTGGATAACCTCTTCCGGAGATTTTACAAAGTAGCGTGCTGCAGATTGGCGCAATTCATCGCTAACGAGTATGGAAATACCATTAAGCTTTTCAACGACTTTAAACCCGTCCTCATCAGTGAGGTCATCACCAAGGTAAATAGGCAGTATCTTGCCCTTCCTTTTAAGCTGCTTACATTTTGTCAAAATCCAGACTATGGCTTTGCCCTTGTCCCAGTCGACGGGTGGGCGTATTTCGTACACTTTTTTACCATGAGTGACCCTTATCCTGCCATTGGTATGCAACGGGTCAGCGACCCTCTCAAACACGCTTTTTACCGCTTCCTCGTCTCTTGCATCTACCGCACGGTAGTGAACACTTAGCGTCATCCCCTTATCTTCCACAAACGCCCCGCGTATTCCTCTTAGAGCAACGGAGAGCACTCTACTTAATAGTTGAAGGAAAGATCGTACCTCCTCAGCCACCGGATCGAAATACCTCGTCCCCAAGCCTTCTATTTCCATGCCGTGGTTTCCAGCATAAACTATGTTTTCCAGACCGACCCGGCTTTTCAAATCTGTCAATGCCCTGCCGCTTATAATGCCCACGGTATAGCGAGGGTTCTTAGCCAGTGATTTGAGCACCCTCTTTGTCTCTTCGTCCAGACTAGCTAGCTCCGGCCTTTCCACGATCGGTGTCAGAGTGCCATCGTAATCGGAAAGTAGCAAGATGTGTTCAGCTTCCTTGATGATAGACTTAACCCTGTCCCAGGCAGCAAAAAGGTGTAGCATGATGCAGTTCACCTAAAGTGTCAGGTCAGCTAACTGGGTGATGATGTTCCCAGCCCAGCGGTAGATGTTGTTTTGTGCCACCGTTTGTCGCAGTTTTTTCATCCTGGCTTGTCTTTGTTCGGGGGGGCATCTCAATAGCTGCTCTAATCGCGTCAGCAAATTCGTCGGTGGCATAAGGGTTTATCAGCAGCGCTTCAGTAAGTTCTCTAGCAGCACCAGTGAAACGACTGAGAATGAGCACACCATCCTCGTCTATCCGAGAGGAGGCAAACTCTTTTGCCACCAAGTTCATACCATCATGCAGGGAACTAACGATGCAAAAATGCGCCAGCCGGTTAAATGCCAGCAGAGTAGGTGGAGAGAGATGCTCTTTAAGAAGTACTACCGGTTTCCAGTCGTCGGACTCGTATTTCCAGTTGATCTCCTCGACCAGGTCGTCTATCTCAGCATTCAGCTCCTTGTATTTCTTGATATGTATACGACTGGGCTCGCCCAGCTGGAAGAAGACAACACGCTCTTTGTATTGAGGGTACCTGTTAAAGAACTTGTCCAGTGCCCTCAGCCTGTGAGGTATGCCTTTAGTATAGTCCAGCCTGTCGATGCCGATGCCGACGAACTTATCGTCGATGTCCCAACGCCGGCGGATCTCTTCTATTTGCTCGAGCACTTCTGGTCTGGAAGCCTCTTGCATTATGCGGTGGAAATCGACGCTTATGGGGTAAGGACGTACAAGTGTTGTCTTGCCACCACAGACGACCAGCGCCCTTTCTGAGTCCACCCTGGCTTCGATAAGAAGTCTGACCGTGTCCAGAAAATTGTCACAGTGGTACTTGATATGGAAGCCCAGCAGGTCGTTACCCAGCAGTCCATGCAACAGCTCTCTTCCCCAGGGGCAGATACGGAAGACTTCGGGGTTAGGCCACGGGATATGCCAGAACTGTGCTGTGACCAGCTTCGGATTCTTTTCTTTTATGAAACGGGACACTAGTGCTAGGTGGTAGTCCTGAATGAAAACTACGGCATCGCTGTCGCCAACCTCGTCGATTACGGCTTCGGCAAAGATATGGTTTACTTTTTGATATGTGTTCCAGTCCGCTTCGTCGAAAGTTGGCGGTGTATAGGCGATGTGGCACAGCGGCCAGAGGGCTTCGTTGGAAAAGCCCAGATAGTAGCCTTCCTCCTCTTCCTTGGTCAGCCAGATGCGCCTCAAGGTATAACAGGGTTCGTCAGGTGGTACCGCCACATGGTCTTTCTTGTCCACGACTGCCTTATCGGCGTTGCCGTTGCCATGGGCTATCCAGATACCGCCACAAGCTCGCATTACCGGGTCAAGGGCTACTGTCAAGCCACTGGCTGGCACCTGACAACGGATTTCATCGCCGGCAAAGCTATGAATATAAGGTTCACGGTTGGATACTACCACAAACAGACGCCCAGCGAGCCTGCTTCTCACCAGTCCCTGAAGTTCCTCTTTTGTCAAGCTCGTTCCTGCACCCCCGCCTTATTTTCGGGACTTTCGTCCAATGGGAATAATATACCCACTATGTTTGTTGGACACAGCCTAATAAGCGAATACAAATAAGCTTGTCTGCTGGCTAATATACAGACACAAACAATTGCTCGAAACTACGATGTTCGACGAAATATGGGAAGGGAGTGAATTAGAAGCGGTTATTTCTTGGTCGACTTCTTGGTCGGTTTGCTAGCCTTTTTTGCATGGGCAGCGCAGGTATTGCACATAGCGCCAGCTCCTTTCCTCTTTATTATAACCAATGTAACAGATATCGGTGGATGTGTCAAATTCTGTAAGGCTACATCTTGACCGCCTGAGTAACGGAAGGTAGAATGCCTGCAAGCTGTAAAGTTTTACGGATAAGAAGCCGATGAGGACAGGTCATGAGATGCCCATAAAGCATTTGCCTGAATACATCATCAGTCTGTTGAGAGAGGCCGGAGAAATCGGTGAGAAAAAGGGGCAGGGTGTCTATCTGGTCGGCGGTGTGGTGCGGGACCTGTTTTTGAGAAAGGACAACCTGGACCTGGACCTGGTCATCGAGGGGGATGCTTTAAAGCTGGCAAAGGAGCTGGCTGCAAGGCATGGGGTAAAGGTGCTGCTTCATAGTCGCTTCGGCACAGCCAAGCTACAGTTTGCCACCTTCAATCTTGATGTGGCTACAGCCCGGACTGAGACCTATGCACACCCCGGCGCCCTGCCCACGGTGAAGCCGGGTACCATTGCGGAAGACCTTAAGCGTCGTGACTTTTCTATCAATGCCATGGCACTGTGCCTCAACCCGGGCCGCTTCGGCGAGCTTTTCGACCCTATGGGCGGGAAGGAAGACCTGGCTAAGGGGCTTATCCGTGTGCTGCACGCCCGGAGCTTTGTCGACGATGCTACCAGGATATTGCGTGGCATACGTTACGAACAGCGGCTGAATTTCAAGCTGGAAACAGAGACAGAAAAATTGCTGCGCCGTGATGTCAAAATGCTGCACACCATCAGCGGCGACCGGTTGAGACACGAA